>JBNKNM010000342.1:0-4816 GCA_050293845.1 Pseudobacteriovorax sp. | reverse complement strand
TTACGGATGGCGGGCAAGGCGTCAAAGCCGTTAAAGTGACCTCTACCTAGGTCAACGTCAAGAATAACTACATCAAACTCCATACCACCAAGTTCAGCTATAACAGCTTCTGCATTTTCAAATTCATCGACTTGTAGTTTATCTGCTAGTTTGTCACTCACCTCAATATGACTTTTCAGGTGCCGCCTGTATATTGCTTCATCGTCTATGATAGCTACTCTTAGAGGTTCATCTATAGCTTTTATGACATTGTACTCAATAACCTGCTCTTCAGCAGAGTCAGTATCTGAACTAGTCAGTTTTGTATCTTCGATATCGACCTTAATAGACCCAGCTTTATAGTATTCTCGGCTGGAGGGTAAAAGTTCAACTTTACTATCATCAAATTCATTGGATAGGGGTAGGGTGAAGAAAAATTCTGTTCCCTTTTCTTTGGAAGATTCACACCAAATTTTACCACCGTGGGCTTCGATAACTTTTTTAGCAATGGCAAGACCTAAACCGGTGCCACCTTTTTTCCTTTTTGTGAAAAAGGCTTCGAAAAGTTGTTTGCGGTCATCATCTGGAATATAGGTGTTGGAGTTTCCAAGGCAGACTTCTACTTTGTCGCCTTTTTCCTTGCTGTGAAACCAAAGAGTCCCTTTGCCTTTCATATGTTCTACGGCATTTCCAATGATGTTGGCGAAGACGCGACCGACTTTTAGGCGATTAACATTTACTTTATGACTATGCTTAAACATATATTGGATATCAATAGTGGTATCTTCGTTAAAGCGAAATAGATTTTTCAAAGTTTCATTAAGTATGTCTGCAATGGAGTCAGAATCAGCGATAAGTTCACTGTCTGATTTACCAACTTCCATGACATCTTGGATCATTCCATTTACGCTATCGAGCGAAGAGGAGATATCTGGAATACCGTCTTTGAGAATTTTTTTAACTTGGTCTGTGTTTTTTGCTATTGAAACCATTTCTATGAGAGCTGAGACTAGGGTGAAGGGCTTTCTTACATCGTGGGCTAGCATTTGTGTAGTTTGGGCTATCGCAGCCATTCTTTCTAAATCAATTTTTGAACGTTGCTCCAAGCGTAGTTTGTTGAAAACATAATTAAGCAAATGAATAATTCGTGTTATTTCTCTATAGCTTGGTTCTGGAAGCCGGATTTCTCCAATAGAGTCACTTCCAATTTGGTTATATAGATCTACTAGAGGATCGGATATAAAAGATGAAGTATCTCTTTGAACTGCTATAATCCCAAATAAAATGAAGACAGAAGCAAGTGAAGAAAATAGAGCGATAAAAATAAAATTTATTAATTTTAAATCTAGATAGAAAACTATGTTTCCGACTTTACTTCCGTCTAATGCAAAAAGTGTATCCCTCAAAACTTCTGTTAGTATGTAGTTTGTAAAAAAGAAGCCTTTACTACCGGTAGAGTAGATATTTGAGTCTGATTCCGTGTTATTTTTGGTCGTTTCTCCAAATGATAAATTAGGTCCATTATCGATATTCATTTCAACAGCACGAAATACACCACTGACGACGAGAGACTCCAACTGCCGAGATCCATAATATAGGTCCCCGATTAGAATCGAATGTTCCAGAGTTGGCCTTATCGATTGAATCGTTTTTTGCGCTGTACTTTTTTGTTCAGAGAGGTATGCAATCGAAAGGTCGAAGAAAAAAACAATCCACGAAACAACACTGATTTTCAAACTTAGTTTAAATGATCTTGCTGCTGAAACCCTTTTAAGACTAGCGTTTTGATTTTTCTTAGCTAATTCATTGTGCTGATTCAATTAAATCTCGCATGATTCTTTTACCTAGTTCGGTAAATTGTATCGTGCTCAGAGCAGATATTGATTTTTTAAGTGCTCTTATAAAGAAGTCCTCTTGTTCTTTGATTTTCAATTTATCTTTGGGACCGATAATTGGATTATTTTGGATAATTCTTGTCATTTCAATCATATACGATAGAGCCACTGCAGCGTGTAGAGACATAGTTGCTGGCCTAGCTTGTTTTCTGATACCTGAATACACCATAATATTATATGAATCATTCAATATCTTTGAGGCAAATTGATAATTCATTAGAGCTTGATGACCTGCTTCATGGGCTAATGTAATTGCTAGCTCGGCAATAGTGCAGTCACATTTCTTATTCGGTAGGCATGTAAAAATTGCACCATAGGCTAACTTGCTTGATACACTGCCAATGTTAGGTCCAAATTCTTCAGGAATAAGGGGGACTATGTTTTCAACAATGTTTTTAATTATATTACAAAGCCAAGAATTTTCAGATGTTGCAATTTCGAATGCTTCCCCCATAGGATTATCATTTAAAGAGAATCCTGCGGATATTAGGTCGTATCCTATGTGGAATTTAGAGGGCCCCTCCGAAGGCACATAAAGTAGCGGTTCTTCGCAATCATCATATATCTTTTGTAACATTTCAAGGAAGTTAGGAGTAGTTATGAACTTGTTTTCAGGCGAAGAAATTCTGTCAAAACGAGGGCTATTTACGACCTTTTTGGAACTCATCCAAGGAACATAGAATTCAAAATCTACCCCCTTTTCTTCAGATGCCAAGAAAACGAATCGCTCTTTTAATAGCTTATCGTTTTCAATAATTCTTGATGCTCCCAAATCACCGGTTACCCAGCTCACTTTTTCATCCTAACTTTTGTAAGGTCAATTCCAATATCCCTACCTTGATCGCCAAGAGACTCAATTTTTTTACTATTGAAGCTATGAGTGTTTTTAATTGTCAGGATAGGGACCGTATAGATTTGATCGTTTACAAATTGAGAAATTTTCGCGATTTTGGATATTTTTTCATCAAGATGCTTAGTGTTTTGTGCTTCTTGATACAGTTTTTCAAAATCTGTGTTGTGCTCAGGGTGTTGTAGCGGTCTGGCACCTGTCGGTAGGTAAAGACTAAACATGTTTAATGGATCTAAAAAGCTGGCCATTGCCCCATATACAAAAATTGTGAAATCTTTATTCTCCTCGGAGATTTTGTATTCTGTAGTTTTTTTCAGATCAAATTTCAAACCAGATTGTTCCAACTGCCTTTTGATCTCCAATACTTTGTTTTTACTTGCTCCATTCCAACCCAGAATATGTGTTTTGTTTCTTATATTGTCAGGTAGGCTCAAGACTAATTTCTTAGCAGACTCTAAATCGAATTGTTCCTTAATTTTTGCGTGCCCCCATAGGCCTGCAGGGATAAGCTCGTACTGAGGAATTAAGTTTATTGAATTATTTGCAATTTGGTTTCTGTTTAGGGAATTTTTTATAGCTTTTCGAAATAAATGATTTTTTCCTGCATCTAACGAGAAGTTGAAGTCTAAAACTACACTCCCAATCACAGAGTCTCCCGGAACAATTTCTAAGCTATTTTTTGTTTCGCCTTCTTTAATAGCGCGTCCCATTACTAGATCCGCATTCTTATAAGCGTCCTCACCCGACACCAATTCCACTATTCTTGGCGCGGAATCAAATTTTTGCTTATCAATGAGTTCAATTTGAACTGATGTAGATTTCGGATCGGACCAAATAACTTTATAGGGACCGGCCCCAATCGGAATATTTCTAAAAGTTAACTGATCTTCAAGGAGTTCTTCTCTTGGATAAATAGATAAAACAGCCTTACCTAAAGCATAAATAAACGTAGGGTCTTTTACTTTTAAGTGTAGTTCAAGGGTTTTTCTGTCTTTTATCGTAATTCCTTTTACCATCCCCGATTTATAGACCATTCCTTGTTTTAAGTCTTCGGTGCCTTCTATTTGACTTATCCATTTTTCCATAACTAGTTTAGTAGTTGTAATGAATGGCCTTATCAAATTAAATTCAATATCTGTGGATAATACTTCTCTACCATTATGGAAACGAGCATTGCTATCTACAACTAATTCTAGGGAATCAGTTTTGTAATTCCATTTCCAGGAACTTATAATTCCTGGTGTAATTTCATACCCTCTAGAAATATGTAACATCCGACCATATACGGCTGTCCCAAATGTAACTAAAGGGTATGCTCCAGAGTTAATACTCCAAGGTTTCTTATCTGTTGGTGAAGTGTAGACAATTAGATCTGATTGTTTTTTTGCTGCATACAAAGATTCGTCCCTCAGGGAAAGGAAAGTCCAAAGTAAGGTTATCAAATAAAAAAAACGTTGCATATAATATATAGCCCTTGAAAAATACCGATTTGAATCTATGACCAAGCCACTCCCATCACCATAGCATTAATGTCTCCACTAAAACTATTGTAAGATAAATTGGCTATCTGGTTTTTTATATCTTCGTCAATGACGTGATCTGTAGTTCCATTGATTCCTCCAATGGCAACCCTTTCCTTCAAAGAAGCTATAAACTCTGAACTTGTGCTAAAGCTGCTCCAATAAATACCAAATTCCCTAACAAGCGCGATTTCTACTGTTTCTGGAAAAGACTTATTTTCATACCAATATTTAAGCTTTTCAACTGTTTCTGTATTTAAATCGATAGTCTCTTTTTCCGTACCACATCCAACTACTATGCCACTTATAGCGACAGATGTTACTAAATACTTCAATTTCTTCTCCTATCTGTAAAGTCCTAAACTCACAGCTTCTGTCCTATTTAATCCAAGGTATTGAGGCATTTGATAAATGCTTTAGTAAATTTGTGAGCATAATATTCTAACACGATTGTTTCAAACAAAATAAGGTTAATGCCAGTTAAATCTCAATTTAATATTCGAATAGCTGGTTAAGATATAGGCAATTGATTTAGATAATTTGAATATAAAACGAGCCCGAAAGGCATTTTC
>JBNKNM010000341.1:0-4832 GCA_050293845.1 Pseudobacteriovorax sp. | reverse complement strand
CCCATCAAAACCAAATCTAAAATCTACTGGCTTTTTGCACATGAAAAGTCTGATGCTATGGCCTAATGTCAGCATGATGATGCTCCCATGCTGCCTAAAATATCGCTCAGGGTTGTCCCAAGCCGTGAGCTAGGAACACTTACTTCCATACAAACAATTTTTACTTTTACGTCTTCAGGAGTGGTCGACGCCACTTCTTTATTCTGACCAATTTCCACGGGAATCATCTCATCACTTGAAATAGTATTGGGGGTAAAGGCCTTGGCCCATGCCTTTATGGAAGCCGTTGAAACACCAAATTCATTGGCGAGTGTTTTAGCAGGTTGAGTGGCTACTAAAGAAGCAGCGGCTTTTCTTAACTTGGTAGGGTAAGCAACTTTTTTACCTGCTGCTTTAATGCGGCAACTTTCAAACTTCTTAGCCAGAGTTTCGATTTCTATACTCATGATCACTCCGTAATTTAATATTACGGATATCTAAGCATGAAGAAATTTTTATTTCGCCCCACGCGATTCTGTGCGGGCACAAGCAAGCTTAAAAGCACTAGAAGATGAGCTTGCCACTGGTGATAAGATGAATAAGCAAGAACATGCTGATGACAATATCAGTCGATCGTGGAATTATCCCGAATATACAGTATCGCGTATCAGACCAAAGTGACAAAGTTTCCTAGGGGAAAGCTTCATGAGATCAACCACCTAGAGGAACTAAAAGCCCATTCCTGCGACAAATGACATAGCGAGACCTATGGGGTCGCTGTGAATAGCACTATCGATGTGCGCTCTTTGCTCTTCATTTAACCTAGAGTCATAGTTATTTGATACAACTAATTGCGGAAAGTGAACGGTGGCAATATTAAAACCAAGAAACCACCGGAAGAGAGGCCAACGCAGGCCAGCCATAACTACCGCATTAAGTCGGCTCCCTGAATATGTATATTCACGAGTGTAACCTGAAAGATAATAATCGCATTTCACTTTTCCTGCGATGCGACTATGAGATACACCACCTCCAAAGTTAAAAGGACCGAAGCTATATTTTAGAATTGCCCCGAAAGAATGAATCTCTTCATCACTCGTGACATAAGTTGTGCCATCTATAATAGAGTAACTGAATTCCAAAGCTAGTTTTCCGGCTAGATGAGTACCTACATGAATCGCTCCGCTCGTCAATCCTAGCTCTCCGGCCACCCAGCTGTTGTGAACACTTAGATCCAAACCATAGCCCGTGACTGGCGTCAAAAGAAGGCAAAAGAAAAGCAAAGATTTTCGATAAAGATGCATTGGCAAATCTCCCGAATGAAGTATATATTTAGATTACCATCAACAGCGACTAATTATAAACAGATTGTGAGCCATAAATGACTTTTAAGGTTATCCCTTTCATGCTCTTGGTTTTGCAGGTTTACCAAATTAATTGTGGGTTTGGACCAAGTATTAATTATGTTACCTGTGTAGAAGAGGATGTCACCACCGAATTCGGTATTCTGGTCCAACATCAGACTCAGGGAGAGGTTTGCTATCAATCTTCAGAGGATACCTGCCAAAAATATACTAGGAAGCAGGATGGAAAATTTACAATTTCGGCTGCCTATGAGGGGAATTGTGTCATTCAACATAGCGATAAAGATTCAAAAGTAGAGTTGGTTGCCGGGAGCTACCCTCTGATAACGATTGAATCAGAGGGTAGCTGCGATAAAAGATCCTTTTGGTTTGATACTGGGGATACCACCCAGTCTATTGAAATTTTATCGCTTTCTTGTGCCGAGCTTTAACAATGGATGCCGTCATTCACCTTTTCTTTGAGACACTGGCTTATTTTATTGGCTACAGGCTGTATCAATTTTTAAATCAAAAAAATGGGAATAGGCTTTCTTCGAGAAAGAAACTTGCCTTATTGGTCTGTGCCGGACTTTGTGCCTTTTTCATTTCAAGGTTGGGTATCTTTCTCGAAGAGTTCTTTTATTTCATTGGTACAGCACAGTCTTGCCGAACGGGCAAAACGATTGTTGGCGGTTTCATTGGCGGACTGTTTGGGATTGAAATCGGTAAGTGTATCCTCAGAATTAAAGGTTCCACGGGAGATTACTACACCTACCCGATTATTATTGGCTTGATTATCGGTAGGCTAGGCTGCCATTTTTCTGGAACCTATGATTGCACCTATGGGGATATTATCGGCTCACAATGGTGGGGTTGGAATTTTGGTGACGGCTATCAACGCATTCCTTGGCAACTTTATGAGATCTTTTTCTTATTCGTTTTCTTATTTTTCTTAAAGGTCTTTCAAAGAAAAATTTTAAGCATTTCAGGCTTGAGTTTTAAAATTTTTCTAGTTAGTTACCTAGCCTTTAGATTCATCGTTGATTTTTGGAAACCTTTATATCGCGATCCTCAAAACGGTTTGGCAGCAACCCAATGGTTGTCTCTTCTGGGCTTATCGTACTATTTATTTATTTTTGCTAAATGGAGTATATCAGCCATATACGCTCGCAGAAGGCAAAGTAACTTCCCTCAGATAGCGGAGATTCCTAATGGATGAAAAAGATTATATTTACTTCGATACAACCGTAAGTCTTTGTCAAACCTGTCTAAGGAAAGTCGATACAAAAATTATATTTAGCGATAACAAAGTCTATTATCACAAACATTGCATAGAACATGGATCATCCAAAGTATTAATTGCTACTGATGTAGAATTCTATTTAAAACAGCGACAGTATAACAAACCGTCCCAATACCCATTGCAATTCAATACAAAAACCAAGCGAGGTTGTCCATGGGACTGCGGAATTTGCCCTGATCATGAACAACACGCTTGTATAAGCCTAATTGAAGTGACAGATCGTTGTAATTTGAAATGTCCAACATGTTATGCTGGCTCGGGTCCAAAGGTCGGTAACCATCGAAGCTTGGAAACTATTAATCAACTTATGGATCTTGCCGTTGCCAATGAAGGTAGCCCCGATGTAATGCAAATCAGCGGAGGTGAGCCGACCATTCATCCTGATTTTTTCGCAATTTTAGATTTAGCAAAATCGAAACCCATCGGGCATTTATTGATCAATACAAACGGTATTAAGATTGCCAATGACCTTCAATTTGTAGCTCAACTAGCAGACTATAAGCCAGGTATTGAAGTATATCTACAATTTGATTCCCTACGCTCAGAAACTATCAAGCACCTCCGAGGAGCTGATCTAGTTTCTTCTCACATGAAAGCTTTAGAAAATCTTAATGAATTCAATATTTCGACAACTCTAGTAGTAGTGCTCGAGAAACATCTCAATCTTGATCAAATTGGTGAGATACTAGATTTTGCAAAGTCTCAGAGATGTGTGCGTGGAGTCACCTTCCAGCCCACCCAGGTAGCAGGACGCCTTGATCATTTTAACCCTGAAGAAGATCGACTTACCATGACCGAAGTTCGTAAAGAAATTATCGAGCAATGGGACTTCATGGGGGCTGAGGACCTCGTTCCGGTTCCGTGTCACCCAGAAGGGGTCATCATGGGCTACGGTCTCAAAGTTGATCAAGAGCTCGAACCATTAAGTAAGCTCATATCCCCTGATAAGCTTTTCCAAGATGCTAGAAATATGATCAACTTTGAAAAGGATTTGAAAATCAAGGAACAACTTCTTAAGCTTTTTAGTACAAGCAATAGCCTAATTAGTACGGAAAGACATCTCAGTAAACTTCTTTGCTGCTTACCGAAGGTATATTCCGATAAATTCTCTTTAAGCTATGAAAATATATTCAGGGTAATGATTGTGCAGTTCTTTGATCCATGGAATTTCGATATTCGCTCCATTAAGAAATCTTGTGTTCATATTGCTACCGAAGATGGTCGTATGATTCCTTTTGATACCATGAACTTTCTCTATAGAGATCAAATCCTTTCCCGTTTCTCGAAGAATTAGTGTAGTAAGCAAGACTACAATAAATTTTCTCTGAACGGAGCGTTGCCATATAAAAGACTAAAGGATAAATAACACGATTACAGCGTAAAAAAATAAAAAACCTGACACCAAAAGGAATCAGACTTTTTAGAGGGAGTGAGGCGATCCAAAAATCGTCCCACTTTTTGTTACCGGTACACTCCAAGTCTGGCCGCTATATAGGTTTGTATTTTAATATAGCGGAGAGCAATGAACTTGCATAAAGTCGACTAGATGGTTAGTTCTTCCTGTGATTTTACTGACAAACTCTCCAGCGGGACAGAAGAAGGAACTCGCATAACCTCCATTACCACCAAATCTTGTGGATGAGTACCAATTAACATTATCGAAGCAGTGGATGGTAATGGCATCAATAACTGCACCCCAATTGATCGTAAATCCCTTAATATATCCCGCGGGGCACGTGTATGTACTGCGATACCCGCCAGTACCTCCGAATCTACCGGTATTAAAGTTGTCCATTGTATTTACATCTTGGCATCCACCTCTTAAGGAGTCCACACGATTACCAGAATATATTTCCATGGAGTACATATGATACCCACCGCAGTTAATTTCATCATACTGCCCCCCACTGCCTCCATATCCAGGTGATGTGGAGTTGGGACCTGATATTCCAACAGCACTAATAATCAGACTAAGAATTATAATAACTTTATTCATTTTCTACCTCTCATAGAAGTTTTCCAAAAGGTTTTAAAATTCTGCTGCAGATTCTGCAAAATTCATCGGGAATGAAAGACATTCTAGGAGGCATTACGGGGCATGGAGCTTATTTTTGCAGGGTCAAGGCAGAGTTGTGGCCGCCAAAAAAGTTGAATGGTGATATGTGAACCGTTTTCCATTCAGTCGACATTACCGGCCAGTCTTCCGA
>JBNKNM010000340.1:0-4836 GCA_050293845.1 Pseudobacteriovorax sp. | reverse complement strand
GCCAAGTGTCCATTTAATACCTCCGAGTTTCAGTATCGGAAGACATCTTTCAGCCAATGAGTTTTGACAGATCCGACTCCAGAGCTCAGTTTTATCGAAAGTTCAAATGGCGAATATGACCTTAAAATGCGCAATCGGCAAAACTGATACGTTTTTGATCGTTTTGTTTCTTGCTGCATAAGCTCTTTACCCAGAAAGGGACTTCTTACCTTCACCTGGTTCTTGCACCAGAGCCGGATTTTTTGCTCCACGTTGTTTAGTTGATCTTGCCAATTAGATTTTCGAGCAAGCGATTGTTATCCACCAGATCTGCAAATGTGTATTTATTCAGATGCTGATAAAACTGATCAAGTGCTTCCTTTAGGGCGGATTTAAGCCGACAAGGTTTGGTGATCAGGCACCTATGGTCTCCTTGTCGCATGCACTCTACGAACTCTTCTGAAGGTTCCACCAAACGCAAAAAATCTCCAATGCGTATGTCTTCAGCTGGTTTTATCAAACGCACACCACCGCTTTTTCCCTTTGTTGATTCAAGATACCCTAGCGTACCCAGCCTATATACGATTTTTCGAAGGTGGTCATGAGATATATCATATTTTTCTGCAATGTCCTTTATTTGACTCAACTCTTCGGTTCGATAGCATAAATACATCATAATCCGGCACGAATAATCAGCATATAAAGAAAGTTTCATGTTACCTGCTATGCAAAATAGACGTTCTAAAGTACACATTATATTTCTCTTGTCATCAAGCTGCTAGTCATGCATAAGAGTATTTGAAATACACTTATTCATGACTTTTAGAATGGGGTCTAGGTATGCTCTCAAAGTCACAAGCCCGGTGGTTTTTTCTACTGGGAACGGGACTGTTTTCTCTGATTTTCATTTTCTTGACCATTGATACTATTCGCAAGGTGCCAGTACAAACAAATTCCAAACAGCTAACTGACTCGGCTAAAAGAGGTCAGTCAATATGGACGAGTAATAATTGTATGGGGTGTCACACGCTACTCGGTGAAGGTGCTTACTACGCACCCGAGTTAACTAAAGTGTTCGAGCGACGTGGACCGGAGTGGATGAGAGTTTTTCTGAAAGATCCTCAAGCCATGTATCCTGGCGAAAGAAAAATGGTTCAATACGATTTCACTGAAAATGATATAACGGATCTCATTGCCTTCTTCAAGTGGATTGGGGAGATGGATCTCAACGACTTCCCACCCAAACCCGATCTGCGGCAAGATACGACAATTCTAGCTGCTAAGGTTGAGAATGGAGTGAATCCTCCCGAAAAATTTTCAAGCCTGTGTATGGCTTGTCATGCAGTGGCTGGTCGCGGTGGTAAAGTCGGTCCGGCTCTTGATGGGGTTGCAGATCGATTTTCAGTTGACTATTTGCATAAATGGATTGCTGATCCCCAAAATATCAAGCCAGGAACTGCAATGCCTAAACTTCCTCTAAGTGATGAAGAACGAGATGAAATTGTCAATTACTTGAGTTCACTGAAGGGGGCCATTCGATGACTTATAGATCCCAAAAAATCGCTTATTACTTTTTTGCGACCTGCATGCTGCTTTTCTCTCTTCAGATCATCTATGGTTTTATTATGGGATTTGCCCACATGGGTTATGATGGGCTCCATAATTATATTCCATTCAATACGGCACGAGCTGTACATACTAACCTTCTTGTAGTATGGCTCTTAACCGGATTTATGGGAGCAGCCTACTACATCATCCCTGAAGAATGTGGGATGGAACTATACTCGACCTTTCTCGGATGGGTTCAACTTGTAAGTCTTGTGCTAGTTGGTGTGACCGCCATTGTCGGATTTCACTTTAACTGGTGGGAGGGACGAAAATTTCTTGAAATCCCAAGGCCACTCGACTATCTGGTTGTCGTCAATGTACTTCTTTTTTTGTTTAATATTGGTATGACCGTCTGGAAAGGACCACGTAAATCCTCGACAGCCATAGTTTTGTATATGGGGCTGCTATCGGCAGCATTACTCTACCTTCCCGGTATGATTCATTTTTCTCATCAGACAATGGATTCCTATTTTCGATGGTGGGTTGTTCATCTGTGGGTGGAAGGAGTTTGGGAGTTGATCATGGGTTCTTTACTCGCTTATCTACTGATCAAACTCACAGGCGTCGACCGTGAGGTCATCGAGAAGTGGCTGTATGTCATAGTAGGATTGACCTTCTTATCTGGCATTCTTGGAACAGGACACCATTACTACTTTATAGGTACTCCTTCCTATTGGCTTTGGATTGGTGGGCTGTTTTCAGCGCTAGAGCCACTTGCATTTCTCGCAATGGCCTTATTTGCAGTAGCAATGTATCGTAAAAGTGGACGCAAGCATCCCAATCAAATTGCGATTTTTTGGACGATTGGTTGCGCGATCATGTCATTTGTAGGCGCTGGCTTTTTGGGGTTCGCCCATACCCTCCCTCAAGTCAACCGCTATACCCATGGTACATTGGTCACTGCCATGCATGGTCATCTCGCCTTTTGGGGAGCGTATGCCATGATCGTTCTAGGATTTATTGCCTATGCTATGCCGAATCTAACTGGTCGCAAACTCTGGAATAATATGACCGGTCACTTGTCTTTTTGGATGAGCAATATCGGAATGCTCGGAATGACTGGAGCCTTTGCGGTAGCTGGAATCGCACAGGTGTACCTAGAACGAAAGGTCGGTATGGATTTTCTAGCTGTTCAGAAAGAAATCGAAGTGCATTTTCTTGGGTTGATTCTGGCAGCTTCTTTGTTCACGCTTGGAATCATTTTGTTTATTTATAATTTTGTAAAATATGGTCTACCCAACCAGGAGTCTCTAGGAAAGGAACTTTCTGAGATATGAGTTTGGATAGCAAAGTGAACGCATTCTATCTACCTATAGATGACGAAGTCGAAATCGGACAACTTGCACATCGTTGCAAGCTTCCCTTATTGATCAAGGGACCGACTGGATCTGGAAAATCTAGATATGTCGAACATCTGGCCCATAAACTTGGTCTGAAGTTGATCACAGTCTCCTGTCACGAAGAAACTTCAGCCATCGACCTTGTTGGGCGGCATTTGGTCGTGGGGCAGGAAACAAAATGGGTAGATGGCCCCTTAACAAGAGCAGTTCGTCAGGGGGCTATGGTCTATCTCGACGAGGTCGCAGAAGCGAGAGCCGATACCCTGGTTCTCATTCACGCCTTAACCGATCACCGTCGCACCTTATTCATCGATCGCATCAATGAAGATATAGTAGCGCCAGAAAGCTTTATGCTAGTTGCCTCCTACAATCCTGGCTATCAGCATGGCTTCAAAGAATTGAAACCTTCAACTCGTCAGAGGTTTATTTCACTTGCATTTGATTATCCAGACTCGAAGCGCGAGGGTGTGATTGTCCGAGTAGAGTCGAGTGCTGACAGTAAATTAGTAGATCGACTTGTGAAGCTCGCTGGCAAGATTAGAAATTTACATTCTCTTGCTTTGAAAGAGAGTGTTTCCACACGACTTATTATCGATGCTGCTAAACTCATTCATACCGGATTGTCTCCTAGAAAAGCCTGTCATGTGGCAATTGCCCAGGTTCTAAGTGATGACAATACCACTTTAAATTCTTTGGATGATCTGATTTCATTACACTTTTAGAGTGGTATAGCAATGGATCTCGTAGAAAAACTCTTTTCAAAATTATGGAACGTTTTATCTCCGAAACATTCTGATAAAACTAAGGACGTTAATAGAGTTTTTCTCAAAGATAGGCAAGAGCGTTTGACAATCATTGCTCGTGCCATCACCCGTGCTCCTATATTTGTTTACCCCTCTCAAGACACGGGTGGATGGTATAAAAACAACTTCTACCTCCCAGTTAGTTATAATCGATACAGTACACTCGAGTTGAATCAAGACTATTACTACTTTCGCATCCTTTTTCTTAGTCTGGCCTACCTTGGTTCGCGACCTGGAAAGCAACCCAGTCTTAACCAGGAAGGGTCCGAAAAATTCTGTTTCGAACTATCAACCCACATTCTTCCAAACATTCGTAAGGATTTCCCTGCTTTTATCCCTAAACTAGACGGTATAATTCATGCTGAAACCAGCATATCACCTGATCCAAGCCATTGGAATCACCTCTGGGGGCAGTGGTTGAAGGCTCCAACTGAGGCCAAAGACACATCTAAGTTTAGAAATGAAGACGATAAAGAACAATCGATAGATTCTTCAATAACTACCGAAATCGATGGCATTCTACGAGATGAAGTGGAAGTTCTCCAACTCAATCAGAAAGCCCAAGAAGACTACACTTTGAATCATAATTTTGAAAAATGTCTGACAGCCGAAGACTTTAACGGCAATTGGCGAGATTTTGATGGTGAGGATGAACTTGAGAATCAACAAGAAGCTCTTGAAGAAGTATCCATGACTCATGTCATCAGAGTGCATGACCCTGTGCACTCAGTGATACGAAGCAAATTGCGACTTAAAGCTCTATTACCCGAAGAAGTCAAACAGAAGAATAGAGGCGGATTACCAGTTCGTGAGTGGGATTATCGAAAAAAGTCATACCGAGATAATCACTGCAGGGTTTATGTTGTCAGATCAGATTGTACTGTGCCCGGAAGTGCTCAAAAAACTTTGGCGAGCCATCAACATCTTTATCACGAATTACTTAGAAAGTATCGATACATACTCAATGAAAGGGAGTTGGTTCGCAGAGTTCCTTTCGGGGAGGAACTTGACCTTGATGCAATGGTCGATGGCTTCTCGGAGGTTAAAGCTGGAAAGCATTTACCTGAGAATCTTTTTCTCAGCAAGCGTAAGGTGCGACTTAACCT
>JBNKNM010000339.1:0-4837 GCA_050293845.1 Pseudobacteriovorax sp. | reverse complement strand
CACTCCGTAATTTAATATTACGGATATCTAAGCATGAATAAATTTTTATTTCGCCCCACGCGATTCTGTGCGGGCACCATTAATCAGTCTCTAAACTCTTGGGACGTATCGCAAGTACTTAGTATGAATTAGATGTTTTATTGAGCCAGCTCGTTCAACCAATCATTAGACTCTTGGGATATCTCCAAGGTCGGCTACCAATAATAGATATCATTTCCATATCCTTGTCGGCTTGGGATACGACGCTCGTCAGTAGCCAAGGCCCCATAACAATTTATTTCAATGACATTTCTCGCCTTTCGCTATTAATGGTTGACCGGCTGCAACGTTCTCCCTCTCAGCCTTGCCCCGATGCAGGTGACTCTATCGGTTTTCTTTCTTTGGGATAAAGCTTTGCTTCTGAGCACGTCGGTGACGACAAGGTTTTGAAAGCCACTTGAAAGGGTCGGATATAACTGGCACAAAGGGAATATGGCTCAAAAGAAGGCTTTTCTAGGCCAAAAGAGAACGCTTGACCCTCTAGTTTACGACCATCTATATGAGTATCTAACCACTGATCCCAGATAGCAAAGCATGAGCCAAAGTTTTTGTCATAATGCTCTTGCTTTAAGCTGTGATGAACCTGGTGAGCCAAAGGGCTGATGAAAATGCGTTCGAAAGTTCCAAAGTGAATTGGGATGTGGCTATGTCGTAGGTTTGCACCAAAGGAATTAAAAACAAAGGCAAATGCATTGGCTCCTAGGATATCCCAAGAGCTCAACTGCTGATGGAAAAAGTAGAAAAATATACCCGTAACTAAGCCATGACACAGAATATGTCGCAAGCGGGAACAAACAATATCTACAGGATGAGTTCGATAGAGACTAAGAGGAGTCAACACTTCAGCGCTATGGTGAACCTGATGAAAGGACCATAGAAAGGAAATACGATGTTGACCGTAGTGGAGCAAAAACCTAGAAAAGTCGTCGGCGATAAAACTTACAAACGTATAAGCTACGGCAACAATGGGCCAGAAAGCACCTTCTAAGCTTATAGGTCCCCAAATTTTGGTATTAGCCCAAGATACAAAGGCCGCAACTGCGGCGACCGATGTCAATTGAACTGGTAGAATGAATGGCCTTAACAGACCACTCACGATGACTAGCTTCAAATCTAAACGAGAGGAGCGATGGAACCAAATTCGCGGAGAAACGAGTAATGCTAAATGACGCCCAATATCCTGCTTCTTGGATAGCAGTACAATCACTCCCATCGATCCCAAAAGAAACAGCCAATAGACCCTTTTATGCGGATCGAGTAGCATCCGGGCTGGGTCAAGAAGGGATTGATAGAAATTGACAAATATATCGCTCATCAGCGAGTCCTTAGTCATTATCACCTGCTGTTTGCTGGGGAATTTGCAACTGCAAAATTTCTGTAAACTCCCCCTTTAATTCGTCAGTGATCACCCTGATTTGGTAATAAAGCTTACAAACCCCTGTTTGATTGTCGGCACTTGCCTCCGGACAAGTCCCAGTCAATTGTGTCGCTAGATCTTCTTGGGCAAGTACACTCGAAGTTTCTAAAGCTGAAGAAATGGATTGCTTCATTTCATCAGCTTTATCGCTTCGCCCCAGTTCGGAGAGAAAATCGTCAAACCCAATTTCCTCTTCCAGATTCCCTTGAAATATGGATTGAAATCCCGTTAAATTCTGGTAAATACCCTGCAAAGAGTACCCAGACCACGGATGCTCAACCTTTTCCGTACAAGGGAAATTAGGGCACAAATCGTTGATAGCCAATGGAATGCCAAGCTTTTGGTCTTTTACTGTCACATCCAGAAAGAACAGACTATCAGAGACTTCATTGATCCGCTCCTGAAGCTCAGTATCGGTACCCGTAGCCACCAAACTAACCGCATATTTGGATTGCCATTGGTCCACTAGCGTTTCAGCCTGCTGACTAAGATCATCCGAGACTAGTTGCAGGTAGCGGCAGCGGTGAGTTCTCCGATCAGTCTCTGAGAGATCGTTCCAGCCTGAGGTTTCAGGCACGCTATCGGTACAATCGTGATTAAGATCAGAATCGAAAAGTAAGTATTCGAGAGCCACAAGACCTTTGGCGAGATCCTTGTCACTGAGCTGGTAGGAGTTTCCCAGGGAAACCATATTACTGACTTCGCGGTCGATCGTACAGTAGTTGATAAGAGGCCAACTATAGATATCATAACGCAAAGTTCCAGCATTTTCTTTAAGAGGACCAAACTGGTAAGCTTCAATTAACTGCCACTGACCCATCATAGATTTCCAGGATTCTTGTACCAAAGCGATTTCCGAATTGTAGGACGTAGCGTCTGCTACATGACTGCAAAGCTTAGGCATACTTTCGGCCATTTTTTTTGATTGGCTCGCAAAGGTTTCAAAGCTACTACCCGTATAGCTAGCGATATCTTGCAAAAGTCCAATGCGATTAAAAGAATGAAGGGAAACGTTCCCTGAGTTTGAGCTCTCATCGGAGCAACTTCCTAGCAATATTATCATTGAGAAAGCAAGAAACAAACGAATCATTTTTAAACTCCAGAAGAGGTATAACCTCTTCTCATTAATTACCAATTCTCAACATCAGTTCCATCGAAGCCATAAGCTACCTGCAGTAAGGCACGAGCTTCCAGCAAAGACTTCTTGTAGCTTGCCAGTGCATCTGCACCCGCACTCCCTAAGACAGGCGCATCGCCAAAAAGGTTGTGTAATTGGATGAATTGCTCATCACTTAAGATTTTCTCAGGGCTGAATTGAAGACCCAAAGCAAACCCTTTCATCTCCGACCAAAATTTAGCGTGATCCTTAAATAAGTAATCTACTGTTCCAAATTCATCCATCTCAGAAGTAGTGTCATTAATGTAGTGAATGACAGTAGCTGCCATTATTTTTTCCCAGTCAATACGAATTATTGTAGCCAAAGCTTCGACTGCGTTTTCATAGCCCTCAGGCTTTTCAGCAATCAGATGGCGCCCCTTAATGAAAGAAGTCATAAGAGTCGTCGAAATATCAAGTCCCGTAGTGCTACCGGCATCCCGCTTCGCAGCGTTGACTGAAATTCCAAAGTTCTTTTCTGACAAGAGGGCTATTGAACCGTTGTTGTCTGTGTCGATCGATAGACTAGACTTCGTTTGCTCGTCCGTATATGTAAGATAATCTCTCGCGGCTCCGAAGTAACCAAAAGCCTCGTCCCAGTGGTGCTCGCGGGCAGTATAAGTAACACCAGCCTTTGCAGGTTCGGTGTTATCAGCTTTGATGCCTTTTTCATCGCCTCGACTGACGCTTAAGTAATCATCCGTAGCTTGAGAAAAGCTTACCGCCCCGTGAATAAATTTTTGGACAAGTTGATTGAGGTCGAGTCCAGACTCAGTGAGGTAGGCCGCAGTGATGCTTTGCGCCTCCTGATCGCCATTGGCTACCGTAAATGCTTGGCCGTCGACGGCTTGATTTGCTATGATACGAAGCCATGCTCCCAAAAGATCCTCTGGTTCGACTTTTCCATCCCCTGAGGCGTCCACGTCGAGAGTACTGAGGTTTTGCCCCACAAATTGAAGTGTAGACCACCCCAAAAAGCTATCTCGTGATAAATCATTATCATTACCGGCAAACTTACTGCTAAGGTTTTTGCCAGAATCTTGGATCTCCCCGTAAGTGGTTCCTTCAGTAATACTCTGGCTTTCCCTGGCCAAATTTGTAGCCGAGATATTAAATGTGCTGGAGCCACCGATCACACCGTTGGCAGTAGAAGCGTTATCGTACGAATAACTTACGTAGGAATAAAGAGCTGCTAGAGCGTCATCAGAAGTACCTTGGTAAGTTCCTTGCTCTAAGGTTCCAATATAGGCTTTAAGGTCTTCGATCAAAACTTGTCGGAAGATTTGACCGGTATAACTGACGGTAGATGTATTGTCACGGGTAAACAGATATGTTTGGGGAGCAGCTTCGTAAATAGTTTTTACATCCCCGGTTAAGCTTCTAATCACCCCAGTCGCGTCAGAATATGCTGGAATATTACCTCGGCTGGCAGAATCATCGGAGTCGTCAGAGGAACAAGACAACAGTAAACCACTTAGAATTATTGATGATATTTTTGGACTAATCTTCAGGACCATTGGAATCTCCCTTGGCTTTTATTGACGTTCAATCGAAGTCGCTTTTAAATATCATAAGAAAACTGGAAAGTGAATATGATAATAATTATCGTTATCGGATAAAACTCATTAAAGATTTAATCTGCTAATAACTCATTATGAAAAAATAAAATCTTTTGACTAACACGCGAGAGGCAGGGTTAGATTTAATTTGTTTTGGAAATATCAATAAATGAAGCTATTTATCCGACATTGATCAGGTTATTGAGAAATAGCGGATCTCGACTTTGCAGCCATTGATACTCTAGGCTTTCAAACTAACGTATTTGAGACTTTTGATTGGACGGAATTATTTTTTTGCCAAAAAACTAAATCATTAAAACGGCAAAACCTCTGTAAATAGAGTCTATTACTCAGTTAACAATTTGTTGATGATGAATGACACCTTGGCAATAGACACCAAGTATCACGTCATATTTAATGAGTTTTACTATGTCACTATATTTATATTTATAATAACGATGAGTTATAGTCGAACTCTTAGCGAAAAAAATATGCCAACTAATACATTTTATTTTTAAACTTCCGCTCGAAGTGGGATTAACATTTAGCTATGGGAAGATCATCCCATTTTGTTGTGTAATGGGGAGAGTTTGACGTCCTCCCCACGTCTAAAGCCGGGGGATTCCTGGGCCACTTCAGGACACCAGCGATTCACGTCCGAATCGG
>JBNKNM010000338.1:0-4873 GCA_050293845.1 Pseudobacteriovorax sp. | reverse complement strand
ATCTTCGATATAATTGAATTTTTTATTGTTACGGCGACTTTTTATATATTGCGGCTTGAGGTCTTTCTCGATAATTCCTTCTCATAGCTATCAATTTTGGTAGAATACATGTGATAAAAAGTTCATGGAACCTCTATTTTTGTAGAATATTGGGGTTCTTCAGGACGAACTAATTAAGTTAAAAACCATGAATGACATCGATTTAAAACGTGATGTTATTGTCGCCAAAGTCAAGTCTATCACTCAAAAAGAACTCGGCAACTTCGGAGCTCCCCTTGGTGGAGTGGGAGTCATTTATTCAGCACTCAATGTTATTACACAAGCTGATTTTGGTCTTTTCGTGTCAATTAGCTACCTGTTGATTTTTATCTGCCTATTTGGACTTTTTCGGGATTTCCGTGTGGTTGCAGCCATCGCGATGGCTCTTACATGTACCAACATCTGCGTCTTAGGTCTGTATAGTTATATGGGACATCGTATCAATATGGTCACTATAGCGATTCCAAGCTTGGTTTTTATTCTTGGCATTATCGGGCTTGTTCACTTCCCTAATATCATTGGCGTAATGCGAGCTAGCACGAAGGATTCTAAAGCTGCAGCGGAAGCTGGTATGAAGCGGGTTTTTCTGCCTTGTCTATTAACCACTATGACAACTGCCATTGGTTTTTCTCTTTTATTCATGCTCCCATGCAGATTATGCGTGACTTCGGTATCTATACAGGCATCGGACTCATTATCTCATTTCTTTTTGGGGTAACTTGTCTTGGCTTCGTCTATCAATCACCGCATGTGCTGGGTAAGTTGGGCAGCCCCCCATTTGTCGCGCTAGTATTAGTGTACCTGCAGAATATTGTAAAAAAATATGGCCTATCATCATGCTGGTTCGGCTGCTGTACTGACGACACTTATTTTGGTTGTGGGCTATCCCGTCCTGATGCTAGGAAGTGTGAAAACAGTGGTGTATTTCGGCTTATTGGTGACAATTGCTTCTGTGGCAGCCCTTTTTGCAGACCTTATCGTGTTACCTATTTTGCTCAAGGCAGGTTACAAAAACAATTAATAAACAACAGTTAACCGACGTTGATCAAGCTACTGCGTTTTATAAGGTTTCCTTTGGTAGAAAAGTTTTTAGGACTACCGCCACATCGACACTGCACAAGCCTATGAGAATAGAATGGGACACGGTTTAAAGCACTGTGGTAGAAACCGTAAAAACATGTTCGTCACAACAAAGCTTGCTGCGGAAATAAAATCCTATAAGGAAACCGTATCGCATGGGATGCAATCGTTTGTCAGGGCTGTTTGGAGATATGATGAATAGTTTATTGGCTGGCTGCGCCTTTAACCTGAAAAAACTGGGAAAATGGCTAAAAGAAGCTATTTTTATGGAATTTTTGGCAGTAATTTCACTGTTGATGCTGCAAATTCGATCGAGTCTACCGCTTATAGGACATGTTCACTTTTCGAAATACCCTCGCACTGCCTAAAAAGGGAGTAATTCTGAACGGGTTTTTGGGTTCTTCAAGGTGAACTAATTAAATATTTATTATCGAATTATGACCAGATTTTCTCATTAGGCAAAAAAAACATGTACCAATATTACTTTTAAAGCATTTTATCAAACGAAGTGCCTTTATTAATTATCTTTATGGCATTATTTCCGAAAATCCTAGGAAGGAGCTTTGCTTGTATAAAGGATTTGTTTAATGAATGTCCTTCTCTATGAGGATGATGCTTGCATCATGGAACTCATTGTTGAGTATTTAGAAGAATTAAATTTTACGGTTGATTGGTGTTTGTCTTCTTCCGCAATATTTAGAAGAGTTGAAAACAACATTTACGATTTAGCAGTATTAGACTTAAAAGTGCCACACATGGATGGTTTTGAACTAGCATACCAAATCAAGCAGTATAACAAGGACTTACCAATGATTGGTATAACTGGACTTGACGATTTTGGACAATCATTATTGCACAAAGATGACGGAAAACAGAGAATCGATATTGATATTATTCTTGTCAAACCTTTTACATTTCAAGACCTTGAAGAGGCTATCAAAGTATACTTTAACCCGATAAAAGACAGAAAAATTCCTTGTTGAATTTATTGATCTCGTTATAAAGGTATTAACTTGTAAAATTTGGCCGATCGAACAATATCCCTGTTTTGACATAGCGATTTGGCTGTCTGCTAGTTCAAGTTCAGCTCATCAACCTTTACCCTTCATTCTGATCTCCCGTCAATGAAAGTTTGCATGGGAGTCCGTCCACAGCACATGCAGCACATTTTTCCCTGATGGGCTCGGTTATTGTTATAGTCAACAATCCATTAACCTAGATCCCTCTGAAGCTCCTCCAGGCTGTTGTAGAGTTTCTTTCGAAAGGCGAATTGTGAGAACTCGTTAAGGATTGTCTTGTGGAGGCGTTCACAGATGCCGTTGGTTTGCGGATGGCGGGCCTTTGTTTTGGTGTGATCGATATCACTAACAGCTAGATAAAACTGATAATCGTGCTGCTCTTTCATTCCGCAGTACTCAGTACCACGATCAGTCAACATTCTAATGATCCCCATGCCATGGGACTTAAAGAGAGTTCTCGATTATTAGCGGAATGCGCAGGAAAAACCAATTTACGTAAATATCTTAAGGAAATCATTAGCCATAGGATCAGCTTTTTGAAAACGTCATAGGCTATTATATCAAGCTATGAAATAACGCGTATCCTGCTGAAATTATGCATTTACTAGATTATAGTTTAAAAATCGTTGAAAACGATAATTCTCATAGAAATCAAATGAATATGACCAATTTCATGCTTCCCTAAGGTTTTCTTAATTTTCCCGACTCTGTATAGTGAGTTGTAGCATATATATACCTATATTTACGAAGAATTTATTAACGCCAGATGAGCTTCCTTCTCTGAATCCCAAAATGACTGAGTAACTTCATCTCTGAAGTCAAAATCTTCATCGGTGACCTCACTAAAACCTGGGGGATTTTCCAATTTAGTCATTATCTCGGATTTGCTTATTTCCTAAAAGATCATTTTTGCAATTGTACTGCCGAATATCAGCTATATTTAAAAAACCTTTCCGTTCCCCTGCTTAAAACTAGTGTAAGTACCCATCCCCCCAATCCTTAGTAGATCCTCATCTCATTTTATTTTAGGGGACCGAACTTTTTCTTGTAACTTCCCCTCTGATCCAAACGAATTAACCTAAAAATAGTGTTCTACAAGACTTTTGTCCTATAAGGAGTTCTATTATGCTATTGAAAGTAGCGGTTCTAGCTAGCACTTTATTATTCTTGCATGACTTTTCAACAAGCTATGCTACCCCTGGCGACACAATTCAAAATGCCCAAAATACATCGCGGCACTTGGATTTCAAACTTCGTCAATTGCTGGGACATCGAGGGGTCACCTCCGTTGTACCCCCAGCAAAACAAGACCCAGCCCTCGTTGAACTAGGGCGCAATCTTTTCTTTGAAAAAGAACTTTCAGGACCTCGTAACATCAGCTGTGCTACATGTCACAACCCTATATTAGGTTCGGCTGATGCTCAAAGTCAGTCCCGAGGTCAGGGTGCCATTGGCCTTGGTCCCTTTCGAAGGCCGAACGGCAATGAGTTTTTCGAATTTCTCCCTCGAAATGCTTTAAGTCTTTGGAACAGGGGGGTTGCTGGCTGGGATACCATGTTTTGGGATGGCAGACTTGGAGGTAATAAAGAGATTGGGTTTTTCTCTCCTGCTGGGGATGCAACACCTCAGGATGTCTCCAATGCCCTAGCTCTTTTTTCCATCATACCCATCACCCCAAATCAGGAAATGCGTGGATTCCCTGGGCAACTGGATAGGTTTGGCAACATCAATGAGCTATCTGAGCTAACCAATGCTGACTTTGAAGTCATTTGGGGACTGCTTGTGAAGCGCATTACATCCATCCCGGGCTATCAAAAGCTCCTAGCAGATGCATTTCCTGGATTGAATCTGACAGACATAACTATTTCCCACTTGGTCAATGCTTTAGGTGCATTTCAAACTGAAGCTTTTACAGCACTCAACTCACCTTTTGATAGTTATTTAGCTGGGAAAAACAGTGCGCTATCTGAAAGCCAAAAACGAGGAGCAATTTTATTTTATTCGAAGGCCAATTGTAGTAGCTGCCATGCGGGTGCATTGCAAACTGATCTAGACTTCCACAATGTAGCCGCTCCACAAATTGGTGGTGGGCGTCCTGGATTTGAACCTTTTGATTTAGGTCGTGCCGAAACAACAGGAAATTCTGTTGATCGATTTAAATTTAGAACACCATCCCTAAGAAATATAGAGCTAGAAGCACCTTACTTTCACAATGGCGCTTATGCCAATCTAAGAGATGCCGTTAAACACCACCTAAATCCTGCCTACTACCTGACCCACTATGATCCCAATCAAGTAGAGCCGGAGTTACGGAGCAGCCTTGTTAAAGGAGCTAATCGAGAGCTCATTGCAAATCTTTCTCCTATTTTGCAAAGGCAGAGCAGAATCAGTAGGGCTGAACTTGACGATATTATGTCTTTTCTTTCAGCCCTAACCGATCCTGGCTCTCTAAATCAGTTCGAGCTAGTTCCTGATCAGCTACCAAGTGGCTTACCACTACATGATTGACCCCTATATTAGGCTTCCGTATATTCCTTCAATGCACGGAAGCTTTTTTGAGACCCAGAAGACACAATCAAGACTAACTCTATTTCGATTCCTGACAGCGAACGACGATCCAGCGTTGCTTTTTCCCACCATAATTTTTGACATTCGGCTTATATGGATCCGCCGCTGTTACCAGCAAAAATTATGAAGAAAAAATTGGTTACTCCCATATATTCGACCTTTTCTAA
>JBNKNM010000337.1:0-4912 GCA_050293845.1 Pseudobacteriovorax sp. | reverse complement strand
AAAATCATCTTAGCGAGATGGTTAGGAGTACAGTGGAAGAGACTCTCAACACAATCTAAAACCAAACTCCTAGCGAAAGGAGTATATATAGAAATTACCGAACGTGATTGGGGCATCATTGAAAACATCAAACGTCAACTTTGAACCCACGCAGTACACCAAACTATAATATTGGGTGGCACTTTTTGTTAATATTCCACAGTCAAATCATAATGCGGTAGATAGCTTTTGCTCATAGCTTACGAAAGTTGATAGATTGATGGCAAAAGCGGGAACAGTCCCGCTATCAATATAGACCAATAACTTATTGGTCGCAGACATTCGACTTCTTGAACTTGGAGTCCTTGTAGATTTTACAAGTTAGTGACTTTAATTTTGACAATGATGTGTAAATTAATAGAGAATATTCACCATCTCTTGTAAGTAAGAGCATGCCGTTTGAAGTATTTACTACCTTAACAAATTTACTCTCTAGATTTAAATGAGTAACTCTGTCCAAGTCAGGGGAAAGTATCGAGAATCCTTTTCCACTTGATTGCATGAAAATTGACCCATGTAGATCTTCAATTAGATCGAAAGGAGACATTCCAATTGACGCTGATTTAAGTTGTTCAAGATCGTTAGAAAATAATTTTACTTCGCCAAATTCAGAAACCGCAATAAATTTTCCATTTTTCAAAGCAAGAGCCGAATAGATAGGACTATCGTTTTTAAGTGTGACTACTCCGGCTTGATTATTTAAATCGATATATTTAAGACTTGAGTCCATGCTTGATGCAAGCAGGACCTTACCTGAATTTGAAGGTGCAAAAATATCTAGGTATTCAATCCCAGGAATTTCAATACTATTCGAAGCTTTAGCTGAATTTAGGTCGTATGAAAAAAGACTGTTATCTTTCAACCAAAAAATCTTTTCCTGAGTCTCGGAATAAACAAAGTTTTTGGAGTCCTGAGTATAATCAAGAATCTGATCTTTCTTCTTTCCAGAACGATCTATGAATCTAGTTTCAAAACTAAATTTGGGCTGATGAATCTGAGTTTTGATTTGAGGAAAGTACCAGCTATTCAAATCACCTGGCTCATTCAATGCTAACACAGAATTACTGATTTCACCCAACTCTGTAACCGTTGCCACACTACCATCAGAGAACGCTAGGTAAGATATACCGTTGCTATAATTAGAACCTGTAACTCTTCGACCATTTTTAAAATCAATATTCAGCGTTTTCTGGTTGGTCGAAGATTCGCTCCAGCGACGAATTTCTAGATTGGAAACTGACAGGATTGTATTTGCTTCTTGAATGAAGACCTTGTTAGCTACATTTCTATCAAGGTGAGCCTGCCACTTTTGCGAAACGCCTTCGAGAAATAAGCTTTCTGTTACAGCACCATCTGGAGTTGATACAACTAACTTCTTATCACTAATACTATAATTAAAATCATTAAATCCAACCGTAGTTGTAAATATCTTATTGAAGATTTTAGAGTCAAATACTTCGATGGTTCCCTCTTCAGAAAAGAATGAGATAAATCTTTCTGATTCGGATTTTTCATACCCTAACTGCAAGCTCTCAAACTTTAGGATTGAAGTAATTTTTAGACTAGGCGCAACTTCTAATAGCTCTGTTTGAGTCAAAATAAATGTTTCCTTACCAAGCTTTACAAGGTTCATAGGCAAAGAGCTAACAGATAGGCTGTTGCCACTATTCAGGATTGAACCATTTAGATCATAAACAAATACATCTTCGTTTACCCCTACTAGTATTTTCTTTTCGTCAAAATACTCAATGAATTTCGGCGTGTTCTCGGTGAATACCTTTATTGTTTTTAAATCATTTTTGATGATCTCAAATCCGTCGTATAAACCTAGAACTATCTCATCCAAATTTTTTGGACTAATCGAAGTAATGATTCGATCGCTTGAGCTTAAGATTGTTTTTGTAGTTTTTGTTTGGGGATTGTAAGCGATAACACTGCTATCATCAAATACAGCGATGAAAAGACCACCTTTCAGTCCGCTTACGAGATATGGTTCCGTATCAGTGGAAGTCGAGTAGGCTATATTCAAATCATTGTCATATATCTTTATTTTTCCATCGGCATAGTCGAAGACATATTTAGAATTCGAAACAGTTTCGAAGTTTGATCTCCGCTGCACTTCCTTATTTAGTCGATTATGGCTAAGAAAGTCGGTTAAATAGTAGCTTAGTTGAGGCTCGAGACGTTCTTTATCTTCTGATAGAGCGATGTCATTCCATAGCTCAACAGACCTAATTACCTGTTGAAATGCTTCAGGATAATTGCCGAGAAAAATTGAAGATCGTGCATTTTTCATACCAAGCAAGATAAGCTTCTCAACTTCATTTTGCTTTGTTTTTACTTTGATTGAGTATACTTCAGATGAATTGCCAAAAATGTCAGAGATTTTGAAACAGAGCTTCATTCTCCCCTTGCTAGGAAATATGATTTTCTGACTTTTTGTTGATGGGTTCGTACAGTCTTTATCTTCTGGTAAAAATATGAAATAGAAATTATCCTTGGATTCACCAAGTTCAACTTCGAGTTCAGTTGAAGAATCAATTTCTAACTCACTGTTAGGTTGTATATAGGGTTCAAATACCGCAGGAATAGTAGGTATTTTGCGATTGATCTCAACTTTGCATTTTCCTAAAGGACTTGCCTTCTTAGTAAATTTTTGGACAGCAAGTAACTCTAGGTCGTAAAGTCCTTCGGGAACAGAGTCTTCAATTTCAAAAAAATCTTCTATCTTGGAAGGTTCTTTTGAAAAAAGTCTAAAAATAGATCTCTTTTCAGATACGATGTTTGCAGAAATGAAATATAGTTTCGATTCTAATTCTTCAAGGTTGATGGGAGTTCGCACCTTACTACCATTTGTTTTAATAACTTCCTTGCTGCATTGAACAGTCGGGGAAAAGCTAGCCGGTTGGTTTAACGTTATTGTCGATGGAAGTGAAACGGAATGGAGGTCAATATACGACTCAAGGATCGAACCTTTTTCATTGCTTTTTATGTAAGCTTCAGTTGTTTGAGGGGTAACTTTAACACATCCTTTTAAACTAACTTCTAATGATTGGCCGTTTTGGTCAATTGCTTCAATCTGAACATTCTTTAAGGATTGTCCTTCAAAGCCTTGGACAATAAAAAACGAGCTTGTATCCCAGTTCTTTTCTTTGGGCAGTCCGCACTCATAAGAAACTTGGTTAAAAGAATTAGTAAAATCAGTACAACCTGAAACTAAACAGAGTGTACTTAAACTTAGAAGAATGTTCGCTATTTTGATCGACATCTATTTCCCACCTAAGGTAATTTATATATCTGTTTTTATTGGTGATATTGCTTAAGTAAAAAAGTGCAGCAAAACAATAATAGACGCCAATATAGCGTGTTTAGTTTCTTAAGGCAAACATTTTTATACTATATAAAAAAGCCAACATAATTTATTAAAATCAGTAAGTTGTGCTGATGAATTGCTTGGATTCAATTTGATGGTGTGGTAGTTGAAAATCGCAAAATTAGGCAGATATGATTCATTAACAATAATAGCTAATTATCACTGATTCTCCCGAGGTTTTATAAATTATTACCAAATCGATTTGAATTTGGAGAGATTTCAATTGTTGCTCAGCAATAATGCGAAAATGATGTCGTTGTGGAAGGTAGAAACATTCCGAGTGACAGTAAATCTCATGAATTGCCACCTGATGAAGATATGGGTCAAGTCGAAACCGTCACATTATTGCAATATATGAGACCCTGCAACTATCCATACTTAACAATGTGTTATGTTCTAGAAGAAGATGGATCTATTATTGATTTAGCGCCTGAAATAGAAGGATTTGATCTTCGGTGGGGGTTTAAGACTACAATAGTAGTAGAAAAAACTGAGTATCATATCGAAAATTCAATGATAGAAGGCCCATTTTTCAAATATAAACTGATTAGCATAGTTGAAGAGCAAGAATTTAGGGAGCCATTTTCAATTGTAATGGACAGACGTAACAAACTTGATTAGATGAAATATGCTTCTTTTCAATGCAGAAGAGACATACAATTTTGTCCTGAATTATGGGAAGCTCTTGCAAGAAGGATTGAAGTAGAAGTTTTATTTGATTTCAATGAAAGAAATCTGATAACAATCGTGGATTTACTATTTTTTACTAGATAATATCCAGAATGCACCTTCATTACATAGGTAGAATACTCTAGCATTTGATGTGTTTGCAATTTGTCAAAGATTCGTATTATATCCTTGACGGTCCCTACTGGTCCCGCTAAAAATAATATCTCAACCGCAAAAAGTAAATAATTTGGAACGCACAGGAGAGGGCATAGGTTCAAGTTCCGGGGAGATCCGATCTTTTCTTTATTGAGCGCACGCATCTCGGCGACCACATGGGCCTGTAATATGAGCTTGCCTTAAGGCTCAAATTAAAAATAAAATTAGCTAGTGTTTAACATTAACATTCTCCTGTGTGAATAAATACATACTAGGTTACAAAGTGAAGTATCTCAATTTACAAAAGCTGAGTTACTAAAAGTCATACATCCCCTAATTTAATAGATTACTGTCGATAAAGTTTTTAAGTTCATCAGTCCAAAAATACTTACCATCAATCAGGATCATTTCACCGTCGTTAACTCTATTTGCTAGTTCCTCATCTTCAAATATTGCAAATGCGATTGAATCACAGGTTTTTAATACTTTAGAAGCAAAAAATGATACGTTACCAATAACAACTTTGGTATACAGTTCATCAATAAAATCTACTAAAGACTTTCTGTTTCAACCTCGTTTAAATTATCTTCAATAAGATCTTTAATGATCCAATCAAAGCCGTATTCGGGGCCGTTGTCTACGGTGATTCTCATAAGGTCATCCGAGCCACATCCT
>JBNKNM010000336.1:0-4933 GCA_050293845.1 Pseudobacteriovorax sp. | reverse complement strand
CTTATTCTCTTCTTGGCATCTCTGATAATCAAAAATCGCTCTGTCAATACCGGCGTTTCCAGCTACTATGTCTTCAGGTTCGAAAGTATATAGCGAAACGTTAAATGGTGCCTTGGTTTCAACAACCAGAAATAGATATTTAAAGGATTCTCCAGTAATAACTTTTAGACCACGCAACGTAAGAGCAGCAGAGATATGATAATTATGTTTTGACGCTGTTCTTTCAAACTCATACTTCCCTTCTGAAGAAGTGGTTTTTAAGTCGACAACGAAATTTTTAGATTTGAATAGAAGGTCTGGTCTGCACTTTAGAATTTGATTAAAATCAGGGTCATTCCAGTAGCAAGAAACTTCTGGCGTGCCGTCTAGGTTTAAGAAATATCGTCCAACCTTTTGCTCAAGTACAGCTTCGTGGATAGCTTCTAATAGCTGGAATTCCTTATAGGGAATGACCTTCTTGCCTGGGTTTTTTTCAACCACTTCTTTATAAGCATTGTGACGGCGATCTTTTCCTACTGGACCACATATATACAGATCCTCGAATCGCCCGAATTCAAGTAGCATAGCATGAATATCAGTACCCATAGACTGAGACTTTGTGTCAGATAATTTAAGGCCATCTTCCTTTAGGTATTGATATTGGAAGTTCCTTGGCGTTTTTAGCAACTGCTCGATCACCGATTTACTAAGCCACCACCATTTTCGGTGATAGTCAGCCATCGGTTCATCTTCTATTATGAAGTTGCCTCGCGGTCCAAATAAATTAGATGACATACTCAAACTCCGCATCCGGGTTTTTTTCGCGAATATATTGATTAATGACTTCTTGAACATGCTGCAAACTAGCAAGTGTGGGCGTGTGAGTTTCAGTTCGCCACGTGTTTATCGTGCGAAAATCTAGACTAACTCGCCCCCATAACTCATTTTGGCTCATTCCGACATTGCGGGCTTCCAGCTCTAAACGGTCTAGAATTTCATTGGTTTCGAGAAATTTAATGAGTTTGATTTTTTTCATTACACTGTCCTTGTGTAAAACAGGGGTCAGGTGTACCTGACCCCTAAACTAGGGTAATCTATGAGCGTGTGCAGGTAACTTGCACATCATCATTTGAGTTTAATTGGATGACTTTTGATTGACCGACATTAAAAGCTTTTTGCTCAGCTATCGATAACAAGACGGGAGCATAAGCAGACGCTAGAGATTGGATTGAATCATACGTCAATGGTTGAAAATCACTCTCGCAGACATTGCTATCGTCGTGGTCATAAATCAAGGTTTCGAAGTTCATGACATAGCTGTAGATGGTGACTTGTAGTCCCAATAAATCTGGAGTTACAGAATTTGGATTGTAGGCATTTTCAAATAGACCTAAAGGTAAATCAAGTTGCCAAGTGTTTAGCAGTGGCGAAAATGGAAAGTCTTCAAAAGCTTTAACCGACCTTAAAACAATGACTTTTTCAGAATAACGACTAAACGAATAGCCACTAAGCTTTGAAGCAAGATCCTCATTTATAGATACCGGCACATTGAAGTCTATAGTTACTAATAGCTCAGATCCAGCTACTTCGACTATGGCATCCTCGACTTCAACGTGAGTTAGAGCCAGATTTATCAGCTCAATGACTCTCGTTTCATTCCCATCTAAAGGAATGCGATTATCACCACAGATAAGATACTGGTGATTTTCCTCGACAGCAATTGTACATGATGCGCCATCCTCTCCGTCCTGGCCGTCTTTTCCTTTTGGAATAGTAACGATATTTTCACCGCATTGAATAGCATCGTCGCCATTCTCAAGCTTTAGCACTGAACAACTAACGCCATCAGCACCATCGGTAACGTTTACACCACCCTTTCCTTTGTCTCCCTCGAAATCGCAAGCGAAAAAACCGAGGATGATAGGTAAAAAAAATAGACCTTTTAAAAATTTCATGCTGTTATCTCCGAAAAATTATAATACTACTGAAACACAATCGCTTCAGATTTTGGGTTTGGTTGTCCAAAGTTGCTCTAAGTCGAAAACTGACTTATGCAAGCTAACAATAGGATCATCACTACACTTGGGATTTCTATATACTCGAACTCCTGCTCTATTAAGAATGTCTTTCAACACACCATCATCTAATTGTGTTCCAAACTTCAACAGAATCAGAAACTGAATACGACTCAACACTCTACTAAAATTACGGAAGATCACTGTCGTAATTATTACTTCCATATATGATGCTTTGGGGAGACTAAAGATGTAGTCTTCAATATCTTGCTTATATGGCATCATTTTATGTCCGTTGAATCGTTTAAATTCGGCCTCAGGTCACCAAGGTGAGTTGCATGGTAATCCTAAAAAAAGCCTTATCTCAACATGCAATTTTTCGAATGCCTTTGTTTAAAGCAAAAGTCTTATGATTCATAAAAGTAATGATGGAAATTTTTTTTGGTGGCAGTGGAAATTCTTGAAATCTGCGATTAATCGCAGACTAAATTGAACGTTAATGGCTCAAAAACGATTATTACATTGTGAAATCAATAAGTTGTCTATTGACTAAGGCTTATGTTAAAAATTTATTTATAGCTCTTTGTTTTAATTATTATAGATCGTTATGTTGATGTAGAAAAAATGCAGATATGTTTTTTGCAATAACAAGAGTAAACAAATGTCCTTAACAGTGTGCGTGCTTCATATTTCGGGAGAATACTGGTGAGCCAAAGGGAAAAGCTAATAGGGCCGCTTTTAAAATTATACAAAGTAAATACTCAGAAAGAATTATGCGAGAAACTTAAATTTTCCTACTCTAATTTTAATCGATGGTATAACTATGAGGTTCAAAATCCCTCTGAAGAATTTTCGGCCAACTTAGGATCAGAGTTATTGAAAGTGTGGAGTTATGTTGAGGTCAGCAAAGAAATTTCTCTTATAGGTGTTGATCCAAAAATTATCTCGGAATCGATTAGGAGAGATATTGATAGAGCCATAGTTGCCACGGCTGAAGTATGTTCGAGTCATTTGCAAGATTTGAAGCCGGAAGAAATGATACTACTTGTCGTTCAAATACTATTAAAAGTTGTAGGCGACACTGATTACGATTCTAACGATACGAGACAGACTGCGATAGAAATTATATCTATATTTCAGAATGAAAATAAGGCTTGAATTTGCTGATAAAAAGACCTACGTTGCTCGATCAGTAGATCTAGGATGGAATCTACCTAAAACTCTCAAATCTTCAGTTTCACTTCTTCGCAAAATTCCTCTAGCCGATAAGAGGATAGGATGTTTAAGCGATTTAAATCACCATATAAACTTGATAAGTACGAATTTAAAATTTTTTTGATTAGAAAAGGGGCTTCTCAAGCAAATTTTGCATCATTAATAGAGTGCTCACCTAGCCAACTTTCACTTGTTCTCAACGGCCAGATAACTATCACTAATGAATTTTTAATGAGAGTCAAAGAGGGTCTTAAAAAGAAAGGAGGGTCTATAGAAGAAATTCGGAAGATTATTACAAAAACAAGTTAGCTACACACCTTCCGGTATAGTTCGATAGGGACTATACCGACCATCCTGCAGAATAGGTGGAAGATATCTTTCGAGTTATCCACGGTGTTTTAATGTAAATCTGTGTTGTTTTAAAATTCGTATGCCGTGCAAACTTCTGTAGATCAATGTGATACTGATTGTAAGGGGTATTATGGGCCAGATAGTGTAGGCTCGATCTTCTGAGATCTTGGATTGTAATACCATTTATTCCGTGTCGATTCCAAATAGTATTGAACCAATCAACACCCCATTTCATAATTCTTTCGTTCGGATTTGTCTTTTCAAGATAAGGTATAATCCGTTTCGCAAACTCTTTATTTAATAGAGGAGTTACACCTATTGTTTTTGCCCCTTTTTCTCCTCGACGTGATAGTTGAAGAGTAATATCTATACTAAGTCTATTATACATATTCATAGACTCTCTTCTAAGGTTCACTTCAAGATGTGATGCAGCTTCTGGGGGAATAAACATCTTAGGTTTCAGAACAAAAATTTCTTGGGGTCTCAAACTTGCACCATATCCTGCCAATGCTATGAATTTTGCTTCTAGGTTGGTTGTTGAGTCTACAAAATCTAGAATTTCCTCTGGGGTAATGGGCCTTGGTAGTTTAATAATCTGTTGGTTCTCTCCCTTCTTTTTCTCTCGCTTTTTATATCCAAACATTAATTCAGAGCTAGGCGCTATGTGCCGTTTAAATCTTAGCCAATTCCAGAATCTTGTAATACATGCTTTTACTCTAGTACAGGTTCCGGAACTATTTCCAGAAAACTCCATATACCATTCAGTAAACAGGTGGGATTTAGTAGGCCAGTCTTCTATGCGTATTAGTCCACAATGTGTTACATTCCCTACCTTGATATCGTTTGTAAAAAATGGAACGCCATAATTCTTTAATTCGCTGATGTATTGATCTACGGTTGATTGATCGGTGCCATCTTGAAGTAATTGTTCTTTGTACTGTAATAAAAGGTCGTTTAGGAATGGAACAGCAATCTTAATATCAGCATTTTTTTGATTTGGTTTGACTCGATTTTCTAAGTTGTCACAAAACTGTTTGATAACTTCTTCCGAGCAACTGTCAAGGTGTCGATAGTAGTCTCTTTTCAGCATAACCTGCTTTGATTGAATGTTGCACCAGTAGTATATTCTTACGTACTTCTTCCCAGTTTGTTTTTTCCGTATTCGGTAAGTGGCCATAAGTATTCCTCGCAAAACAGAAAAAGGCATAGCAAACCTGTACTGTAAATACAAGTTAGCTATGCCTTTTTAGACTAGGACTAACTAGGTCCAATTTGGACTTAGTTGACTTTTTAACACACCTTTTTTCTTTAAAAAACCATAGTATTTATAGATACATATGGCGATCGCGGCAGGATTCGAACCTGCGACCACA
>JBNKNM010000335.1:0-5047 GCA_050293845.1 Pseudobacteriovorax sp. | reverse complement strand
TCTCCATTGCCCTCAGCAGGGCCTGGTGCATCCAGAACTCGTCCTTATTTTCCCCCAATTTTCCCTGTGTTATATACTTTTGACGTACTAAAGAGAAGGGAACATAGCCGCCTAACCCGTATCCATTCGCTAATACAAAATCCATTTTGGCTCCTTGTGAGTCCCACTTTAAGACTTGCTTTGAACCATCCGATAGAAAAGTTAGTTTTCAAACGGGGCATGAGACTTTTAACATGATTCTAAAAATCTACAAACTACTCCCCGCTATTTGGGTTGGAGCATTCTGTAGTCTACCAGCTCTGGCAAAATCGAGTCAATTAAGCAGCTTTACACCTTCTTTCTATGTCAATGCTTCTTATGGTTTTAGCTCCTACAAGAGTAAACTAGTGGCCAGCAACGATACCAGTACCGGATTCAACTATGAGCTTGGTGGATATGCCGGACGTGATGCCATTTTTGGCTTTGCCCTCAAAAACTCGTCTACCTCCACAACATTTGAACTTAATAACAGCTCAAATGCTATCAGCTGGCAGGATACTATTCTCAAGTACCGCTTTTCCTACATCTATTTAGGTCCCCTATTCACTACGGTAAGTTACAAAGTTAATAACCAAGGAAGCGACACCATAGAAGCTTCTGGTTCAGGAATAGGTGCTAATGTAGGACTGCTTTTCCCCATCTCCAGCAAGGGAGCTGTTATGGTCGATATTGTCACGGTATCACCCTCACAGGTTGTTAATAAGCTGACTGCCGAAATAGACATAAAATCTCGATTAGATATTGATTTAAGTGGGTTGTTTCCCATTACCAGATCCATTGATTTCCTTTCTGGTTATCGCCAGCAAACTCATCAGGTTACTACCGATTCTACCTATAAGGAAACCTACCTATTAACTTACTTTGGTTTTCAATTCTCTCTTTCATTTTAAAAAAAAATCTTGGCAATGTTGATTTCATCTAATATTCATCAAAACTATGTCATGATTATACTGTTGAATGGTTAAATATGTCAGAGGGATAATAAACAATGAATCTTTTTAGAAATCTAGCCATTATATTGATGATGGGAGCACTCTCCACCAGTAGGGCTTTTTCCTATGATCTGCCTGATCCTAAGGTTATGAGCGATTCCAATCTGAGAGAGCTGCAGAAAATTTCTGAGGGTGTGGGCGAGCTTGCCGACAAGGCTAGTCAAGCTGTGGTTTTTATTTCGGTAACCAAGATCATTAAAGGACGTCCTTATGGGGCCGTTGATCCTTTTGATTTTTTCTTTGGACCGAATTTCCGTCATCCTAACCAACGACGGGAGCGTCAGCAGTCCGGACTAGGGTCTGGCTTTTTGGTCGATCTTGACAAGGGCTATATCATAACTAATAACCATGTGGTTGAAGGTGCCGACGAAATATCTCTCAAATTAGCTAATGGATCTACCTATGTAGGAAAGGTTCTTGGCTCGGACAAAAATACAGATGTCGCCGTCGTGCAGATTAAAGACGATGATTTTGACAAAAAAGGCCTCGGTGCACTCACCTTAACAAATTCTGATAAAGTTAAGGTCGGTTCTTTTGTATTGGCCCTCGGTGCCCCTTTCGGACTGGAGACCAGCTTGTCTTTTGGGGTTGTTTCTGCTGTAGGGCGTGGCAACCTCTCCATAACCAGCTTGGGTGATTTTATCCAAACCGATGCTGCCATCAACCCAGGAAATTCCGGGGGACCGTTACTCAATATGAAGGGTCAAGTGGTGGGTATGAATACCGCCATTTACTCAAGAACAGGATCTTCAGCAGGGATTGGATTTGCTGTACCAGCTCACTTAGTAAGAAAAATTGCCACCCAACTTATCAATAAAGGCAAGGTGGCCAGAGGTTATCTAGGAGTACAGCTAAGTCAAGAGGTTGATGAAGATGTAGCTGCTGGACTCGGTCTTCCCAAAGAGACTAAAGGGGCTCTCATTGGCCGTGTGGAAAAGGGAACGCCTGCTGCAAGGGCAAAATTACAGGATGGTGATGTCATTGTTAGTGTCGATGGCCGCACTATCGACTCCAGTGAAAAACTGACTAATACCATAGGCTTAATTGCCCCCGGGACCGAAGTTACTGTTAAATTTTATCGCAATGGCAAGCTTAGAAAAACCCGACTAAAGCTTGGTGAATTCCCCAGCGATATTAGATTAGCTGGCAACGAAAGATCACGCAGCTATGAGGATTCAGCCGGCATGGGATTGGAAGTCATTAATCCCCAAAAGCACAGAGAGCTTATTGAGAGGTATAGAATTGAAAGTAAAAGCGGATTACTGGTGGTTGATCTAACTCCAGACTCCCCTGCTGCAGATGCGGGAATTCGCCCTGGGGATGTTATCATCAAAGTCAATCGTATTCCTGTAAAAACAGTGGCAAGTTTCGAAAAAATCTACAGAAAGAACAAAAAAATACTTGTTCAAATCGAGCGGGGTGGTACCTATCGCTTTGCTCCCATACGAAAGTAGGAAAAAAGCACCGGGTTATATATAAATGCTTTAGCCGATAACACACCCGAAAAACTAAAAAGGAAGTTTTCGGGTGTTCCGTTTTGTTATCGTCGTTATCATCATGTTATGCTGCAACAGTAGCTCTGCCCAAGAGCTGAGAACCTATAGATTCCTACTTTTTTCACCAGAGCAAAAAGAAGCGATCCCCCTGTTTAGGGGAGCGTTGCCCCTTCCTGCGAGTCAGAACACGGTCACTTCCCCCACACCCAAGCTAATCAATCAATCAGATTTTGCGATTCCTCAAGAATCCTATGTTTTGCCTCAGGGTGATTTGCTTAACTTCGCATTATCAACTGGGGATGGTTACCAAGGAGAGTGGTTTATTGATGATAGAAAAGTCTGTCAGGGTTTTTCCTGTCAGATAGACACCCAATCTCTATCACCAGAGGCCCACCGATTGCGGCTACACATTAGTACCATAGGCAGCATTAGTTATTATGACTCTATTATCAACATTACTCCCCAAGATTTCAGTACTTCCCCGAAAATCATCTCGGCCTCGCTGGTAAAGCGCGCACCTTCTGCATACATAGATCGTGAAACTCCTTATCTCACCGTCAAACAAGGGCTTAGCTTTATTAAAAATGGTAATAAGATCATGCCGAGCCGTTTTCTGACTCCCCTGGGATATGACGAAAAAATTAAAACCATGACCGATTCATTGTCAGAAGTTATTCTACCTAACATGGTAAATTTAAGGTTGGGAGAGCGAAGCACCCTACATTTCGCCTACGGAAAAATCCGGCTCGCCAGCGGTTTGCTGCGCATCCGCATAGCTACCAGTACCACTTCTTGGGAACTGGAATTACCCCAAGGCATCCTGCTACGATTGGAACCTGGTAGCGACACCATAATTCGTACCACACCCCGCGGTACCAGCTATATAACTCCAATACAAGGATTTATCCAAATATCTACAAAGGACTTGCAAGCGATAGCCACAGCAACTCAGATCACACGGGAAGCTGTTGTAAGACAAAGTCCTCAAGAAAATATCCCGCTATTCTTTTTGTTTCCAGGTCAGGCATTAAAAATTCATATGAATCGCATCAAGCTCTTGTATAGCGGTCACTTGAATATGGTAGCGCTGCTAAAAAAAATGGGAGCTGAAATACTGGATCAAAAGCAAAGCTGGAAATCGCCTTTTTCAGATTCCCAGGAGTTTAAACTCCCGCATGCCCCCATCGCATACATTGAAAAACAGAAACCATCTCCCAATTACTTAAATAGGGGTCATGCGTACATGCTGCTAGGTCTTCCCCATAGGGCACTCTTTTTTTTCGATAAAGAAGTCTATGACCATAAGACCGCACAGGGGCTGCAAAGAAAAGCCGAAAACCTTCTCATTCAAAAAAAGTGGTCCAACCTATCTTCGCTATTAGAGCAATGGTCGCTAATCTCAACAGCTCCGCCCCAAAAAGCTCTCATATTGTACTACAAGGGGGTTGCTAAGCATTTTCAAGGTCAGCACTTTGCGGCGCGAGATACATTTCGTGAGGTATTACGGGAGGAGCCTGAAACGACCATCAGAGACTCTGCACAATCATTTATCAAATTCTATGAGTCAAATAAGAAAAGTCATTTCCAATTGGCGGGAGCTTGGCTAAACTCGAATAATGTTCTTAGGGCGCCCCAAGGTAATCCTTTACCTGGTGCTATTATCCATAGAGCATCCCCAGGATTTAGATTAGCCAGCCAGCTTGCTTACTCGCTTGCAAAGGATGGGGTCTTTCATACAAAAATAAGCGGAGATTTGCAGTGGCGGATTTGGTTAAGAGATGGGCTTAGCGATCATGGTCTATCCCAAGTCTTCCTAAGACCCGCATTTATTGTGCATACACCCGATACATCTTCCCTGGAGCTTTCATTTTATGTTGGCAAAAGCATGATCGGTAACAAAGCTGGTCTCGATCATTTTGGGGCCCATATTACTTACGCTCCGATCAGCTGGGGAGCCGTCAAGCTATTGGCTTATGATCACTCCAAAAACCTTGATCCTACACCTAATGATGGTAGTTTTAGAGATGTTTTCGATGGTGATTTGGTAGATCCTGAAGACCGTTCCGTCCAAAGACAGGTCATGGCCCTAACCTGGATGCACTCACCTCAGTTAAATTCCAGCATGGAGATTCAATATTGGCAGTTTCGCTACCAGGGAGCACAAGATGACAACTATTGGGGATTTCAGGAAACACTAAGCTATCAGGGGGCCTTTAGTAAAAACCTAGACTATACACTACAGGGGACTCTAAAGTTACGCCGCGGCGACTCTCGAGATGATACCTATGTGAAACTATCCCCCCTATTAGATTACCGGTGGAATAGTTTTTTATCTTTGACAGCCGGAGGCTACTTTATATCAAATAGCTCAACCGCTGAAATGCATCGTTATCAAGAAATAACATTTCAGATCGGCTCGCGGCTCCACCTATAAGGGGTATAATGCAGGGGAACGGAAAGGTTTTTTTGAATATAGGAATTACAGCCACTAATTCGTGGTCTCACTCAACATCAATTTTT
>JBNKNM010000334.1:0-5077 GCA_050293845.1 Pseudobacteriovorax sp. | reverse complement strand
TTAATGGTACACATTTTTGGAAAGCTAGCAGCGTCGATTATGCTAATGATGGGAATTTGAACTGGTTATTCGAATATATAGTAATTAGTTATTTTGCTGGGGCGATAGGGCAAATGGTCAAGTTGGAGATGGAGAGTCGCCAACAGGAGAGTCTGCATTCAGTCCGATTATTTTACCAATTTTGGAATATACATATGATTTCGATGTTGGCGATGATCATAGCTGTGCTATAAATAATGGTGAAGTTTATTGCTGGGGCTTAAATTCCGATAACCAGTCGCTTGTTTCTGATAGAGAAATTATATATCTTCCCACCAAAATTAAGGAAAAGCATAATTTAAAAGTCCAGCAAATAGCTGCGGGTAGGACGTTCACTTGTGCATACGGCAATTCATTGTTGTATTGTTGGGGAGCCCTAGAAAAGAAATCTTCAACGTTCTTCCCTCTTGGTATTCACCTGATTAGAAGTTCGCCAACAGTGATTCAAGTAAAGAAAGGGATTCAAATTATCAAGATTCAGGCTAAGGGAGACAATTTATGGCTTCACACTTCTGATGGATCGTTTTTTTGCTCCTAGCCTAGCCTGCTTTTAGACCAAGATATTTTATTGTTGACTCAAATCTATCAATCGGGGGGCATGGCTCTAGGGCCGTCTCAGCTTACATCTCCATGTATGGTTTTAATATTTTAGTAACAGAAGGATCAGGACTTTTTAGGTCAGATGCCATCTTTGAAATCCTTCCTTTAATTTCATGCGCTTTACCCAATTTTTCTGCAGCTTTCATGGTGTGGAGATAAGCTGACATTACATCTATATTTCTAATTTCATAGCCATACCCCTCTAAGAGCCACCTAATAGCTGCTAGTCCTGCATCCATTGAAAACTTAGGTTCACTATCGATAAAGTCTCGGGCCGCCCTTGTCAAGGTTTGTGGAGAGCATGGGGAATGGTTAGCAAGGACTATAGCCTCATCGTACAGTTTTGCTGCCTTTGCTGCGGCAAACCACTTTCCCTCCTCTCCGGGAGTATGATCAACGAGATCTTTTAGTACTTGGGAGGGTTCTTTTGCCGGATATTTTTTACACACTGCGCGAAACCAGGCTAGATAAGTGCCCTTATGATTGGCCGATAAGCCATATCGCTTATAAGCCTCTTCCCAAAGGTCGGACTCCAGCAAAATTTCTTCACAGTGACGATCTATGCTTATATCACTTGCCCAGGCATTGCGGCAACCTTCGGCATATTTTATAGCTTCTGATCGCCTACCTTGAGCTGCTAAAGCTTTCACAACCCAATGTTGATAGGCCCAAATGGTATTGTTAGGAACTATGTTAATAATTTCATTATAACGTTCCGCTGCAAAAAGTGAGCTCAAGCAAGCGGTAGTTCCATGGAAGTGACCACGTAAATTCTTATCTTCACTTAAGGCCATTTTTGTTATTCCGACCAAACGATCAGCCCAAGAAGCCGCCAACTCTTTGCTAACACACAGCTCTCCCCAATAGTCGGTAAGAATCTCAATATAAGGTATTTCATCATCAGCATGGGCTTGAAAGAGCCTCTCAAGCCACCTGTCACGGGTTTCGTTATCAACGGGAGCTTTGGCAATGATAGATACAAGCGCCTCAATAGCATTATTGACAGCTGTCCCTATGGCACCAGATGAACTATCGACATGTTCCAAGGCCGGTGACAATTTTTCGATCAGAGTGATAGCCCCCTCAGCAGCAAGAATTTTGTCATTCCGCCCAACCTTTTTAATTTCGGCAACAGCCTCTTTAATCCTTTTTAGAGGTGGGCCTGATTTCCAGCCAAATGCATGACGACGAAAGCGGGGTTTAAACTGCCACTTATGTTTTTCTGTTTTTGTCATGAACTCACTATCTCCAAGGCTTAACAGTCATGTAATTTTCTCTTAATTTTATGGCGTTAAGAGAGTTTACTGCAATCAAAATAATTCGAAACATGATTATTAAGATTGCAGAAACTAGGTACATCTGGGAATCTGTTGTCCCAAGACTTTTTTTGGAGGACAATCCGTCGAGCTTATCTTGCAGTTTAGTAACCTGCTCCCCAAATAATTTCATATTATCCCACGATCTACCACGGGTTGCCTTTTCTAGAGAGGCTGTTGCTTGATCTAGTTGCTTCTTTATTTGTGTCCGATCGCTCTCACCATTCTGCTCAATTTTATCATCTGAAGTTAGCTTTTGACGGCTTGACTGGTATTGGTGAAAGCCAAGGGATATGACTAGATATGAGAATAGCAGGCAGTAGGTCAATCCCTTTAAAAAATTAATCCACCTTGACCGATATTTTGTCAGCATGAGAGCTAACAAAGAGCATTCACTAGCCAGAGCCAGTCCCCAAGAAAACTGAGGTGAAACGTCATGTTCTTTAAAAAATTCAACTTGGAGCAAATAAAATAGACTAGTTAAGCCAATCATAAATATGAGTCGCATTAAGTTTGCTGGTCTGCCAAATAGTTTTTGAAATTCAGTTTTCCATCCATGTTGAAAATTGAATTTTTTCTCGACTTCTCTAGAGTCAGGATTCAAACCTGTTATTTCAAACTTGGTTTCAACTTCAAAAGTTAAGGAATTGAAAATGAAGGGTTCAACATGTGGTTTCAACCAATCATCAGTAATATCATATGGTTTACGTACAGTATTTTTAAGACGTTTCAACATTTCAGCCTGTTCAGTTTGCATAGTTTCAACTGTCAGATTTGAATTTTCAGGTTTAACCAATGACAACTTTGCCCCATTTTTACGACGTTTTCTTTCCATAGCTTTTTGTTTCAACTTTTCTTTGTTTTTTTGGTAGTACTGGCGGTTATATTCTGCTCGTGTCATTTCACACCTCACAATATTTTATGTAGAGGGGGAGAAGAGAACCAAACGGAGCTGTGGGTAGCATGTTTAAGATCTGTTTAGCTCGTTCAGCTTTACTTGGATCTTGGGAAAAAGAGATTTTATCGAGCAAAATTTTAAGATCCCCGATATTTTCGGGTCTCTTGGGCTTAGGTTCTATTTTAAGCCGCTTTCTTGCCTCATCTAGCTTATTCCCAAACATAGATTCAATAAGCTCAGGGGATGGATTTAGAAAATCTTGAGACTTATTTGCTAATAATCGAGGTAGTTTTGAGACAATGTCATCAAACTGGTCTGCGCTAGATAAGCGCTCTATGGCCCGATTTCCGGTCCTTAAGAGCTGCTTTTTTGTCTTAAGACTCAGATCATAACCGGAGAAAAGCCAATTTATACTCTTTGCCCTTTCGAGCAAATAGGGGTCATTTTCAATTTCTCTAATTTTTTCAAGCATCAGAAGTTCATTGCTACGGGTGCGACGATAATCAGTTAGAAATCGCCTTCTTTCAAAGGGTGAAACAGCTTTTTTTACTACTTCTTCCCAAGCAGCGATTATGTTGTCAATCTCGGATTTACAAGATTCCTCAGGACTTTCGTAAGAAAATGGGGAAATATTGGGATCTTCTTTTGGGGCTTTAGCTGGGGAATTAGTCTGTATTTCAGAGGTGGGAGCCTCGTCTATGACTACCTCCCCCACAGATTCAAGAGAGGTGGGAGGGGGTAACGGTGAGGATGTAAAAAAAGCGCCGCTTGATTCACCTACCGCTCTTTTCCTAATTGCTGAGATATGCTCTTGGGAATTTATGACATCTTCATAGGAAGTGAAGCAAGCTTCGGTCAGAGTATAATCGTTGGTCAGTTGCTCGAATCGACCGTTTTGGTTTATCAAGATCCTTTGCTTTTTGGTGAGCAACTTTTTCCGTACTAGGGAATTAATTTTCTTCTGAACGGTCTTGTTAGACATCCTAGTATTTTTGGCTATTGTCTCGATTGATGGCCAAGCGACTTGATCTACAAAGCCTTTGTCAAAGGGCATGAGTGATCCTAAATAGAGCAAAATTGACTGCTCGTAGATATCCAAATCTGGCAGTGCATGGATCGCCTTTAGATATCTGCCGCCTTGAAACACCCTGTGATTTACTGGAAATAGTTGATGTACGTTTGACATGGATTCCCTCTTTCCTTGAGGGAGCTACTAGCTTAGATTGAAAAGTAGGCAAAACGATACTATGCTCGTTCCAAAAGAACGATGGGGTCTACTTTGTCGATATTGCTAGGCTCCTTTGTTCTGGAGGTCGGTGCTGCTAACACTGGCCTCCTCAAGCCAATTTCTCTTCAGTGCATTTAAAAACACCGAGTATTATTCCCTTTTTGTAGACCAGTGATTCTCGTTTTGCCAGTGGGTTTCTTTAAGGTTTCTAGAGGGTTCGCATAAGGTTGGATAGGTGATGAGGGAAGAAAACTTAGTCTTTAACCTATTATTATCTCAAACTAAAGTCAGGATGGCTTAGTTTTTTTCTAATCCTGTGGTCGCAGGTTCGAATCCTGCCGCGATCGCTCTTTTCTCAATAAAATCAACATTTTAATACACCACGCTAAAAGTAGCGGTTAGACATTTTGGGTATTTTGGTTAGAAAAATTTTCTAACCAAAATCTACAACGGCCTCTGAAAAAAACTCTTCAGCATTCTTAGAAACATTCCTCGCCATAGTTTCAATTCCATCATTAGTCATTATGTAACCTGTGTAGTATTTACGACATACTTGCTCCGAATTACCAAGGTTCTGCGCGACCTGACTAATTGTAGCTCCCATGTTAAGTAGACTTATTGCATAGCAGTGACGCCAGTCTTTAAATGAAAGAATATTAGATACATTAGCGTAGGTACAAGCACTTGCTACTATCTTTGAATACCTCCTAGATCTGAGTTCAATTCGCATATCTTCAGATGTATTAAGCCATTCTTGCATCTCCGATCCACACTGCTTAAAAGCAAAACTTCTTCTGATCCTCCTTCGCTTCGGCAAGCCATATTCACCATTTCGATACATTTGACGATCAACATTTAGAATAAATCCATCAATAGTCCTTCTAACTTTCTTACTGTTTAAGGCGAAAATTTCCCCAATTCTCAATCCAGAATAATAGGCTATTGTTGAAAGAATTCTGTCGTGGCCTTGTAGTTCAGAAATGACTTTTAAAAACT
>JBNKNM010000333.1:0-5084 GCA_050293845.1 Pseudobacteriovorax sp. | reverse complement strand
ATAGCGCCAACAGCACTTGTTCTACCACCAATGGCGACCCATATGACCATTTCAATGGATAGAGCCGGAGCCATTTCTGATGGATTTATAATACCTACTTGTGGTGTATAAAGAGCTCCTGCAATTCCTGTCATAACAGCGGCAACAGTAAATATACATGTTTTAAAAACCACTGCATTATAGCCCATGGCTAGTACTTTAGGTTCGCTATCACGGATCGATGTTAATATTTTTCCGAAGTGGGTATTGGCAAGATATCTACAGAATAAAAAACAGAGCAGTAAAAATGACAAACTGGCAAAATACAAGCTAACTTTAGAGTAGGGTGATTGCAGTGGAAATGGACCGATGCGCTTGAAGTCTGTAAGCCCATTGTTTCCACCAAAGCCCAGCTCGTTCTTAAAAAATAGCAGCATCATACTGTAACAGAGAGCCTGGGTGATAATTGAAAAATAGACACCTTTAATGCGTGCTTTAAAAGCAAAAAATGAAAATATTGCAGCAACAGTAAATGGGACAAGTATCACCATTAAAAGAGCATATGCAAAAGTATCAAATCCCCACCAATACCATGGAAAGTCTTTCCAGTCTAAAAAAACCATAAAATCAGGTAACTTACTACCATAAACGCCCTCCTCTCCAATAGATCGCATAAGATACATGCCGAAACAATATCCACCAAGCGAGAAAAATAGCCCTTGACCTAATGATAATATACCAGTGAGACCCCATGTTAAATGTATACCCAGAGCGATTACTGCAAAACACAGATACTTCCCTATGGTTGTGAGATGAAACTCGGTGATCCAGGGGGTTGGGCTTTCGATCTGTATAAGGTAGAGTAGTGGAATCGATATTAGAATTGTCAGGATACACACTATAATTCTAAAGTTAAGGCCCATTAGCCATCCCTTCCTTTTGTGGTCACCAGCCCATGGGGCCGCTTCTGAATGAAAATAATGAGCAGCATCATTACCAAAATTTTTGCAAAAACAGCCCCTGTAAAAGGTTCCAGATACTTGGTGGATAGACCAATCGTAAGCGCACCCAGTAAGGTTCCAAGAATATCGCCGACACCACCAAGAACGACCACCATAAAAGAATCGATGATGTAAGTTTGGCCTAAAGATGGGCCTACATTGCCAATTTGAGATAAAATCACTCCACCCAATCCGGCAATTCCAGAGCCGATGGCAAAGGTGTAGGCATCAACTTTTCGCGTGTTGATTCCTAAGCCTTCTGCCATTTCTCGATTCGATTGGGTTGCGCGCATGAGTAATCCGAACTTGGAGTGGCGAATGAATGAAAAAAGTCCTAGAAAACAAATGACAGAGAAGATGATAGAAAATATCCTATTGTATGGCAGGACATAGCCCTCTGCAAAACTATAGCCTCCCACCAACCAAGATGGAGATGCTACTTCAACATTTTGAGCACCTGCCAGAGTTCTAATTATTTGTATAAGAACGAGAGAGACTCCCCAGGTAGCAAGGAGGGAGTCTAGGGGGCGGTTGTATAAATGACGGACAATAGTGAGTTCAATAAGCAGACCAATGATAAAAGTTATCAGAAACCCTAACGGAAATGCGATGAATAGATAGTAGTCCATAAATTGTGGTGCATAATTTGAAAATAGGTTTTGAGCTATCCATGTAGCATAACAACCTAGCATTAGCATTTCCCCGTGGGCCATATTTATCACACCCATAAGTCCAAATGTAATACTTAATCCTAACGCTGCCAGTAAAAGTACGCTTGTAAGGCTCAAACCGTAGAGACTATGACCAACAGCGCTATAAATACTTATGCGTCTGTCAATTTTTTGAATAGCTTCCGAAATATCATTCGTATAAGATTGCTTACCCTTAAGCTTAGAAAACTTCATAAGTATTGATCGCTCACTTTCGAGGCCAGAAGAGCCAAGCATTTGAATCGCATTCTTAACCTTGCTTCTGTCTTCGTTACCAAATAAATCGATCTTAGCAAGTATAAACATAAGCTGGGTTTTTAAACTGGCGAGATGGGTTGTTTCCACCTTTTCTTGTAATTTTTTATAGGTTTTTTGGTTAATGTTCCTGTAGTCGAGTTTTTTTAAACTTTCTAACAAGAGCTCATCTTTGCTAAAGTCCAATTGTGCAAGGGACATCTTTTTCTGAACTAGTCTGCGAATACGGTTATTTATACGTACTTTTTCAAGAACAATCTCCTTGGAGTAAATGTGATCTCCAAAAACGCTTATGAAGCCATCCTCCTTGATCCAAAGCTGATCCTCAGTGTCGCAGTAGAGTCTACCATTTCGGAGAGCATTCCATATTTCCTGATTTAGTTTCTCAGGAGTACTTTTTTGCAACGCGCTTATGATACGGGATTTTTTTCCGCTGCACATACCTTCCGAAATTGAGGAAAGAGCATTGCTGTTTAGCAAGAATGACAAGAGCAATATAGTTGTAGATCGCATTAAGTTAGTCGTTCGCAAACGATCACCTCATTAATATCAACCCTTCTTAACGTTTGAAGGGTGATTCTTCTTAAAGACCACTCAACTTTAATGAGCAAGGGTTGCCTGGGATGACTCGCAATTTCCACATAACCAAGGGTACGACCAGTTGGCAATTTTTTTACGACTCTCAGGAACGTAGGGACTCCAGGGTTCAGCTCTAATGGGGCCTTTGGTCTGCCACACAACTTCAAATTGGCCGTTCGGTTGTATTTCCCCAATAAACACCGGCTTATGAAGATGATGGTTTTGGCCATCCATAGTTAAGGTGTAGCCAGAAGGAGCTTTTACCTGTTGCCCGCTCAGTGCCTGCCGCACGGCATTTACATTTGTAGTGCCTGCCTGTAGAACTGCTTGAGCCCACATTTTGATACCTACATAGCTTGCTTCCATAGGGTCGTTTGTCACTCGCTTAAGTCCACCTGGTAAGTTGTTCTTCTTAACCCAATTTCTCCAATCTTGGACAAACTTTTTATTTTCTTTAGAGTCTATAGACATAAAATAATTCCATGCAGCCAAATGTCCTACAAGATCTTTGGTATCAATTCCTCGAAGTTCTTCTTCTCCTACAGAGAACGCCATCACCGGAATAGTCTCGGCTTTAATTTGTTGGTTTGCCAGTTCCTTATAGAAAGGAACATTGGAGTCACCATTGATTGTAGAGATTACCGCCGTACGACCTTTAGCGGAAAACGCCTTAATTTTAGCCACGATAGTCTGATAGTCAGCATGCCCAAAGGGAGTATACTCTTCCATAATCTGTGAATCTTTTACCCCTTTACTTCTAAGAAAGTAACGCAATATCTTATTGGTCGTTCGCGGATACACATAATCTGTTCCAAGCAAAACAAATTGTGTGGCGTCGCCCCCATCCTCACTCATAAGATATTCGACGGCTGGAATGGCTTGTTGGTTGGGTGCGGCACCTGTGTAGAAAACGTTCCAAGAAGATTCCTCTCCCTCGTACTGAACGGGGTAAAAAAGCAGGCCGTTAAGTTCTTCAAAAACAGGGAGAACAGACTTGCGGGAAACGCTTGTCCAGCAACCAAACACTACGTCCACCTTTTCTTCTTGGAGAAGCTGCTTGGCTTTTTCCGCAAACAAAGGCCAGTTTGAGGCGGGATCGACAACAATGGGCTTTAAGCTTCTTCCTAAAAGCCCTCCGTTGCGATTTATCTCATCTATAGTCATCAGCGCGATGTCTTTTATAGAGGTTTCACTGATAGCCATAGTTCCAGATAGAGAATGTAAAATACCAACTTTGATGGGAGCTTTAGCTAGTAAGGGAGCAGATAAATGCCCCGTTAATAAAAGTACTAGGCCAAGCCTAAGAATGCTGCCAACCATATTCACGCTTTAATCCTCCTAACTTTTTTCGAAAGTATAAGCAAGTTTGAGACCAAAAGAGTTCGCATGGGAATCTATTACCTGCAAAGGCAATTGGAATCAGGAATTAAGGGATTTGGAAGGAGTTGCAAAAAGCATCATAGTATGCCAATGTAATACTAATTTATTACACTCTGGTGTAATTAGACTGATACTTTCACACGAAATGGTAAGTTAATAAGATATTATTTTTTTCTTGTGCCGTGCTTTCCTATGAAGTAAGTCATTAGTGATATGACTTAGTATTTTAGGCGGGAAACGGAGGCAAAAACCTACCAAGAGTGGCAACCCTTGAAACAACATCAATACCCAAAAAATGTCCGCTAAGATCCATAGCCCAAAAAATCCCCTTATCATATATACATTAAATTTTGTTAGACAGGCGAAATCAGGTGTACCTGACATCATAGTGTAAACCAAAATTATAAGAATCCCATATTTAAGTGAATACAGAAGTGCATGAATAACTCGACTCATGCACCTTTCCATTAATCTAAGTAGATGCAACAGAACTGTACTTTTGAAAATAGCAATTTTTCCGAAAAAATTTAAACCAACCTCATATACTATTCCACTATTTTAAATGTAGCATCTTGTCTATCAATATCCGAAGAGATTACATCTATGCGCAAATTATAGTCATAATTACGAATATATCTTTCCGGGAAGTTATAGGATTGAAATGAGGACCAGGAATTGTCTGCTAACCCTGGAACCTGAATAAATGTAGCATCCTTGGCAAATAAACTGGACCCATCATTTTCTTCTAGGTTTAAAACATAGTCATAGTGTCTTAAATAGTAGCCAGGAAAATTAATAGATTCGAAAGACACACCACGTCCTGCCAATCCTGAGACAATTCTCCACATGCCATCAGCAGCGGGACTCACAGTCTCATCAATTTTGGCTTTGAAATAATAGTGCCTCACGTATCTGTTTGGATAATTGTAAGACCGGATTCTATAGGTTGGGTTATTTGGCCATTTATTTTTGATAGCATTAAGCTCTGTAGTCGTAATGTTTAGAATACTGCCATGGCGTTTATGACTCGTACCCAATGAATACTCAGAGCTATGCAATATCCTAAAATTGTCTGTACTAGATAGATCATGAGATACGAGGGGTAAATAACCTCTTCCAGTAGCATATTGATCTACCATTAGCCCCCATTGATCTACACTATTGAACTTGTATAGAATTG
>JBNKNM010000332.1:0-5098 GCA_050293845.1 Pseudobacteriovorax sp. | reverse complement strand
TCATATCAGTAACGTTAGAAGTATCCCAATTATCAAGAGGCTGATTAAATGCGGATGCTCCATAAAACAAATAGCTCATATCTTTAACTTGAGATACGCTCCAACTGGAAACATCTATTTTTTCAAAATTGGGATCTATATCAACAATCACATTGTCAAATAGAAATGAAAGATTTTCAAAATCAATATAGATTTCCGTTGGTGGTGAATCCACATTCAAAATACGTTTTAAATCTGATATATCACTCGCGCAGGCTATAGAGGTTTTTATAGATTCACCCTCACAGTCCTTACCACCATGTAGTGGCAATGGGTTGTTACAAATTCGTTCCTCTTCTATCAATTTTAAGTTGAGACATTTTTTCTCTGTTTTTTGCCAGTCACTCCAACCTCCATCGATAGGGAAAGGAATGGGCTCAGGCACAGGTTTAGTTGACGAGTCTTTTCCAAGTCTACAGCCAGCTACTTGTAACAAATTAATTATCAAAACTACTTTTTTCATCATTTTTAAAAATCCAACTATGTAATCAATCAGCTAAAGCTACAGCTATGAGATGTTCTGAAGACAGATTTAACCTTATGTATTGTTTTGTTCAACTGTCTAAAATTCTCTTCACTGGCCAAGTACCTCACAAAGCTATCAATATGTTACTGATGACAGATCAAGCCAGGATATATTGCAGCCATGAATTGCCAACTAATGTACTAAAGTTAGCATTCAATTCACCAAAACCGCAATTAATTAAATAATATCAGTACTATACAGTCTTTTTCACTACACCAAAGGTTCGCATAAATTGCCCCGGTCCGTATGGCGATCATTAAACAGATGTTTTTTGTCTAAATATTTTAAACCAAGTAATTACCGCCACGCCTGGGATACGCCTTGCCTATTTTTTGCACATTGTATCCTGGGACAATCTCTATCCTTTACAAAAAAATCCAGTAACTATATAATTTATTTAAGTTAATGAATATTTTGCACCTGGGGGCGCTTTTGAAATCTGGAAAAGAGCTAGTACGGATTGCTGCTGAAATCCGCCACAGTAAAAAAACTCAATCCGAACTCGGTCGTCGCTACAATATTGATCGCCGCTGGATCTCGCGGCTTAAATTTCTTGCGAAAGCTGATCTAGAGACCCGTCAGATTCTTGCTAGAAAGTCCCAAACGACTATCAAGCGGATCATCGATACAGTCAGATCCAAGGCATTTGGACGAACCCTCGCTACAAAGCTTGAAAAACTACGTCAAGCTGTAAGGTCCATAAGTATATACAATATAGGGACGAAAAATGCAGCCAAGGTCGAGCGGGCACGCGAGGCATTGGCTAATGAAAAGTACGAGCATAGGCAACTAAAAGAAAAGTCTAAAGCGCTTGAGCGGCAGCATTCTACCCTGCAAGAAAAGTTTTCCAAACTACGTAAAGCTGCCGTTTACTACAAGACGAACTTTGAAAATGCTGTTCGCGGTGTTCGTAAGCAGACTTCAGAACCCGACCCTAACCTACTCCATCTGATCGATAACCTTCGCAGTAAGTTTGGGGTGCGAGTATCGATTATCGATAATCGGGTAGAGTTTGATTGTATGAGCCTGTCACTACGAAACGACTTTATAGACAAGCTTCAAACAACCTGAGCCGTTATTAGGCCAGCTCATCCAAGTCATTGTCTCTCAGATAGCCTGCTGTGCTGCAACTATTGAATAGTTGCAGATAATCTTTAACCAGCAGATATTATTACATTTTATCACAGCTGCAAACGTCCTGCAGAATTTTATTCTTGCAGAACCCTGAGTAAATCCTCCCTAAGGCGAGCTGGCAATTTACCAAACGCTGCCAAAACCCTACGGTAAGCCCCCTTCGGAGCGGAATACCTTACTCCCAGCCTGACCATTTTCGGTGCTTCCCTATTAAGCTCAGCCACAATTTGAGCCTCCGTCTTGCGTTTCAGACATCGAAAGAAACAAGTCTCAAAGCGGTCAAGGATGTCCACAGAGTCGTAATTGTGCTTTCTAAGCTCCTTTATAGTTCGGAATGTCCTAACTTTCGGAAGATCGACTACGGGCGCTAGGGGAGAAATTAGAGGCTCCTTTTTCTCGCATGCCACATCGTTTTGACTCGGAGCTGTTGTACTCCTGCCTTCGATGATGGATTTTGCTGCCTCCGGCGCGAAGGCCAGAAGTAGTCCAAACTCTGGACGCTCTGTGGGGCTTTGCATCTCCTCATCCTTGATGACCTCCTTCTGCTGGGGAAGATCCCCAGGCCTAGCGGCCTCCCCTCGATCAGATAAAGGGATTTTCTTATCCTCTTCTCCTGCTGCTGTATCCGAAAGTGAATCAGTAACTTGAGGCTGATTTACCGAGCCGAGGTGCGGCAGAATGCTAAGAGGCTTCGCCTTAACTTCTAGCGAAAAAATCTTTCTTTTTATATTTTTGGATCTTTTTTCTGAACGATTGAAAATGGAAATAACAATTGTCTCATAATTTCGGCAGTTCCTACTCTCTTCATGCCCCGGAATGCGCTTAATAAGGCCACCGATCTCACTGATTGCATCATCTAAGCTCATTCCTTCGTTTCTAAGAAGGACAGCCTTACGCCAAATGAAGTCATTACGACTATCGCTATCTACTTCTTCAGGGTCAGGTAAATCCCACTCAGAGCGCCCAGGACTTGCAAGGCTAGGTGAGCGTTTATTTAATCTAGTAGGAGCCTCGTAGGCTAATTTTGTAAGCTCATGATTTGTTTTTAAGGTAAGCCTCAATCCTTCTCCCCATAAACGCTCGATTAAAAGCCATGAAGCCTCACAAAGATTTTTTCTAAGAGTTGGAATAGATAACCCTGAAAGCTTCGATAGATCCTCATAGGAGCTACTAATACAAAGGCTTTCAGGCGATTCATCAATAATGTGTGCGTAAATTTTTGCTAGTGCAACATCTGTCGAATCTTTAACGGCAAAACGTAGACCTTTTTTTACCTTTTCTGCCCTAGTTTCTGGCTTCAGGGCTTTCGAACGGCGAAGCTCATTGTAGGCTATTCGCAAAACTCCATGCCACTCATTTTCCCTCTGAACCCTTCGAATCGTGACTTCATCCTTATGCAAAAGAATCCGGCCATTTCGCCAGTTTGGCGTCCATCGACAAAAACCACTAGCATTAGGGTCACACCCCATTCCGTGAAAGTTCAATACCTCGATGAGAAGATATTGAACCCTTCGCGCTAAAAACTCCACCGAAGCTGCACCCTCACTACCTTTTAGAAAAGGGTCAATAAAAAGGATAACCCCAAGCCCCCTCCCCCCTGTTGAGCGGGTCCAGGTGCATAGATAACGGGAAAATTCCGGGTAGTTCTCTAAAAGAAAGGATCGCATTTTTCTGTGATCAAGTTTTCCACGTGATTTCCAGCGAGAATCGGCTTTTTCATAGTCAAGATCGAGTGGGATTCCGTAAACAAGTTTACTGTCATCCTTTGCAGGTAGTGCCGTAAAAATATGAGTCCTTGAGCGCCAATTCAAGATTGGTTTTTTGTAGTCCTGAAAAGTCTTTTTCCCGCTTTTATCAAGCTCTGAGTGAGCATAATAATAGTAGCGCTTTCCTGCACTTAATCGCTGGTTTTCAGCAATTTTAGATATAGCCATCCTAGCCCAATCTGAAATTAGGTATAAAAAATCCATTTAACTAGGCTGAGATGTATGATAGTGTAGGTAGTGCTAATTACTTACATTTATAATTTGGTTTCCAGCCTAGAACCCAAAAAAGCAAAAATTATTGGAGCTTATAGCTCTGCTAGTTTTAGCTTCTCCTCCCTTTGCAAGGGAGGCCACTTAATTGTGGCCATCGCCTGCGCTAGCTTGTGTCCAAAAATAATATTAAGAAGCAGTAATGCTGCTCTGATCATCTTTTCTGTGTTTGATTTTAAATTGATTACTGAGCCATCAAGGCTTTTAGAGATTGCTGCACGCTCAGCTTTTATCTCTGCATTAAGCCGTGAAATTTTTTTCAAGGCATCTCTGCGGTCACTGATGCGGTTTTCTGCGTAATCATCGTAGGTTTTTTGCCAATCATCACGCTCCGAAATTAGATCTGCGATAATTGTACTCGTGGACTCTGCGGTTGTTAGCCCTTCAGATCTTTGCGATTCTACGCCGGTGTGAAGAACAGAAAATGACAAAAAGACAAGGAAGATAAGGGTGGCTTTTGAGAGTAAAAAGCCCGCTATTTCTTTTAGACTAGATCCTAACTTCGTCTTAGAGACAGCAAGGCCAAGGATACCAAGCTCTAAGATGATTGCTTTCCCCCAACCTTCTGAGCCATTACCAAAAACTTCGAGTGAAGAGCTTATAAGAAGCCAGGAAGCAATTGCTACGATTAAGGCGTAGAATGCTGCATTCATGATTTTCGTACTCTGCGCTGCTATTTCACTGGTCGGTAACTCTTTGCTCAGTTCTTTTACCTTCAATTTTTTTTCTGAGTTTGACATGAGAAGTGGAACCTCCGTGAAGATTCCCAAGGCTTTTTGACGCTCTACTTCATTTCTTATTTCCGTTGAACTCGGTTCCTCAACATTCTTATACTTTGTCGAATTTATTTTTTGACAGCTAACTTCTTCTAAAATATGTTTGGCTTGGCTAACAGCCTCTGCTTCAGTCAGTCCTTTTTTCCTAATAAGATATGATTTTTTTGCCCGAAATCTTGCCAAGATTTTTCTCTGTTCCATGGAAATCACTCTCACGGTTAGATGTTTGTTTAATAAAAAGACTATAACATCTAACTAACGAAATAAACAATGCTCTTATGATACAAATATGGAACAGGATAGGTCAACCCCTGCAAACTACTGCACCGGTGCAAAGTAGTTCACCGGTGCAGAATAGTTCACCGGTGCAGAGTAGTTCACCGGTGCAGAGTAGTTCACCGGTGCAGAGTAGTTCACCGGTGCAGAATAGTTCACCGGTGCAGAATAGTTCACCGGTGCAGAATAGTTCACCGGTGCAGAATAGTTCACCGGTGCAGAGTAGTTCACCGGTGCAGAATAGTTCACCGGTGCAGAATAGTTCACCGGTGCAGAGTAGTTCACCGGTGCAGAATAGTTCACCGGTGCAG
>JBNKNM010000331.1:0-5123 GCA_050293845.1 Pseudobacteriovorax sp. | reverse complement strand
GGCCGAGATCGGAAAGGAGAATTTTCGCTTATCCGTATCCCGAGTCATAGAAGCTGTCGAAAATTCTTAGATACAACTGAAATCTGGCTACGCAAGCATTCTCACTGGAAACGGAGAGATCAGCAAAAGCAACTTTCCCAGATGCTAAGAGGCTTTTATCAATACTTTTCTCTCCATCACTGCGACCCTAAGTTGCAATGGATTCTGAGTGAGGTAAAACTGCAATGGATTAGGAAACTGCGTAGACGGAGTCAGCGGCATAGATTGTATTGGTCCTATCTGTCGAATAGTGACTGGTTTAAGCTTCCCTATCCACCTAGAACAGTTCATCCAATGATCTGAAGCCCGCCAGTGAATAAATTCCTGGGGAGCCCGTTGCGTAAATTGCGCGCGGCGGGTTCTGCTTGGGGGCTAGGGAGAGTGATTTCCCTTGTCTACCAACCACAATATTCCTTGGGAATTGTTACAAAGAGCTGTGCGAAAACATGTCGATAATAAATGGATCTTGCTTTATATAGAACGATGGCTAAAGCTCCGTTACAACTAGCTGATGGGACTTTAAAGGAACGAGTAAAAGGTACTCCTCAGGGTGGATGTGTCTCGCCTATTTTAAGTAATCTCTTTATAAATTATTGCTTTGATTACTGGATAGCTAGAGAATATCCCTATCTCAGCTGGTGTCGTTACGCTGACGATGGGCTCATCCATTGTAAAACAGAAATGCAAGCCAACTACATATTAGACAAGTTACGAAAGAGATTTGCTGAATGCGGAATTGAGCTACATGAAGGTAAGACCAAAATTGTCTACTGTAGGGATCAACTTCGTCAAGATAGAGCGGAAAATTATGAATTTGATTTTCTCGGGTTTAACTTTAGGACGAGGGTCGCAAGGAATTCTAAAGATGGAAGAATGTTTAAAACTTTCAGTCCAGCTCCAAGCCCAAAAGCCTTGAAAGAAATCCGCAGAGTAATCAAATATCGTTGGCGGTTGCAGTCGTGGATTCACTACTCTCTGGAAGACATCGCTAAAATGATCAATCCAGTGATTCAAGGGTGGATAAACTACTATGCAAAGTTCAATAAGTCATACTTTGCCCCTATCGCAAAATACTTAAACGATCGACTCAGAGTATGGTTTCAGAGAAAATTCTCAAAACTGAGAGGCAAAAAAACCGAACCATAAACCTTATTAAACGCATTATAAAAGCTAATCCCACACTATTTGCCCATTGGAGATTGATACCGATGTACTAACAGGAACCGTATGAACCGAGAGGTTCACGTATGGATCTGGGAGCAGTTCGAGGGGAAGTTCCTCTTACTGACTCGACTATGTGGGACTGCATAGCGATGATGAGCCGGAGCTGGGCCTCGATCCTGTGATCGCCTCCATCAGCTTGGGTGCCAGGCGCGATTTCCAGCTTAGTTACAAGACGGACAAGTCGAAAAAGTTGGATCTTTCCTTAGGCCATGGAAGCCTGGTGATTATGGCTTGCAAAATGCAAAGCCATTGGCGCCATGGGCTGCCTAAACGGTTGCGGGTATCGGAGCCACGGGTGAATCTTACCTTTCGTATGATTGCATATTTCACTGAAAGTGGGCATCTAATCCAAGCGGATGTCGGCCTACGATTCCAATCGATGTCGATCACTGATTCCGAGCATGATGATCAGGGTGGCTGAAAATTCCTTAGGATAAAGCTTCAATAAAATGCGCGGGCCTAAAGAGATAAGGATCTCCTGATATTCATTAAATAAAAGTCTCCTTGGGGGGCCTTGCAAGGAGACTTCCGCGTGCATTAGCCCACCACCTCTCTTATATGATGTAGTCGAACTTTACAAAATAAGATGGTCCCTTGATTCCATATAAGGATTGGCTGATTCCCCGAGACAATCCAGAGGTGCTGGATGTATCAACGGGAGGTTTAGTCTGAGTAACATTGATTCCTCCCAGAGATATGCTGGAGCCTTTAGAGAATGTGTAGGCGTAGCTTAAATTCCAATAATTATAAGAAGGCACCTTAGGGGTATCATCGGCACGCCACCGCTTGGCATCGATATGATTATTAACAAGTGATACCCCATGGCCGAATAAACTCCACTTCAATCCTGATACATTCCGCCATTTAGGCAAGTAAAATAAATCGTTGTTGTAGTCTTCACCGGGTGCAGTTTGCCACTTGGACACTGTTTTGACAGCCACATTTTCTTCCCATACAAAACGACCCCATCGTGTCCTATAACTATAGTTGATTCCCAGGTCATAACCTTCCGAAGTTCTTGTTCCTATGTTCAGTAACGGCAACTGGATGCTGACAAGTTTGCCATCATCGCCACGAGTAATAATAACGCCATCAGGCAATCTATTATCATTTTCATATTTTAAAGCGTCATCTATGGATATCTCCGTAATTTCATCCTTAATTTTGGTATGATAAAAGTCGGCCGTTATACTAAAATTGCTATAGATATCCCACACAAAACCTAAACCATAGGTCGTGGATATTTCCGGTTTTAAATTTGGATTCCCACCTGTATAGGAATCAACGGGCTGGGTGCTTTCACAATAACCCGTGTCACTATCTGAAGGCTTCCCACATTCTCTATAATCTCTACCAAATCCAAAACCTTTAGATAGTGGGCTATTGATATTATCAAGGGTCGGAGCTTTAAAGCCTTCCGTATAGCTGGCCCGCAGTAGTAGGGATCTTAGGGGTCTGTATTCTAGTGAGCTGGCCGGTGTGAATGAATTGCCAACATCTGAGTATTTATCGAGGCGGCCTGCTGCTGTTAAGTTAAGACTCTTCAGCAGGGGTAATTTAAGTTCAAGGTATACAGAGTCGATTTTTCTTTGGGCTTCCCGAAAAGTCCCAGAGTACCCGAATACTCTGTAATTGCCTTCATTATCAGGCAAGACTGTTTGACCGTCATCAACATTCATACTTTCTTTCACTAAATTGTAGCCGCTGGCAAATTCAACAATCCCGGCCCAGTTTTCAAAAAGTTCTCCAGAAACCCCGAAATCGGCTGTTGTGGTTTTTGTGCTAGACTTACCAAACAAGTTGACCTTTGCAGAATCGAGAGAACCTTGCTCACCTACGGGCTTGAACGGATTAAATTTACCGTCTTCCATTGCTGCAAACAGCTCTTTTTCCAGCAAAGAGTTTTTCGATTCACTTTGCACCTTGCTATCGGCATAGGATATATTAGCTGCATAGTCGATAGTTTCACTAAGGGCTCCATCGAATCCCGCTGAAACACTGTATGTTGTAAGCGATGTATGGGAGGTGCGCGGGCCAGCAGCATTGAGAAAGCCGGTTGCGTATACTTTGCCATCAACGATAAGGGGAGCAATAGGAAGATCTAATCCATCTAAGAGCGAGGCTGGCACTAAATCATTTCTTAGAAAATTAGCGGTACTTGAACTATCAATTTCTTTATTAAGCAGAAAAAAACCGGCCTTGAACTCATGCCTTTCTGCTATGTCCCTACGGAACTGGCTAAATGCAATGACCTGTTCGACTTCGTTCTGAAAATAATTCCAATCGCCAGCCCAATCACTGCCGCAGACCGTGGAATCCTCGCCTCCAAAAACGGAGCAACGACCAAGATCAACAACGTAAGGCATTTGATCTTCGCCTAGGAAAGATGCTGGGTCGCCGATACCGAATTGTCTTTGGGCGTCGGTCCAATCTCTATCGTTCCAAAAGAGTGGCTGGATTTTTTGATACTGTAAGACATTAAAACTGGAACTGCTTTCAGAGCTGTTACCCCAAACCCAAGATGCCGTCGTTTCCTCACCGCCACCTAGCTTGGTACCCGTATAGGACCCCGAAAACGCGGTACCATCATAATCTTTTTTAGTGATCACATTGATAACACCACCCAGTGCATCGGAGCCGTAGATAGCTGAAGCACCACCTAAAAGAATCTGCACCTCATAGATAGCGGCCAATGGAATCATCGACATGTCGGCTCTTTCGGTATTGGCATCTTTCACCATGCGGCGACCATCCACAAGCAGCAAAGTGTTGGCACTCCCAATACCTCTTAGACTAGGAGTCGTCGCATTGGTACCATCATCCACAAAGTTACCAAAAGAATTTTGCGGTAAATTTCGCATCACTTCAGACAGAGAATTATACCCTGTAGACCTAAGAGTATCACCATCAATACGGAGCACCTGAATGGGTCCTTCCTGTTCAGAGCGCTTTATTCTGGAGCCGACAACGGTGATACGTTCAGTGCTTTCCTTGCTAGGCATAGCCGATGTTTTAGTTGCTACCGTCGCTTGTGAAGATGTCGTTTTTTTAGATTTTGATGTTTTGCTGGAGGTAGTTTGGCCATACACATGAGGGCCGAAAATAAACATATAAATCAATATGTGTGAAACTTGTACTTTATCCATAGTTGATCCTTTGCAAAACAATATCCGGCTTTTGAGGTAATCACACCTTACTAGCTGGAAAAAATTATGATTTTTTTTAATTGCCTCTGACGGGTTAGAACTAAGCACTTCCTATTTCTTGAATAAGAATCATGCAAATCTTACGCCAGGAAAGGAAAACGGTTGGGGAACGATTGAATGATCTCTGTGCTAATCAGAACAGAGCATCAGGTAAATCTATAAAGCAGCCTAATTTATAGATGCTAATTTTTCTTACCGCTATCGTCAAAAAAGAATAGCTAATAGCTGCTATAAGCATCAAGAAAAGATCCTATTTGCATGGACTCATTCTCAACACCGTGTCAACAATATGATCATTAATTTGTGTTTTAAGCCACTCTTTACTCCAAAAAAGACAGGGGAGCGGAAAGGTTTCTATAATTACCCGATATAGCTAGTAGAATAACAAGAATAATAGAATATACCAAATCATCAAGATTTGGGAGTTAGTATGTATACCATGGAAGATGTTTCTGAACTTAAATGATCTGATCTTTTTAAGCATGTGGTTGAACCAAGAAGTAAACAAGGACTTATTTATCCCTTAGCCCTTATTTTAAATTGTGCTCAGTCAGCAATTCTTTGTGGTGCTTCTGGAGGTTGCGTCGCAAAGTTTTATCAAGCTACAGTAATAGCCTTCAGTAGTCGCAGTTATGCAGCGAGCGCCATAAAGCG
>JBNKNM010000330.1:0-5198 GCA_050293845.1 Pseudobacteriovorax sp. | reverse complement strand
GGCTTCTTGATGGAAGGTAGGGCTCTTCTGACGACGAAATTATCACCCAAGTCCTTTGTTTTAGATATAATTTCTAGTTCAATCTGACTCATTGTTACTCTCCCAACATATTCTTATACTGTAGGCTTCTATTATTTGACGTTAATCGGGGATTAACAAGAACTAAATAGCAAGCCGAGTACAGCTGGTTTGTTCGAGTATAGGCTTTTTAGAATATTAAGTCGAAAATCAAATAACAAACCCTAGGATTTTTGTTGTCAGTAAAAGCAATTAAGAGAAAATATACAGAAAACGGTTGAAGCTACACCCCGGATCGGAAAAATTTACTAAACAAACTATGTCAAGACGGACAATACAGTCAAGATTCATAATGAAATTCTAGAAGTCTCTAAAATGAAGAATGGAAATATTGTTAGGGTGAGAATAGAAAAGCTTTACCTCAGTCAGACGATAGCTTTTAAACTGCAAGTTCCGAATTAATTGGGGAGCGTCAACTGTCAGAGAGGATCAATAAAGTGGAACGTTACAATGAGTGGTTTTTAAATATTTCTGAAGGCATAGCGAAGGTTTTTCCCGATCTTCTGTTAGCTCTTCTTGTAATGGTTTTAGGGATTGGGGTTGCGTACTGGTTCAAGAAGGCAGTTTTAATAATAGTCGGAAAATTAGCTGCAACTTCAAATTACCAAGTGGCAAGAATCGCGAAGTCAAAGTACATCTATTCATTTGCAGAAAAAATCTCAAAACTCGTATTTTGGGCTGCACTAACAATTGCTATATCCATGATTTTTCAGATACTAGGTATCCGTGTTTTCGAGGAATGGATAAAGAAAATTACAATTTTTATTCCAAATTTATTGGGCGCATTCATCACTCTCCTCACCGGGTTCATGTTGGCTAAACTAACTCGAGATCTTTTAAGAGAATCTACATCAATTGCAGAACTTGAAATCAAGCGAAGTGTTCCTGCTATTGTCTATTATTCCATATGTGCTGTATCAATATTAATTTCTGTTGAGCAACTTGGTATTGAAATCCAGTTTCTAACATCGAGTATTCTAGTCGTCCTAGTTTGCTTACTTGCTGGAGGAACGCTTTCTTTTGGTATAGGGTCCGCGCCAATTGTTACAAACCTGCTTTCAACATTTTACCTAAAAAAGCGGATCAAAGTCGGTCAGCATATAACTTCGTCAGATATATCAGGAACAGTCGTTGACATTGGAACAACTTGTGTATTTCTAAAAAATACAGATGGCGTTCATTCAATTCCATCTCGACTGTTAAATGAACAAAGGATTACGATTCAATATGGACGAGATTAATCAGATAGCAGAGTACTATATTCAGTTTAATCCTATAGCAGCTTGTGAAGCCTTAGAAAAAGTTTCGATTGACGAACGTATTAGCTTTCTACAACAACTCAAACTCAATAGCATTACAGCATTTTTGCCTCATTTACCGAATTACCTTACCATTTCTTTCCTCAACTCTATTGAGGCAGAACAGTGCTTTCGTATTCTAGACTTACTTGATTCATACTTAGCTTCTTCGTATTTAGGAAGGTTAGAGGAGGAGCGCAAGAGAGCTGTTCTTGAACTCTTTTCGAAGAAAAAACAGCGGGTACTTGAAACCGGATTAAGCTTTCTTCCCAATACGGCTGGTTACTATATGGATAGTTCTGTTCCGCCTGTCAGAAATGGTTCCACTGTTAAGCAAATACTTGAATTTGTGAGTCGAAAAGCACGAATCTTGCAGTATATTTATGTGGTTGATGAATCTGAAATCTTAATGGGAGTGATTACGCTGCGTAAATTAATTCAAGAACTAAATTCTGATACTTTAATTGATGACATTATGGATACACCAGTTTCTACCTTGTTTGTAGATGAAGAAAGAAAAGGAATTTTGGGACATCCGCACTGGCTTAAGTTTCCAAGTTTACCTGTTGTTAACTATAACAATCGTTTCCTTGGCGTCCTCCGTTATGAGACTTACGCATTGTTAAGAGCTGACCCACATGATTCAGGAGAGACAGAATTGGATGTTGTTGGGAAGTCGTTAAGTGAGCTCTATGGAATAGGGTTTTCCGCTTTAGCTGGGTCCATATCAAGAATTTTACCGCAAAAGGAGTAAAAGAATTGAGCAGTCGCGCAAGTATTGCATTAGCCTCCGATTTCTTTAGAAGATTTCCTTCAAAATCTGCGAAATATTTCGAAAATATGGAAGCAGAAAGTCAAAAAAGAGCTATTTCTAAAATGACAACTTATCAACTGTCAATAGTCTTTAGAAGAATCAGCCCGGATCTAGGAGCAAAATTAATCCCATACTGTGAAGATATAGGGTCTTTATCTCATATACTAGATCCTTCGGTTCTTGCTAGATTTGTAAACCAAATGGAAAAACCTAACGCTAAAAAGTTTTTGGAGAAAATATCAGAATCTTATCGAGAAGAAATTCGATCTCTTTTGCGATATCCAACTAATAGCGCTGGCTCACTGATGGAGTGTAAAGTTACTTTATTTCATCCTAGAGATACTGTTGCTAGAGTTATCAAAATGATCAAAAAATTCAGAGGTCGGAATCTAGGATCGATTTTCTTAATCGATCTAGATGGCAAATTGAAGGGGAGAGTTTACTTACAAGATATAATTACTTCTGATACTGCTACTACCTTAGCAGAACTTTCTAAAAATACACCTTGCGTTAATGAAATGGCGCCTCGTGAGGAAATTGTTGAATTAGTTGAAAAAAATAGACTTTCCTCCCTACCAGTAGTTGATAATAACGATGTAGTTTTGGGTGTCATATATCATGAAAGCTTAATTTCTTTAGCTCATGAAGATGCTTTAAATGGAATTCAAACTATGGTTGGGGTTAGTAAAGAGGAACAAGCACTATCTCCAGTTTGGTTTGCCGTAAGAAAGAGACTCCCATGGTTGACTATTAATCTACTGACAACATTTTTAGCAGCTTTTGTTGTGGGCCTATTCGAAGATACCATTGCAATGATTACAGCTTTGGCAATATTACTTCCTGTTGTAGCTGGTCAATCTGGAAATACAGGAGCCCAATCACAAGCCGTTACAATGAGAGGTCTTGCACTACGCGAAATTCGACTGCGGCATAAATGGCAGGTAATATTGAAAGAGGGCAGCGTCGGAGGAATCAATGGCATTATTGTTGGATTCATGTGCTCATTGTCGGTTTTGTTTTGGAGTGGATCATCGGCTTTAGCTTTGGTGATCGGAGTAGCCATGGTTCTGGCCATGGTAGCTGCAAGCCTATCTGGAGCGGCAATCCCAATGATTTTGACTTCTTTAGGTCAAGATCCTGCAACAAGTTCTTCTATTGTTCTTACTACTATTACTGACATTGTCGGATTTTTAAGCTTTCTTGGTTTAGCTACTATTTTTGGAAGCTATTTAATATGATCGACAAATATATCTAATCGGTTTTATCGATTCTTCCCTAGTTTTTTGTGGCCATGACAATGAGTCATCAAATTTGAAAGGACAAAAAACTTGACAAATACCTGGAAAAGAGTACCTAAATGAAGAGGTTAAAATCGGAGAAGAATCTAAGCTGGCTAGAATTCTTCTTTTCTGTAGAAAAATACAAAGCGAGGATGAAAGATATGGAAAGCAACAACCAAACCAATTGTCCCAAATGTAGCTCCCCATATGGCTACAATGATGGTAATATTTGGATTTGTCCAGAGTGTAGCTTTGAATGGAGTAATCAACAGGTAGTTGAAGCAGATAGTGATAATGGTGAAGAGGTTTGTGACGCGAACGGAAATCCCCTTAAAGATGGAGATAGTGTTACGGTTATCAAGAACTTAAAAGTCAAGGGTGCCTCATCACCTATAAAGACAGGAACAAAAGTAAAAAATATTCGCTTGGTTCCAGATAGCCCAGATGGTCATAATATCTCCTGTAAAATAGAAGGTTTTGGAGTTATGGGTTTAAAATCTGAATTTGTAAAGAAGGCCTAGCCTTTTTATTTATTTTACTTGATTATTTTTAATGATGAGCCGATGATAGCTAGTCTACTAGTTTTAGAGGTCATCGTGAGAATTCGAATCTTTCATCTTATAGTCTTTACAATTTTATTTGGTGCTTGTAGCTCGTCATCAGAGTATAAAAGCAAGGATCTTTCTGCAATCAATTCGCAAGAAAAGCAGAAGAATCAAAATAAGGCTGAAGATGATAAGAGTATTGAGGATTTAGGTAAGGAAGAGAAAGATAACGACTCTCCAATCTTGGGCTTTGAAAAAGGTGTCTTACCTGATCAATGGATTCATGGAGCTTCAAATTGTGAGCAGGATTCCAATCCTTCTATCCAAGTCCATGAATATAATCCAAATTTCTATATATTAAGACAAAATAAGTGCATAAATTTCGAAGCTCCCTTTATTTATCTCATCCTTGGCGATTCTAAGGCTCTCTTGCTTGATAGTGGAGCAACTCAGAACGCTAATTTATTTCCCATTCAAAAGACGGTAGAATCTTTAATGGTTGACCGGTATGGGGATCAACGAACCAATATCTCGCTAGTTGTAGCCCATAGCCACGGCCATGGGGATCATATTGCAGGAGATCTCCAATTCCAGGACCAACCCAATACCGAAGTAGTGGGAACTTCCCAACAGGCAGTGGCATCTTTTTTTGGCATTGCCGACTGGCCTAATCAAATTGTAAGGTTTGATCTCGGAAATCGAATCCTTGAAGTGATTCCCATTCCAGGCCATCATGATGCTCATATTGCTATCTACGATCCACGAACTCAAATTTTGCTATCAGGTGACTCTCTTTACCCGGGAAGGCTTTATGTTGCTCAATGGGAAACCTATCGCACTAGCATTAAAAGATTAACGGACTATGCAGCTTCAAAAAGTGTGATATATGTATTGGGTGCCCATATAGAAATGACTAATACTCCGGGACAGGACTATCCAATTGGTTTAACCTTCCAGCCTGCTGAACATGTATTGGAATTAAGGTTTTCAACGCTCCAATTGTTAAATTCCGAACTTGATAACATAGGTGCCACTCCAATGCGTAAAGTTACTGATAGCTTTATTATCACTCCAAACTGAACGTAAGCTTAACTACCAGAATTGATCGGGATATGAGAAAAATTGGTGTTTGAGTAAGTAAGAAAGACGGCGTAAGCTGACCAACGATATTCAAAATAAAAAA
>JBNKNM010000329.1:0-5236 GCA_050293845.1 Pseudobacteriovorax sp. | reverse complement strand
CTTTGCTTAAGCGATAAAATACAAGAAGGCTTTTTATTTTCAATAGTTAAAAAATGGCCAAAGTCGAGCTAATTAAGCCCTTTATAACTACATTGAAGAGAACAGAGGCACTCCCCTTAAGTCTTATTGAAGGCGTTAAGGAATTAAAACCTGGAATGAAGTTCAAATCTGGTATGGTGCCAGGTATAAAAGTTGTTGATAAAGATACTCTTGAAGTTAAGCTTGGAAAGATAAATCCTACTTTTATTTACTCATTAGGGTTCATAGTACCTGCTCTGGGACCAATTGATTCATTTCAAGATGACCTCTATACTCCCAAAACTATCCCAATCGGTTGTGGTCCATTTAAAATAGTTTGGTCTGACCCAAACTCTACACTTGTGAGAGTAAAAAGAGTTACTGATAGTGATAAATCACTCCCTCTTACAATAGACTTTATAAGTGATGGTAATGCTACTAGTAACAAGGTTGATTTAGCAATAGGATCAGGAACTCAAGGTCTTGATCACAATACTGATTATAGAATGTTTGGTGGTGATATTACTAAGGCTGTTCAAGTATTAGATTTTAATTATGCTAATAGACTTGGACAAAATAAGCATTTTAGAGAGGCGATAACCCACGCTATCAACAAACCCAATTTGATTAAAAGATATCAATTCTTAAGAGTTACCAGTCAATTAATACCAGATAAATTCTTGGGAAGATCACCTGAAATAAATACCTATGATATAGTAAAAGCAAAAATAACACTAAATATGGTGGATAAACCTTATAATAAAATCAAAGCACTATATCATGGAACAAAAAAACTTTCTTTATACCTTAAAGTTATGAAAGAACAGTTAAAAAAAATTGGAATTGAAGTTGAGTTTGTACAAACAGATCAAATCTGGTTTAACCCCGGTGATAAAAATTATGCTTTCTATGTTTTTGGGAATACGGTTGATTTCGCTGATCCATTAGTTGTATATGCCCATTACAATCCATTAGGAGTAAGTCCCCTGCATACTGATTCTAGTGATGAAAAATTCGAGGAACTCTATAGGAAAGTGAGCACTGAATTTGATCAAATAAAAAGAGCTGAATTTATAAGGTTAATGACTCAACATTTTCGAGAGAATTATAGAATGATACCTTTATTTGAAAGAGTACAAATTTTTGCCGTTGGTCCTAGAATTAAGTCCATTGGAAGAGAAAAACTGTTGCTTACCTTTAACTATGATTTAGTGAAGTTGAAATAAGTGACTAGTTACTGGCTTCTATATCCAATGGGACAAGAGTAAAATTCTACCGTCCAGTCTAAATCTACAGATTTATATAAAAATTAAGGAAGTAAGTAACATACGTTAGATATTTATGAAAAACTATAGGCTTGGTCGAACATTGGCCAATTTGGATAAAAATAATTTTTCAAAACTTGATAGTAAGTACAGTCCCTATTTGCAAAAAAGCGCGCCAATTACTATTGGCATGGTTATATCATATATTTATTATTTGTACTGAAAGGCCTTCTATATGGTTTCCAAATTATTTCTACTTTTCTTCCTATTTTGCACTAATACTATTTATTGCTACACCTTAAGGACTGCAGTATATAAGGCTAGCGACACTAATAGATTCGATCCACTAAATGGAGCTAATCTATCAAATGCAATGATTTCATCCTCACTCTATTCCACCCTGTTTTCAGAGACAGTCACAGCGAATGGAAAAATTGTTACCGATGGTTTGGTTAAAGATTACAAATGGAATGATAGTGCATTAACAATTCATTTAAATGATAACATTGTTCTATCTAATGGCGAAAAACTATCTCCTAATGATATAATATTTTCTTTGAAGCGATCCTTTATTAAATCTGAAGATTTTCTTCCAAAGCTTTTAAATAAGTTACTCTGCACGAACAAATTAATAGAGAAAATTACCGATCCCTGCAAAGGGCTAAGTAGTGGACCTAATAATGTCACAATGAAATTTAGTCAATATCTGCCTGGAGTACCACTTCTACTAAAGAACTATGCCTTTTCAATTGTTCCCGAAACTGCAGTAGATAAAAAAAACCTTGAAATTGTAAGACATGATATAACTACAGGACCATATTACTATGCCGGCCAAGATAAAGAAGGGCACTTAATACTTAAAAGTAACCAGAAACATTGGCAAATAGCTAAAGCGAGCCCAACAGTTGTAAATATTCTACCTGATGACTATTTACAAAAAGATGGAGAAGGAATTCCTATTAGTTTCATAAATTTTATTGAGGGAAAGATCGATTTTTTGCCTTTTTCTAATATCTGGTACGATACATCTTTTTTTAAAAGAGCGGTTAAAAAAATACCTTCTCATTCTTTCACTGCTAACAACACAACAATCACCGGTTCGACTTTTACTTACAAGGGCATGTCAGAACTATCCATAGAACAGAGAAGGCGAATATCCTATGATATTCAGACAGCTATTCAAAAATATCTAAATAAAAAAAGAAAAAATAAATTCAGAATTTACCCAGGGCAATTCATTCCAAGTGGAATTTTTGGATCTTTATCTTCAAGAGAACTAAAAGTTATAGAAAAATACTGGAACAAAGCCCATGATGAGTACAAAGGAAGAAAAATTATTTTAGGATCAAATCCTGTGATAGCCAGTTATCTGCGTCGTGTTTTAAAGCATCTAGACTATTTGAAAATAGTCGATGTCGATAAAGATGGTCGTTATAAGCTAATAAAAAAGAAAGATTATAAAGATGAAACATTTCCGGATTTAATTGAGCTAGGTGTATCCTCAGAACCTGAAGAGAATCTTGCTTCATGCTCGTATTATTTTGATAAAGGAATCTTCAAATCCATTGAAGATAAACCTGTGGAAAATGTTATTATTGACTATTTAGCAATGAATTATCAAAATCGTCTACAATATCTAAAGAAAGTACATCTAGCTAACTTATATCACAACCCAGGTGTAATACCATTTTGGGTAGGGGTCAATTCAATGATTGTAAGGGAAGGACTATCAATTCCACTATCGAAGTCCAGTATTAAATCTCCTTTCTATGCAGTAAGGCAGCAGGTAAAGTAAAATGAAAGCTTGTGTTTCTATTCAAATTTTTGAAGCTAGGTTTAGGGCCTAGCTTCATTTCATTTAGTTTCGTTTTGCATAAGATACTTCATGAAGAAGACCTGACAGTTCATCGTACACTGAAACAACTGCTCTATCTTGCTTTAATTCAAGGAAATGAAATCCTAATTGATTTCCTTTAGAAAATTGCAGCTGCTCCCCTTGATTTCTAACGAGGTAACTTGTGGTGCCACGTGATTTTGCTGCAGCGCCAGACACGATATTAATGTATCCACAATCGCGTTTTCCTGTTTGAAGATGATGGTCATGACCTCCCACATAGATATCAACATATTCACAAAGAATAGGATCAATAGCCGATTCTAAACGGCCCAATTTGAAGCCTTCAAAAAAGTCGATACTCTTATGATAACCGACAGAGTGATGGCTATGGTGACCTAATACGACTTTCCATGAAGCTGTTGAAGTCTCTAGAGCATCTGATAGCCATTGTTGCTGAGTTTGGTCGTCTGCGAAAGTGTTAGTATCTATAACGAAAAATTCGCTATCCGCTTTCTCAAATGAATAATAAACATCATACATTTTCCATTTATTAGAAATACTTGTGTAGTCAATCTGAGCTTGCGTCCCATTAGAGCCTGAGCGTATATCGTGATTGCCAAGTGCTACATAAAAAGGAAAATTTAGATTTTGATAGGGTTCTTCGAATTTAGAAATGAACTGTGGATCATTTACTGATGTAGCACCATCCTCGTAGATGTTATCGCCAGCCATCAAAGCCATCTCGCAGCCTTTATGGGAGCAAATGGTTTCCATACTCTCAGCTATAGTAAATTGATTTTGATCACCTGTCCCGCTGTCCCCAAAAACTAGAATTTTCAAGCTCGAGCTCGAGTCTCCCTGAGCCCATGCAGATTGTAATGAAACAAGTAAACAAAAGGGGATACACACTGTTAATAAAAGCCTCATAATTTCTCCAAATAAAAACCATACGTCTTAGAAAGTCACTCTGTTATGCAGATATTTTGGGTCAAACTAGCACATGATTTATTTCTAGACAATACAACAAATTAGTTCTTTATTTTTTCTAACTGATCGTGGTAACAAGCATAAAGAGGCGGAAAAGAAATTGTTAAAGTTGTTAGTAAACGTGTCTGGTCGGTAGCTCCTTTCTCTTTTTCGTCTAAGAACCAAAACCTTCACGATATTTATAAAGATAGCTTGCGATCAGTTCGATTGCTTCATTGTAATTTTTGACCTCAGCTTTTAAATTCTGTGCTTTCAACCTACGATCATACACATCCAAAAATGTCGTAGCTCCAGTTTCGAGATGCTGCTCCCAAAACTGAAGGATGCAAAACAAATCTCTTCCTACGCTCTGCGAAAACTCACATTTTTGGACCGTATCGGGCGGCAGAAATATCTAAAAGGCAGGCCAACCAAAGTATTTAACAAATTCCGAGTCAGATCTCAATACAGTTAGAATTGCAATGAAATTTGCTGCACCTTCAGTTGCAAAGCTAGCATAGTAAGATCGTTTATGAGCCACTAAGAACGGTTGAATTCCAGGTGTTGAAAACCAAGTAACATTACGTTCTCACCTTATGTTTAGAACCTTCTAAAACTTAGCCTTCAGGCTATTTTAGAGAAAACGTCCTAGGCTATTATATCAACCTCTGGAATATCGCGTATCCTGCTGAAATTATCATGATTTGCCGGAATACTTCCTCTATAACGGAGACGACCGATGGTAGTCGAGGCTTAGTGGGAGATGGATAGGCTATTGTGAACCGAGTGAAAGCGAGGTGATCAATCATTTCTTGACATCCATACAAATGTTCAGCATCATCGCTCTAATGTTTAGTACTTATAGATGATTTAAGTGCTTCAGATTGGCTATAAATATAAGCTTCTTTTAAACCGAAAGACGAAAGAACGTCTTAATCAGTGGATGGGAGCTAACCGCCTACTCTGGAATCTTGCTCTTGGCCAAAGATAGTTGATAGATTATAAGGAATTCAAATTTCGTGAAGGTATTGTCGGAAAATTTTCTTCAGTTAACTATAGTTACCAAGAAAAGCAGTAACTTCTCAATATCGACGGAAAATTATTGCGCAATTCGGCGATTTGTGCTGCAATTAGCAAATGTCATCTAAAA
>JBNKNM010000328.1:0-5237 GCA_050293845.1 Pseudobacteriovorax sp. | reverse complement strand
TTTTTTCCACTAGAACTTTCTTTGTTGGTGTAAGAGGGATGGGTTTTTTGGCTTTGCCGGGTTCAGGAAGTTTACTTTGGGGAACTTTAGAGTCAATATTGTAGGCAGCCATGACAGCGTTATATGCTGCATCCTTGCTGTACTTCGTACTTCCCCTTGCCCCAAGAAAGCTAAAGAGTTTCATAGCTTCTTCGTATCGCTCCAGTTCAAAAAGTAAATTTGAGTGATTGAAAGATAGGTCTTCGAAGAATTTTGATTTAGGAAATTGATTCTCATATATACTGTAAAGCTCTAATGCACCATTAAGAATATAATAGGCTTGCTTCAAAGCTCCTTGCTGTTTTTGTCTGTCTTTGATATTGGCAGCATTTTGCTTTAGTTCATGCCCATTTTGATGGATCTGAACGGCATGACTCCGCAAAAAATACTCTAGACGATCTCGGTTGAAGGACACAAATTGATGGTCATCCTCCCATTCGTCTTTCCAAGAGTGATCCTTATGAAATATTCCTGTAAATCTATTATAGGCTTCAAGTAGGGCGTTGAGATTTCCAGCTTGAAAGGCTAGATTAATCTCTTTTAATATAAGGTCTGGTAACCGACGTGATTCTTTAAAATGTGGGTAGATCATGGCGAAGTATTTTTGAGAAGTCTTTATATCTCTTGATTTAGCCGCGTTTACTGCCAGAAAATAATAATATTCGTAAATCGAATCCTTATGATCTGTCTGTTCGAAGTATTCTTTTACTTTGGTTTCTGGCTCTTTATTAAGAGCCCAAAACCAGGCAAGATCTTTGGTCACTTCTTGGCGAAGAGGATAGACTGGATTCCATGAGTCCCAGTCTTCTAGAATTTTAAGAGTAAGTCTGAATGCAGTATCAGTCTTTTTGCGAAATGTCTCCCGATTTTTCTTATTTTTCTCTACTAGTGATAGAATTTGATAGGTCCAAGCTAGTTTATAAACAGAGTAGGGGCGGATCTTAGAGCTTTTATCAGCCATAGCTAGTTTAAAGTGGTATTCTGCCTTGGGGTAATTTTTCTTAGTGAAATAATACTCTCCTACTGCGTGATTTACCACATTCATAAACTCCGAACGAGGGAAACTTTTCTTAAAGTTGCGGTAGTAGAATTCAAAATTTTCGTTACCAGTGCGAGTCATCATACGGATAAGCATATATAGGGTGTACTCACTTTCAAGCTTCTTGTAGGTTCTAGCCATACTTCTTGCTATATTAAGTGCTTTGAGGCGATTATTTTCTACCTCTTTGGATATCAGGGTTGGTTTAGTATCGAGCTTTTCAATAAGCCAGAGATTATATTGATTATAGAATTGATGCCTGGTTTTGAGCCGTAAATAAACGACTTGATCAAAAATAAGGTCCAGCATTTCTTGATGGGCTTTGAAGCGCTTGCCAAGTGAAAGCGAGTTTAAATTTACTTTTTCCCATAAGGTGAGTTTTTTACGCCGTTCCTGGTAATCCTCTTCTAAATCATCCCAATCATCATCAAGCTCTAGGCGGGAGAGAAACTCTTCAAAATTTTCAAAGTTGGGTGATGCATCAATGATATCGTCATTGATATGGCGAATATCTATAGGGTATGGTTTTTCTGCACATAAAATCTGGCTAGCAAACATTAAATATATAATAAGGCCTAATTTCATCCCATTATCCTTTATTAAATTCTTTAAATCATGGTAGCACGGCATCATTGATGAATCCCCTCATCAAAATCATTGAATGTAGGGTTTCTAGAAGAAGAAATTGGTTTTAATGAGGAGTTTAATAGGTGGAGAACGTTGCAAATTTTAGCATTGATATGCCACACCTTATACACCTCTATATTCTTCATCCTGCCCTCTGTACTTCTTTCGGTCGAAGGAGGCTACAGCTGGAAAAAAATAAAGGTTCCTGTGTTTGTATTTATCTTGCTAAAATCATTGATATTTTGTGCATTAATAAGATTATCCTTCGCTCTCATGTTCATAACACATTGATATTGCTAATTTATATTTTTGGATATTTGTTGTCAGAGAAACTTTGGTAGGGCTGCAAAAAATCATAAAAAATGCTAAGTTTATATCGAAGTTGTGGAAACAGTTAGGTTCATTTCAGCAGAGCTTTTTCATTCTTAGCGATGCGAGAACTAATCTTTACTGGTCAGAAGCTTGTCCTCTCAATAAAAACATAATATAACGAAAAAATTTATTGTGGGGCTTGAATGAGTAATATCCATCATTTGGCTCCAACGATATCGGGATCTTAATGTCTATTCTCCCCCTATGCTGGGTGAATATTGTTTATGAGTAAATGGTTATTTTGGCATATACTAAGGATTAGAATTTATATGAAGTTAAAAATAATATTATTAATACTGTTTGTCTTTGTTAGTGGTTTTTACCTAGGTAGCTTTATGAGTGGTGAGAGCCAGGAGCTTGCTGGGTCTTCATCTGAAGAAATCGTCGATGTTGAACTCCAAGAGCATTCTCTAGCTGAGGGCAATGAGATAAATGCTAACAAAGACCTTGAAAATTATAAAGATCAGCTCTCCCAAGCCCAGCTTCTCTTAGATGAAAAAGAGTCTGAAATAGCACGATTGCAAGAAACCATGCAAGCTTATAAGAGGGCCGAAACTGATCCTTACCGACCCTCTGAAGATTCCAAGGACATTAGAGAAGCATTGATTGGAGAGTATCTTGAACTGTCAAATTCAAGGGGTATCTTTGAATCTATTATAGAATCCTCCCTGAGTAATGTTGCAGGGGATTTAGATGAATCTCAAAAGAAAGAACTTGCAGCCTTGTCTAAGGAATTTTTTGCATGGGACAAGCTTGAGCCAGCCTTTTACTCTATTTATTCCGAAGTACTGACAACCCAAGAACTTTATGAGATTAACAAATTTTATCGAACCGAAGCTGGGCGCGCTCTAATCGATAAAAGCCCCGAACTAGGTCGCAAATCAATGACGAAAATACAGGAAGTCCTTGGCAATTCTTTACCAGAGTTTCAAAAAAGAATCGCAGATATTATGTCTCGCAGCCATGAGGCACAAGCTCATTAGCGTGTAAATTTTGGGAATTACCAGACAAAAGTATAAGAAGTTTTCTGGGAAATTTTCCAGCGAAATAATTCTGATCTCAGGGTATTATTACCAGGTCGATGGTTAGGTAAAACCTAATTCAAAGGCTTCATTACCTTTTAAATTACTAAATTTTCTGCTATAATGGCTCCACTGATAAAGCTTAGTCGATGGTCTTTTCTCTGCGGGGAACCCAGAATTGGTTTTTACCGTGCGCTTTCATTGTTTCAAGAAATTTTCCTTCGGGAGTATGCATTTATATCGTTTCAAAACATGCCTGAGTACATTGATTACTAAGCCAATACAGACAGAAATCTATCCTTTATTAATACCATAATCCTATCATATGCGGAGACTTTTCATGTATCAAAAACCATTGTTGGATGATTTCGATGAAATCATCAGTCAAGGTCCTTTTCCCATAAGGTTTCCTAAGCGAAACTCCTTGGAGCAAAATGAGGAATGGTGTGAAATTAAATTAGATGGAGAATGGAAAAAAATCAGGTTTCATGACTATGACAAAATTTATGAGATTCCGGGATTATATGAAACCATTTTTTATAGAACGCTAAGGTGTAACTCTCCATGGAAGGTGGCTGATTTATTAAGGGATGTAATTTTAGAGGAAAAAATTCCCCCTAACGAGCTCAATGTTTTTGATCTTGGAGCTGGTAATGGAATGATGGGGGAAGCTTTACAGAATTTGGGAATAAGATCAATCGTTGGCTGTGACATTATTACCGGAGCGAAAGATGCTACTTTAAGGGATCGCTCCTGGGCTTATAACGAATATATCGTTGAAGATCTGACAGAGTGTAGTGAAAGTACCCGCGAGTTTTTGACTAAGCAAAATTTTAATTTGCTGACTACAGTGGCGGCACTAGGATTTGGTGACATACCTCCTAGAGCCTTTGCTAATGCCTATAATTTCCTCAAAACGGGAGGTTTGGTTGCCTTTAATATTAAAGAAAGCTTTTTGAAAGAATCCCAGGCCAATAATTTTTCCGGACTCATCAATCAGCTAACAACCACAGGAAAGCTGCAAATAGATATATACCGGCGCTATTGCCATCGGTTTAATATTAATGGCGATCCCCTATATTATGTCGGCATGGTAGGCCGTAAAATCTCATCAGATAAGGTCTAACCCAGAGCTGAACCATGGTTTAGGAGATTTCTTCCCAGGCTTTGATAGCATGGAGGCTCATGGATACGAAGCAGCAATAGAGGCTATTTCTCAAGCATTGAGTCTTCCACTTCCCCGACTTTTATCTGTAAGTCGGGGTCTTTCATCTCTTTGGGACGCTCCGGCATTTCAAGGAGTTCAACCAGTTTCTTAATGGAAATCCTACGCTCATTTCCTTTTGGCCATATAGCATAGAGGGGCATCGATACGGCTTGGTCTAATTCGAAACATTCCAGGCTATTGCTCCAGGGTGCCTCATCTACGGTGACCCTAGGGAAAATGGCAACGCACCGACCGCGCTGTGCAAGGCTTAGAATAAATTGTGGATGATCACTTTCTATGATCTCTTCAGGGAAGATAGCAGCCTTGCGAAATGTATCATCAATAGCCTCGTTTAAGTGGTTATCCCAGCTGCTTTTGGCGATAGGAATGCTTCTGAGAATGTCTTCTTTTCGTTTAAACTTACTGAATATTCTTGGGGAACAGCAGAATACTAGTCTTATGCGGGCGATTTCGCGACAATCTAGGCGAGGAGAGTTGGGATTACGATAGGAAATACCCCAATCAAAGTGGCCTTTGACTAAGCGTTCTAAGAGGGATTCATGCATCACTTCACGGATCGTTGTTACTGTTCCAAATGGCGCAAAAACATCCCAGTACTGACTGACAAAATCGAGAGCCACCGAGGTGGATAGGGATTCTTGAATACCCACCCGCACAGAGTATCCTCCTATGGAGTCAGGAGAAACTGTATCAAGAAAGCGGCCACCAACTTCAAACATTTCTTTAGCGCACACAAATAAGGAGGCTCCTTCATTGGTAAGCTCAATTCTGCGAGGGTACCTTACAAAAAGAGTTACTTTGAGAAGCTCTTCAAGCTTTTTAATTTGTTCTGAGACCGTCGGTGTAGAAACTCCCAATATTTGACTGGCCTCTTTCATGGAAAGCTTGCGCGCCACTTCGTAAAAACAAT
>JBNKNM010000327.1:0-5236 GCA_050293845.1 Pseudobacteriovorax sp. | reverse complement strand
CTGTACTTTTGACTCTCCCTCGATTGACTTTTCGCCTTTAATTTAACGCAAATCTAGTCGTAAACTGCAATGCTTGGAATTCCCGCAAGATGACGTGAGTGTTTTAATGCCTGCCAAAGGAGGTTCTATGAAACACGTCACAATTTCAGATCTAGGAGACCTTACGGGGTTCACATACCGAACTATCAAAAGGAGGCTACAAGGCTTGAAACCCCTATCCTCGCAAATCCAAGGTACATACTACAACTCTGAAGATGCAATAAAAGCAGTATTTAGCCTTCAGCAAAAAGATGAACTTTCACTTGCCGCTGAAAGGGCAAAGTTAGCAAAAGCCCAAACTCAAAAAATTGAACTTGAGTATAAGGTCATGAAGGGCAAACTTGTCCCAGCGGAAGAATTCATTGAAGAATACTCAAAACGAGTGGTCGCAACCAAAAACAAATTTCTAGGAATTCCCTCCAAGCTCGGAGCTCGGTTTCGATCCTTTGGCGAGGCAGCAGATCTTGAAGATGAGGCAGAAGAGTTAATCCACGAAGCCTTAAGGGAGATGGCCGTAGCCGATGCTAGCACGTGAATGATTTGATATCGGAAGAGTTTGTATGCGTCTGTAGTAACAAAACACGGACTACATCCCTTAAAATTGCTGAAACGTTTTGAAAGAAGCACCACAGCGTCACCAGGTTAATTTTCAAAAAAGATCGCAACTATTCAAAATCATTTAACGTACTCAATTTTGAGTTGGTTAGCTATGATAATGAAAATCGACTAATGTGTGAAATGACAAAACAAGTGCCTAGTCTTTGAAGAAAAATCTGGAAACCGGCTATTCGATGGCCTCTTAGACTCCGGTTATATTTCTAAAACAAAGGATAATCACTATAGGATTCATGGCAACGAAGCGCAGATTCTATCCATGAAAAAACATCTTGAAAGATCGCGCAAAGGAGGAGCGTCAACAAAACGTAAGCTAATGTTAATGAAGCTACAAGCCAGCCGCAACTCAAGTGCAAATAAAGCTCAGGCTGATAGCGGCTTCGCTTTATGCAAATCCAATACAAATCAAAGCAAAGAAAAAATATCAAAAAAGAAGTCCAGTTCTGAATCCGAGCAAAGTTCATCTTTTTTGTCAGATGCTGACGCATCAGACGTTTCTCTTTTTTTAAAAAGTAAAATACCAAAAAAATGGGAGGGCAAAATTTCTGACTTCGATATGACGCAAGCTAATGAGTGGCTGACATACGCAAAAGAGCAAGCTCCCCGAGGAAGATTTGATCAAGCTAAGTTTGTTGTCGCCATATGCAAAATGCGTCATGAGTACCAACTTTCAGAGGACGATATTACATCTCTATTTTCCTGGTGTCAGAACTCAGAATTTTGGCGGGATAAATCCTTTAGTCCAGTGGGTCTTGTGAGGCGAAAAGGAGAGAGGACGAGCCTTGACCTTATCCTATACCAAAAATCGCAAGAGGTGGGCAGTTGGAGTGCTTTAAACGCCAATCGAATAAAGGTTGATGATGGTCACGAGGAGTACAAGCTGAGAATCATCAAAGAGGCTACTGAACAGCAAGCTAAATTAGATATGGAGTGACATGATGAGAGTTAACATTGCGCAGCTATTTAAGGTGTCAAATGGCAGAACTCCACAGCACCTTCCTGGCCCTTCGAAAGAAGAACGCGAAAGGTGGAAAACATCCCTTTTAGTGGGCTCTATGGCCATCGATTCCAATTATGTTGGTATCACAAGGAAGGATTTTGAAACTTTCTGGCCAGCACATGTACGTAATTTTTGGAAAGGATCAGATAAAATCGGAAGAGCAGTTTTAAGGTTTGACCCTGACATAAGGGATAAGGGGATTTATCTTTATGGAGATCCCGGTTGTGGCAAGACTTCAATTTTAAAGACCCTGGCAATCTTACTTGTAAAAAAGTATCCCGAGCAGGTCATCTTCACCCAGTTAAAGCACGCTATTGATGCTATGGCTCAGGATGATTTTGTTTACAAAAATGAGATCCAAAAGAAGTTGACATCCTGCCGTTTTCTTTTCCTCGATGACATTGGAGTCGAGCGTTCTACCGAATGGACCAGGGAGCAGCTTTACGCGATCCTTGACCAACGACTTTACGCTCATACGGAGAATGGGGAAAGAAAGTTTACATTTTTCTCCTCGAATCTAACCCTCGATCAGCTTACCAAGCGATATCACTCTCGCGATGTCAGGCGCTTTTTAGAGCTGGCAACTTTTTACGGAGTAAAGGGGAAATCTTGAAAGTGAATATGAAAATTAAGCCAAAACAACCACTGGTAATCGATTCTATTGTGATGCTTGAGATATCAAAACTTATCTCAAATCAGGTAGGGGAAAGAAAAAATGACAAACTTAATCGAGATTGATTTTAAAAATCCAAAGCCTATCAAATTAGATGATCAGGTCAACTTGAGGGATGTATTTAATGTGCTAGTGGCAAAAGGTGCTGTATCGAGTAAGCAAGATTACAACACCTGGGCAAACAGGAAACTGATATACTACGGTGAAAACACTGATTATTTTACATTCCGCAAAAATGCGGAACGTAAAAATATGCGTTGAGCTACTGTTACAAAGGAAATCACGACCACCATACAAGTTGCTATGGAAGTAGTAGCTAATGGTCACAAAGAAGCAGGTCATCAAATGCGTCGCTTTCTTACAGAGTGCTTGAGACTTACTTCAGAACAGCAACGACCAAAGGATCTCTCAGATATATTAATTGAAGCTGGAAATCGACTTAAACATGAACAGACTCTCAGGATTCAAGCTGAAAAAGACAGAGCCAAAATCGGAGATAAAAAAGTTGCCACTGCTATGGCTACAGCAAGTGTCGCCGTTCGAAAGCTAAAAAGGTCTGAAAAGACTGTTGATGAGTTACAAGAGCAATTAGGAGACGCAAAGCATTGGAAGACAGCTATTGCCTGGAAGAAGAAGTACCCGCAGCTAGCATCTCTTGCAAAAAATGACAGTGCCTTAGGGCGACTTTTCTCTAGAAAAAGTAAAAAGTGGAATCACGAAATAAGAGAAATTGAACACTCAAGATGGGGAACTGTGAAAGTTTACAGTCATGCCACTGTAACGAAGGTATTGGAGAATTATGGACACTAAACATACACGAACACTCATCATTTCCAGAAGATGACTAACACTTTTGAAATTTTAATTACATAAATGAGTAAAATTATGACTGAACTAATAAATGTAAACCAAAGAGAAATTTCTGTTGATGGCAGGAAGTTATTTATTGACCTGGTATCAATGGATAACAAAGAAGGGATGCTTCTTACAGAAGCGGCAAATGTCTTCGGAGTAAACGAAGGCACCATTTGGGACCATATAAAAAACCATAATTTTTGTTCCCCGAAAATATCGGGGAATAAACTAAAAAAGTTGAAAGAACAAGGTGTTATCGGAAAGCGCACAACCAGAGCGACGTTTCTTACAAAAGACACAATTAGAGGATTAATTAAAATCATTAATACCGAAGTGTGCTGGGAGATTTATAATCAACTCTGGAAAGTAACCGACAAAGCCTATGAACTTCATACCCAGCCACAAAGTCAACTTAATGTCTTGCAAGGAATGTTAAACGCTTTTCAGGAGCAACAATCTGAAATCTCAACTATCCGCTGTGAAACACCAAGGATAATTGACCATCGTATAGAGACAGTCCTCAAAGATAAGCAGGCTTTTCCTGAAGACTGTATTCGAATAGGTGATTTAGTAAGTCAGTATTTTAATGGTGTAGCCAAGGATAAGGTTCTTACTTACCTATACAAAATAGACCATCCAAGAGGAAATCACGTACATATTGACGATCATGGCCTAAGGTCAGTGTCGCACCCATTCAAAATATATGGGTTAGAAAAGGCTGCTCGAAAATTCTTTGAAGAAAGAGAATTTGTTAAAGAAACGGAAAAATCAACTTTTTGGTTCCATCCATTGGTAGGGAATATGCGGGAAGCCAAATAGTCTTTTTATATATGCAAAGCTTAGTCTTCACAAAAAGTTAGGTAGCAAGATATGGTGAGAGCGGCAATGTAAGTTGGGTACTGCTGGGAGTAAGAAATTGGATGAGCTTGAACTTTTTAAAACTGGCGGTCCGTTTCTAGTCGCTTTCGTCCTCCTATACAGGATGTATTTTGATAGTAAAACTCCTACCTCACCTCCCTCCACATACGAACGTGACATAATTCGGCTTGAAAAGGCCATTGCAAAGGTTGAAGAAAGAAATACCCGTTCATACGAATCCTTTGTTCAGTCTTTGCAAAGTTTTACATTCTGTATCAACAAGCTCTCGGCAAAACTCGACTTGCATGCCAAATCACTAGAAATGATCAATGGTAACCTTGAAACTATATCGGAAAGATTGACTCATCTTGAGCGGAAAAATTAATGGACGTTAGGTTTTCACTCGACAAATCAAGGCTGCCTGTTCTGCTAAAAAAGGAAGGGGCAAAGGCATATCTGCAAACCATTAAAAATGCACAGAATAAATCCATTAATGCAGCTAAAAAGGTTTCCAGCGAGATTGCTAGAGAAAAATATGACTTACCTAGGAGGGGGTCTAAGTATGGGCCAGCAGATCCTTATTCAAAACCTGCGGTAGATTCTATTATCACTAGTAGTCTCGTGAGAAGTGTCGAAGGTATTGAAGCTGGAATTTCCTCCAAACTATTTGCCAGCAAAAAGCGTCTTTCTGCGATTAGATTCCTCAGTTCTGAGCGTCAACCTATTAAGCAAAAAGGAATTCCCCGAGACAAAAGAAAACAAGTTGTCGGCATTACTCTTGGATCTCGAATATATGTTTCCCGTAAAAAGTTTATTCAAAAAGATAAAGGGGCAAGGCTACATGTTTGGAGATCCAAGGAGACCAGTCGTAAGTGGCTTATGATTCGTAATACCATAGCTTCTTTCTATTGCTTCAATGCTGAAGCATGAGCAGGGAGACGTAAAAATAATTTCTGTTGCAGAAAAATATTTTGTCGATGCCATAGATCGGGAGATTAAAAAGAAATTATGATAGGTGCAATGCATTATCTTCCATTCCATAAGTTTCTTTCTATTCTAACGCTACTTTTACCATTCTGGTGAAAACGAAATACAACTAAAAATATAGATTGTAGTTTCAGGAAATTTTCTTTGCAAAGTTTTGATCAAGGCTTCTGGACTAGCAGAAGTTGCGCCAATTTTAATATATTGATCAT
>JBNKNM010000326.1:0-5330 GCA_050293845.1 Pseudobacteriovorax sp. | reverse complement strand
AAATGCCTTTCGGGCTCGTTTTATATTCAAATTATCTAAATCAATTGCCTATATCTTAACCAGCTATTCGAATAAATCAAATGCTATTGCGTAGCTTTATTAACAGGCTCATCATGAGTCACGAGACTGGGGCGATATTTCAGAAGAGGACGCAGAGCTAAAAGAAGATGCAGCAGAACTGAAATATGTCATCAAGCAACTTTGTCATGCTGGCTGTTGGACTCTTGCGTTTCTGTATTGAAACCAGTGGTTAATGTTTGTAAGTCTTCTGAAAGTTTTTGTAATTGTTGGGAAGCCGATGAGGTTTGTTCAGAAGCCTGGAATGTTTTTTGGGAAATAATGGCGACCTCGTTGATATCATTGGCTATAATTTCTGAGCTTTGGTCAACACTCCCTAACAAATCCGCAATATTTTCTGTGGTCGAACGTTGTTCCTCGACCGCAGTTGCAATAATCGACGTAATTTCATTTACTTTATCTATAATGGCGCTGATATTCTGAATAGCTGTTACGGACTTTTCAGAAGATTGTTGTATTTCTTCAATTTTATCGCGAATCTCTTCTGTAGCTCTACTGGTTTGGTTGGCCAGTTCTTTAACTTCATTGGCGACAACAGAAAATCCGCGTCCGGCGTCTCCAGCTCTTGCGGATTCAATGGATGCATTTAATGCTAACAAATTGGTTTGTGAAGCAATGCTGTTGATGACGCGGACGACCTCACCTATTTCTAAGCTTTGCTTGCTTAGTTCTTCTATGGTGTTTGTCGATTCACTGGATATCTCTACAGCTTGTCTTGTAATATCAAAAGCTTTTTGGGTATTTTTGCTGACGTCGATGATGGTTGCTGACATCTCTTTAGAGCTAAAGGCCGCGGTTTTGATGTCATCTTTAATCTGGTTGACAGCTTGTTTTGCGGATTCAGACTTGTTTTTTACGTTATTGGCATCTGATTTCAGATTGGCTCCTAAATAACTGACACGGTCGGAGGCTGATTGCAGATCTTCAGCATCGTTACAAATGTCTTTGATCGTATCAGATAATCGCGATAAAAGTTCATTAATTCCATTGCTTATCTGTTCCATGACGTTATGTGAGTTCATATATAAGCGAGGCCTAAGATCTCCTTTAGCGGCAAGATCTACAACCTTAAGAATTTCATCAGCCTGATTCTGTAGGAGTTGTGATTGTTCTTGCTGCTCTTTAGCTAGTCGCTCCGCCTCTAGCCTGGAAGCTTCTCCAGAGGCCAAGGCATCTTCCGCACGTTTTTTTTCTGCCAATGCTGCGTCAGCAGATTGCTTTGCTTCCTTCGCAAAAATATTTGCTTGCTGCTCAGCTTCAGATGCTTGTTTAGCTTTTTTCTGTGCTTCAGCATTGGCTTTTTCAGCTTCCATTGAAGCCTTGTCAGCCTTTTCTTGTTCTTGATTGGCCTGCTCTTTGGCTTGCTCAGCCTCACCCTGTGCACGTAAAGCTGCTTCTTTAGCCTGCACAGCCGCCTTTTGATTTTCTTCAGCTAAGGTTTGGGCTGCCGAAGCTTTTTCCTGCTCTTTTTTAGCTTCTTCTTGGGCTTTTTCTGCTTCGATTCTTTGCACACGGGCTTCTTCAAGGGCAACTAACTCTCTTTTTTTCTGTTCTTTGATATCTTCCCAGTTAACGTGATTCGAGGCAAAAATATCTTGAAGAGATATTATGGTTGTTTCGATGGCATGTAGCATAACACCGGATTCATCTAGCGGGATGACTTTAGGCTTTTCAAATTCAAGCGATCCTTGTGCAATATTTTCAATGCTTTTGGCTGCCAGACGAATAGGGGAGCTTAGGCGGGTGGCTATGAAATAAGCAAGGGCCAAACCAAGGACTAAGACAACAAATCCAATGAATATATACTGTTTGATTAAATGTTTCGCCTTAAGGCTGGCTTCTGCCTCATCCATTTCCACTAACAAAACCCAGTTGACACCAAAAAAGTTTAGAGGCTTAAAAGCGCTTAAGACTTCAATACCTCTGTAGTCTTCATAAAGCATTTTTCCTGCGATGCCCTTTAACCCCTTGTTTACACCTGGGCTATTAATCTTCTGAACTGTTGAAGTTGTTGACTTAGCTGTAATGTAACTCAATGCGCTTTCAGCCATTCCTAAATTTTTCATGGTTGCTAAATAATTGGTTTTGTCCTCCACTAGAAATCGAGAAAGACTACGCATTTTATAATCAGAACCCACTAGGTAACTTTCACCAGTATGACCAAATCCTGACTGAATCCACTGGCGATGATTTGTGGTAATGGCATCGATCTTTTCTGTCGGTATCTGCAATACAATTATGCCAACGCGCTGCTTTCCATCAAAGATAGGGCTACCGATAAATCCCGCTGGAAGATCGTAGGAAGGATAGTACTGTTCCAAATCCATCATGATCACCTCACCAGCTGGAGCTGACGAGAGTTTCTGATATAAGCGTCCAAAATTACTATTTCTATAGGGTCCATTTTTCAAGGAAGTAGCAAAATCAAGCTCTTTAAAAACGGAATATACAATTTGACCAGATTTGTGATCGATCAGAAATATATCGTAGTAACTGAAAGATTTCAGATAATACTTAAAAAATGGGTGGAATTGACTGTGGTAATCAGACCAGCGCGTACCATCATCTTTCATATGAAGTTCGTCTTTTTTACCTAAAGGAAAGGAATTATCGCTGATATAGTGATATTGCAAAGCAATAGTGGAAGGATTTAATTGGTCAAATATAGCATCAGTAGAGGGGTTTTTGTTATTATTTGAGGCTTTGTATTGTGCCCCAAACTGTTCTTGGTAATATTTCTGAAGTGAGCTACGCATAGCTGGAAAATTGTTCCCTGTGTCGATCATTTTGTCATAATCACTGATAGTTTGAGCAAAACTTTTCATGGCTTGAATGACACTTGGGTTTTTAGCTAAGGTCTGACTTTGACGTCCCATGGTAAAAAAAAGTTCTTTCAATTCTGCTGCCTTAGATTCTCTCAAGGCTAGCAATTTTTCTGAAGCTGATGCATCTAAAGCTTCTTTGCTATTGGTAGAAATCAAATACAAGGAGCCTATGATTGGAATTAAAATGATTATTGAGAAAGCTAAGATTAATTTTGTTTTAATGCTTTTCATTCCACCCTCGGTTATAGCAAATATATTGATTTGATATCCATTCACAACTTTTCTCAAGGGCGATTCTACGGTTATGTCGCCATTATTTATTATTTACAGTTCAGTATTGATTAAAAAAATATGTAGTTAAACACTACGCAGCACTTTAACAGAGATGATCGGGAGGATAGTTGGCCAGCTTTAGTTCGAAGACTTTGTATAAAATTTTTCAATCGATTGAAGGGGCCAATCTGCGGTAATAATAGGAATCCTAAGCCTAGTAAAGCTGTCCTCAAGGTAGGGGTAGCCATCGGTGTCTAGGCCTTTGTTTGGGATCTCGATTTTAATTTGATTTAGAGTTGGTGAGGCAGGTGATTTGAAGTGGAAAGATATTGGCTTTTATCGAAATTCAATTCATTCGGTTCCGTCGCAAACTTGTAACTTTCTAAGATACTACTACCTTAGCATGTACTGCACTATTACTTCTCCCAGCCAAAGCAGTGATGTGTTTTTGTTTCGTTTATTATAAACTCCATGCCTGGCTAAATCGGAGTTCATTTTATAGTGTAGATTTGACAGAATCAGATGCTGAATTTAATCGATTCTTAATCAGCGTTTTGTGAGACTACTTTTAAGACAGAGATTTTAATCGAAATATAGGATATGCTTCATAGAACCAATCTCAATACTATAATGTTGTGACTGAAGAAGAATCAACATAGGAAAGGTATTCATGAACACGTTTAAGGTTTTTCATAAAAAAGTATTACCTCCGGTCGCACTCATAGAAAAGTGTAAATACCTCGCCATTAATTCGACAGCTATAGTGCATCAAGTCCTTGGAAAAAGTGAAAAAGGTCATGATATTGATGTATTTAGTTTTGGAAGTGGGGAACAATCGTTGTTATTTTACGGTTTTTCGGACCCTGGGGAAGCTATAGGTGGAACACTTATTCTGAATATTCTTGAAAATGTTAGCTATGGAATTCATTAATCATTGGGAATTTAACCTGGTGGCTTATTCCGGTTTTGAATTTTGATGATCAACCAGATTCCGGCAGAAGCCTTCAAAATGTAATGCGAGAAGAGTCAATCAGAGAAGTTGATTGGTGTGTAGACAATCCTCGCCCCGAAACCAAAGCGTTACTTTCGCTCGGTGAAAAGATAAAGCCGATCTTTACCTTTGCACTTCACGATGAATATCATTGTGGTGACACGATACTGGCATATTTTGGTTTTACGAAAGAACCCCCATTGACTGTGTGTGATAGCTTATGAAAACTCCTTTTAGACAATTCAATACCGATGAAGACAGAGGTAAATGTTGATAGCCTTGGTCCTGCTGCCGACTTAATTTCGAACTTTTCAGGAGAGGACTATGAAGTTAGTACCTTTAAAAAGATCGCTGAATACGGTCTAGTATTCGGCATTGAATAATGTCACCTTACTCACGTCACAGATGAGACATTAATAGAAGTTCAATGGAAGGCTGCCGAAATTTTGATACAGTCTCTGCTAATGCCAATTAGTAATCGTCCCATTACCTAAAATCTAAGTCTTAAAGATAAAAAGGTTATTCTGGTTAACCTGTAACTGCTCTGGATCTTTCCCTAGCACAGTGATCGCGTTACTGGCGACTGAATTGCGCATCTTCTCATCCTTGCTACCCATATTCTTAATCAAAGTACGCCAACATTTTTTTCGGCAATCTGCTTTAAACGGGCCACATTTAACTCATAGGGCTTGTAGGCTTCTTGAAACCTTGTACCTTATTCGTTTAGAAACGCGCTCTGAGATATACCTGTGATCTCAGAAAGGGCTGTTGTAGTAAAGTCAGGATTGGCGATCCTAGCCTTTAGGAAAAGAACGTTCATTTCGTCTAAGTCCTTAGCTGAGATCTTATACGCATCTTTCGTTTGGGACCACTAAGCAAAAAGTATGATAAAAACAAGTTCAAGCGAGGAATCCTAAAAATTAATAGTGATTATTTTGAATGTAGCGGTTAGGTCTTCAATAAGAGTTTCGGCATAGCGAACAAACGGAGCTGAATAGTATGACATTTTAAATTTAGCAAACTAGGGTCTTACCTGAGGTTTTGGATCAATTAAAAGTAGTCTGGGGGGTTTCCATTGCAGATTTCAGTTCATCAAACTTCTCCAGGAAACCCGGTCTCTTTAGGGCCGGGAGGAATGGAGAAGCCCTGCGGCGAGCATCGAA
>JBNKNM010000325.1:0-5338 GCA_050293845.1 Pseudobacteriovorax sp. | reverse complement strand
AGACCTAATCATAGCGATCGTACCTCTCCATTACATTGATTGTGACAATCTTGGATAGTAAGTTCGTGACCTTGAACTGATATTTTTCCCCAACGAATCCCGCGATTGCGAGCGACAATATAATAAGGTGTATTATTTTTGAACCAGAGGTAGGAACGTGTTCCTCCACGATGTCCATGAAGGGAAGCTATGACTCCGGTTTCACCCTGTAGGGTGGTCCACAGATTAATTTGTTCCTCCGTATGAATATCGACGACGGGGGGGATATGGGAAGCCACAATGGAGTTACTGTTAACCTGGTCTTTCAACCAGTCAAAATTGTCTGTGCTAAACTCATATTGATTGTTATTCCACATGACGAATTTAACGGTGCCGAAATAGAAGATATAGTCTAAAGGACCGAACATGGTTTGATAAATTTCTTTGCCCAAGGCGATAGAATCATGATTACCAATGACTGTTAAGACTGGTTTTTGTGAAGTCTCTATGGCTTCCGCTGCCCACATATACTCGTGTTTAAGGCCATAGTCTGTAATATCTCCAAGGATTAATATAAAGGAAATTTCATCGTGACTATTGATGCTTTCGATTGTATTCAAAAAATCTTGGGGTGTTCCTTGGGGATCACCAATAACCGCAAATTGGAAGTTTTTACTACCAGGGTCAAGGGTGACCATACGATCTAGATGTTTCTGGGTAAGGTTTTGATATTTTTGTGGGATGTTCTTATCCCAGGGAGTGGTCCTAAACCCACAACCAATGGTTATCATTATGAAAAATAGAAAAAACGTCGCAACAAAAGGAGTGAGGCGAGAATACATAGATCTCCCTTTCTGATTCAGCTACAGGTACAACAATAACAGTTCAATTACAGCAACTAGTAGTAGGGACCATTAAGGCCACTGTATTGATAGTGCAATTTGTTTACCTTGGAATGACATCTTTAAGATCCTAATAATGTTGTAGAAACCAAAGCTTGACTTTTGTATATTTATTTTATTTTTGGCAGTATTGAAACAACTGTACAACTGAGCAGTAACTTGCCTGTTGTGAAAAGTCTTTACACAAACGAAAGGAAATGGATTGATGTCTTTGGTTTCCATCTACCACTGTTTACTTATGTTTTTAGCTATGAACTTGTCCGGCTGCGCTCTTCTCATCGACGCTCCACCCAAGCTCGGTCTCAATGAAGATGGGAAATTACAGCCCTGTTCAGATAGACCAAACTGTATTAGTTCTCAGGAGGTTAGGGACGAATATTATATGGAGCCATGGATAGCGTCAGGTAGCTCTGACGATATTATAGAAAAGCTAAAGCGTGTCGGAAAAAAAGTCGGCAATGTTACTTGGGTAGAGCAAAAGGCAAACTATATTAGAGGCGTATTCGTCAGCATTCTGATGCGCTATCCTGATGATGTTGAGTTTGTTATTGATAAGGCTCAGGGGAAAATCCATTTTCGTTCATCATCTCGATTTGGCTACAGTGACTTTGGGATTAATAGGGAAAGAATTTTGGAAATAAAAAAGGGGCTTGAGCAGCTGAGATGATGGCAACCATCTGTTTATATTGATTGAAGGGGTCATCTGCTCTCCCCTTCAAATTGAAACTAATATTTCAAAGCTAAGGACTTTTTAATTTGGAAGTCTATCTTATGAACTTATGGAATACATAATCGTTGGCTTTTTGATCTTTGTGGCATTCATGACAGTCTTTCATCTGATTGATTGGCTTTGCCTTACCTGTAGGGCCAAATGCAGCATACGACCAGAAGTTCGTTGTTTTTGCTTTTTTATCCTTAATCATAACGGCATCCATGATTTTCTTCCCTTGGTTCAAAGTACCATCTTTTTTGACAAGTTCGTAAAACGAAACAACAAACCCAGCCCCAACGGGGTAGTTTTTCTTGCCACTGAGCATGGTGCGCAGGGCTTTTTGGTTAGCATAGATGTTGTGAAATCCATATAATCCATGGGATTTATCTGGAATGATCATAGATTTAGTATGCGTCCAGTTTCGGTATCCTTTGGGAAGTTTGTTTATTTTTGCATGAGAGTTCGCAGAAAATAAAACAAAGGAAACCGCCAATGTTAGGTAGTATTTCTTCATTTTCGAGTCCTCAGTAGCATTAGTAATATTTAATACACTAGCATGAAAAGCATCAACCCAGATATGAAGGAATTGCCTTGTTTTAAACCTGATGGAGGAAGGTAGCGCTTACTCTGTGCTATTTTCTCTATTATGGGGCGATTTTAGCGTCATCCTGCTGGATACTAATAAATGATGTATTGGAAAAGCTAATAGAAGCTGTGGTTCCGGTCCCGTGAGCATTAGTAAAATCATCCTCAGACGTACTAATAGGAGCACCGGCCCCCTCCCATACAATAACTCTGGCAGGTTCTACATCGTTATGAACTTCAATGCTCAGGGAAAACTCCTCTTCAACATCTATGCTTGTCAAGCCTTCGATAGGTGTCCAATCGTTGGCACCTGACTTTTGCCACTCCACTGCATTATCCTGCAATCTAACTAGTACGCTAACGCCGTTTTCAGAGTTATTATTGGCGAAACTAGTAAAGGTAAAACTGCCAGTCTCGGTATCAAAACTGGCTGTGAAAGCGAAATTAGTAGTACTTTCATGGGAAGCAACAAAATCATTTATTTGTATTTGACCATTACCAGAACCAATACTTCCGGATATTAGATTATAGCAGATATTGCCAATGGCATTGGCGCAGGTACCAGTGCTACCATCACTTCCGCAATTTGTGGATAAAAAAGAGATAACTAGAAGTAATTGCCAATAATTTGCTTTCATGATTGGTCCTCCATTCACCGAAAAAAATTATCTTATAATAATGGTTAAGGCAAGGTTTTTAGTTAGGTTAGAAAGGCTGAACCCTGACTAGGGTTTGTTAGTCAGGGTTCTGTATGTGTCCAGGTTTTAGGGGTTTAAAGAACCGAAAGGGAACGGCTCTATAGTTAGGACTTAAAAACGCTAGTATCAATGCGCCACAGTTGCCAAGGAGACCTCCTTGCAGCTGTAGTATTTATTCGGCATATATAAATCTGCACTTTAAAAAAAATTGTAAGTTAATAAGTTAACAGAGTAAAAATCAAAATTTTCTAATTGCATGTGACAATGTTGCACTAGCTGTGTGATGTAACGGCCTGTAAATTCATGTCTTTATGTCAAGAGTGCACAAACAAAGTCGACCATTCAAAAGCCAGCGTGCGAATTTGAGGTAGAGATAACGTTATTGTACTTCAATAACTAAAGGTAATTATTAATTTAAATATGGTTAGCTTGAGTTCAAATTAATAACAGTCGATAAATCTAATAGACGTGCTTCCGGCAGGAGTTATTATTTGAAATTTGACACCAAGCAAATTCAAGTTGAAATAGGCAGCCATTGTTGTGTTGCTGGATATTTGTCTCATCGAGAATATTTGAAAGATGCGTTTGAGCTTTGTAAGCAACTATATCCTTCTTTTAGCCATAAAGATTTTGCTGAGTTTTTAGGCTTTTCACGTACCAACAATATGGTGCGGCTAGTGATTTCAGGCCATCGTATCTTAACTCCTAAAGCAGCCAAGGCCCTTTGTCAGGGCCTTGGCCTCAAACATTCCGAACGAAGGTATTTTTTACTGATGGTGGAATATGCAAATGAGCGTATTCCTGTTGTTCGTGAAGAGTTGTTTTCAAAGTTAATTAAACTGAGGAAAGAAATCAGTCCCAATATCGTTGACGAGCAGCAACTTGACTACTTTGAACAATGGTATCACCCTGTACTGAGGGAAATTTTACAACTTGAAGGCATCGATAAGACTCCTGAAGGAATTCAAGGTGCTTTGTCGTTTCCATTGCGACTTGATGAAATTAAAAAAGGTATCGAGCTTTTACAAAAGCTGGGTTTGATTATATATGATAATAAAACTTCAAAGTATTTAGCTAATAAAAAACAAATTTGGACTGAAGATCGCTTTAACTCCTTAGCGATTACCCGATACCATCAAAAAATGATAGAAATAGCGAAGGAGAGCATTACACGAATTAATGGCCATAACCGCCTAATTGAAGCAGTCACCATTAGTATATCTGAGGAGGCTGTCACTAAGCTAAGGGAAAAGATAGACGCACTGTTGACAGAAGCTATGGAACTGGAAAGTGATGCGGGTCAACATAAAGAAGTTTACCAGATTAATTTGCAGTTATTCCCTTTTACTAAAGTAGGTGAAGAGAGATGAAGATTTTAGCGATAATTATAATAAGTCTTTTCTTCACAAGTTGTGGTACTCGTGTCGGTAATCCTATGAATGGGGGAGGGGATAATGGAGTACAGCAGGAAGTCAATGGTCCGGAATTCGATGTCAATGTACCCGCACTAAGTGCTGTTAACTTAGATCAATTTTTTCCTAACGAAATTCTTAGTACTTATCTTCAAAATACTCAGGATACACTAATTCAGGCGGATATCAGGACAGTTGATGAAGTGCTCAAAGATACAGATGTTATACTAACGTCAATCAGTGTTAATGGAGTCTTGAATTCAGGTAAGCAAATTGCTCAAGGAACTTTGCAAAATTTAACGACAATATTAACTGAAGAAGAAGGTGAGTTTGGTATCCAACTGTTAGTTTGTAAGGATCATGAGATTTTAGTGGAACTTCATTGGACAAAAGATCAGAAAAAAATTCTTTTGATCCGTAACTGGGCTGCTACACGAGCTAGTGATGTGCTCGTCGCAGAAATTCTGCTAAATGCTAATGATGGGAATACATCTCTCGAAAGTTACATTGGTGAAATAAGAAAAGTATCCGAGAACCAGACTTTGACTCAGGCGGAAGTCATGACCATAACAAGACAATTTGATGGTGCCACCGCGGTTAGTAAAACCAAGAGTGCATTCGAAGATATCGCTGATTCTACTAATTTTACTGGTATTGATTATACGGTAGCTTATTTACATCATCCTAATCAGAATGAATTTGTAAGATACTATAAGGAAAATGGTAATTGCTTAACAAACTTTGACGAAGGGAATCCTGATAGCAATTGGTGCGAAGGAGGCAACATTACCGATTCATCCATTGTTTTTAACGAAGAGCAGATTAAAGAGGCAGCGTCCCGTCTCTCTACAATTACGCCATTACCGCAAAGCTCCCTGCGAGTTCCCACTTATCAAATCGACAAGGGACTTTGTAAATAGTATTGACACTATTTACAAAGCACATGAGCGGTCTCACTCACCCTTTCCATAAAGAGGGGATTCATCCGAATCCCCTCTTTCACTCATGTCTTCAGGCTCTGCTATGACATTGGTACCGGATTAAGGACTT
>JBNKNM010000324.1:0-5349 GCA_050293845.1 Pseudobacteriovorax sp. | reverse complement strand
GTCTGCAAGAATTAAAAAGTTGCAGATAACCCTTGGGGTGCCATCGCTACATCGGATGGGGGAAAATTGATAGTTTTGAAATTTAAACGCCGGAAGTCATATATGGAAGGTAAAAGTAAGTTTGAGTGGTAAAATAATCAGAGTTTTTGCAAAGATCATTCCTTAGCATCTGCAAACCTTTTCAATAGCTTATCAATAACCGACAACAGCCTGGCATGACCAATCGGTTTGACAATCCAAACAACTATACCAACCTCCTTCCCTATTGTTTTGAGTTTGATCGATGATTCGGTGGTAAGCATTATAACTGGAACTTTTGTATAGCGTTCGAATTCTTTGATCCTGCGTATCATGGCGATTCCATCGAGATCTGGCATAATATAATCGCTGATTATAAGTTGAACGCCTTCTGATTCTTCAGCCTTTTGAATCCCATCGCTACCACCAATGGCCTCAATAACATGATGTTTATCACTTTCAAGCAGTTCGCGGAGTTCTATACGAAGAGTCTCAGAATCATCTACAATTAGGATTTTTGCCATTTGTTCCTCCATCAGATGGTCGCTTGGCGGCATCTTAACTTGCAAGGGCGGTACTCATTTCGGGGATCGAAACCGGTAAAATTTGATGATATTTTTGAAGCCCTAGAACAAATCAAAATCATCAAAAAATAGGTCATAACCATCTGTTATTATTGTTTTATACTATTATTGCGTTCTGTTGGACGCTGGACTAAAATACCCATAATATGAGAAATGTCTTTATTTAGCTTCGAGTTTGCCATTTTTTAACAACGTTGATGGTTCAGTACCTATTCTTCTTCCAGAAGCCCACATTCCTGACTCCGAGGCTGATTCGGCAAAGTCCTTCACCTTTGTGGAACTCCAAAATCCTTCGCAGAGTGAAAAACTTTGCTAAAAGTCAGTCACAAAACGTCATCAATCCGCAGCCGAGCTTTTCAGCACTCATAATGACCTCAAGGTATTTGGCCAATGATTTTCTCTCCGATTCTTTCATTGGCTTCTTTTTCAGGCTAACATGGGCTAATTTGATACGTTTTATTTCATCTGAATTGGGACGAGTCTCTTCAGAGAAAGAAAATGGCATATTCATTTCCGAGTTTTCGAATACATTGAGGATTAATCGATGCTCTTCTAAAGATAAGAATCCGATGAGCTGGAATCCTTCGGAATGCTCCTCGGGGTACTCTGGAGTAGATAATTCGTCTTTTATTGAATAAAATTCCAGCATTTAAAAGTCCCTTTAGTCCAGAGGGTGGAATGTTCTGAAAGTCCCATCTTGATTGATCGTCACTCGATAAGATTTATATCCTATTCCCTTAAAATTTGTTCTATATTCAAAAACGAACAGTCCTTCGTGAATAGTTTCATTACCGTGCTATAAAGTTTTTGACAAGATTTCCTTAATATCACTCACGCTAAAACTTTGGTCGAATTTACTTTTGCTAAGAAATCTTGTCCGATCCACATGTCGATCGTAAATATGTTTCCACCTGGTTGATGCGGTACCTTGTTCCAACCTAAATGACCTATTTCCTCGATTGAAACTACGAGGAATCAGGAGCTCTGGGCTGACAGTTTTATTCGCAGAGTCAACAACATCATCTATAACTTCTTTGCAAGGTCGCTTTTTCGCTGCAAAAGCTGTGCTTTCCACTACCCCTAATATCCGTTCAAAGATAGATTTAGGTTGAACACCTAAGGAGTATACAAGGCAGTCACCAGCTCCTTTTAGGATACCATCAATGGAGTCTTTGTCTAGTCCATGCTTGTTATAGTCTCTAGCAGCATCTAGTGCATCCGTGACTTTATCGGTATCCTTTATAAGATTGTCGGACTTACTAAGATCACGAAGGAAATCAACTCCTTTAAGAGTTTTTCCGAATTTACTAAAAATACCGCCGCTAAGTGCTCCCATAACAGCCATGGTCCGATCAAAGCCCTCAACAGATTCGCCAGTGATAGCGTTTATCCCCGTAAACGCCTGATAGACTTCATGTACCCAACTCACTCCGGGCGCAAACTTCGCGTCACCGCAACGATACCGCCACTGATTTTAAAATTAGGAAATTTCTCTCTTATGGACTTTAGCTCAATATCAGCATCCATTTTGTCGATGAAAAGCCTAGATTGGAGTGTTTTAATCTTCTTTTTTAGCATAGCTTCTTGTCTATTGAGCTTTTTCTTAAAGGCATCCTGCTCCTTAAACCTAGACATTCTATTACAAATGACAATCCAGCGTTGTTTACGGCCACCATACTTTGATATGACTTCAAAATATTTGTAGTTGTGATCAATTTTATGCCATAGATACCTTTTCTTGGAGACAAGGTCCTTACAGGCTTTGATGGATTCGGGAACCCTTGTAATCCAGTCACCAGTGATCCATTCATTTCTAAGAAATTGCTTGCTGTAAAGAGAAGAATCTAGTACTAATGCGCGGCTCTCAAGATCATCTAGGATAAGGTTTTGGATCTGTACGATTTATTGCTGAAACACAAAATTATCCGCGGAATTACCTGAGTAGCATTCGCAGAGAATAGGAATGCCATCCTCTGAGGAGACCAGCAAGTAGACCTGTGCTGGAGAGAAACTCTAACATTTTAATATCACTTGGTACCTATAGGCGGTTTAAGCTTGAATGATTTAATATGCATTATAATTCAATTTCATCACCATAGCGCATGATACTGCATTCAATCCCCAGCTTTTCTACTTCACACCTGAACAATTGATCATCTGCTGAAGCAATATTTTTAATCCAGAAAAATGCAACGTTATAATGACAAGGGATAACCGTTTTGGGCGCTATGATTTTCACTGCTTCAAGCGCATCGGCCATATCCATTGTCCATGTATCATTACCTGGCCCACCAATAGGTAACATCAGTACATCCGGTTTTAAACCAGCCCATTCAGTTTGTAAAATAGAGTCTCCCAGGTTCACAATCGTTTTTCCATCTAATGTGATTTTAAAACCAACAGAACCGATACCGATACGTTCATCTGGCCCCGGTTGCTGTTTTATTTTGTACCAAAGTATTGGAATGCTGATAGGGCCATGTACGGTTTTTACGGCTTCGATTTCAACATCGCCTAAAACGACAGACTCTCCAATGTCTAACGGATGGACATTTTCAAATGAGACCCATGAAGTCAACCCTCTACCGCGAGGATCGACCAATAGTGTTTTACCATCTTCGACTTTCGCCAGGTCTTTGCCGCATACAACTGATGCATTGCTGGCTTGCGCTACCCGATCTGCTTGCCAGTAATGATCAGGATCGCCATGAGTAATGAGAAGATGCGTGATACTTTCCCATTCAGTTTCAGGAATGAGACTACGTAGATTGAAAATCCAGAGATTTTGCCCAGGATCAATGGCAATTTTGTTGTTACCACTTTCGATTAAAAATGAATTATAAAGGAAGTGTCTTATCTTCATGGATAACCCATAGGCCTTATTTGAGTTTCTGATAGACACGCGGATCGATCGCCGCGGCACTGAACATCCCACCGGCAAGTGCACCGGCGATGCCTGGGCTCATCACATCCTGCCCGGACAGGAATAGACCGGGTACAGGTGTACGAGCATTAAGTGCATCGGACAACATTCGACGCGGCGTCGTTTCGATTCCATAGAACCCGCCTTTCTCGTGGCCAGTGAAAAATGCCGTAGCAAGTGGCGTGCCCAGTTCATGGTAAGCGATAAGCGGTGCCAGATCAGGAAACTTCCCCTTGAAGAAGTTCAGTAACCTGGACTCGACACTCTGTTTGAATGCGGCCCACTCGTCCGGATGTTCATCAGCACCGCCGTGCGCAAATTTAGCGACCGACGACCAGTCAGCCAAAAGCATCACATCGGCTGTGTGCTTGTTCTTTGGGCCAGGATCATGAGCGGGATTCTTAAGCGAAGAAAATGAAACAAACGCCAGCGAAAAGGGTTCAGCGTCTCCCCCAGCCCAGGTAGTGTCATAGGTCTCCCAACTGTTGAAAAACCAGTGGTTCGCGCGCGTTGCTCCGTGTTTGGTGATATCTCCCTCAAAGCCCAGATAAAGATCGAAGTGACAGATCGAAGGTTTAAACGTGGCTATCTCCTGAACCCAGGGCTGCTGATGAATTTCCTCCGGCAGCAGGTGCTTCACGGTTTCACCGGCGCCGATCGCCGAGACAATGACAGGTGCGTTAAATTTTTCACCGGATGTCGTGCGCACACCCACGGCTTTGCCCTTTTCAAGCACTATCTCGTTAACAGGTGTTCCTGCCAGAGCACGCCCGCCCGCCGCTTCGATCACAGGAACCATTCCCGCTGCGATGGCGCCAGCACCACCGACGGGATAGCCGGCACCTTCAAGATAATGCCCCATGACCATGCCATGAAAGGCGAAACTTGCTTCTTTCGGTTTGCCGCCATAAGTACCCCACTGCGCCGACAACACGGCGGCGAGCTTTGGGTTACTAATGAGATCAGCAATCACCTCACCAGTCGTGCGACCGGCCCAGCGTTGGATCTTCTTTTTATTCCACCAGCGATGAGCGGAACGAAATGGCTCAGGTATCGATCGCTCAGCACCTACCATGTATACGGCTTCCTCCGCAGACAGCAATGCTTCAAAGTAGGCTTCGATTTCAGCCGCATTATCGGGAAACTTGTCTTTGAGTTCCATCTTGTAGGCTGCAGCGGGACGCCCTACGGAAACATTGAAACCGTCCGGGAAGTGTAACGTGTCATATATCGTTCCGATTGATTGAAACTCGATGGTGCCATCACTAAGCCAGTCCAGGATTCGGCCCGCAAATTGGTCGTGGCCGAATATGCCACAATAATGGAGGCCGACATCCCAGCTGAAACCGTTTCGCGAGAAAGAATGTGTCAGTCCACCAATGGCCTGCGCTTGCTCAAGCAGCAGTACCTTGTGATCCATACGGGAAAGCGCGGTGGCCGTTGTCATGCCACCCATGCCGGAACCTATAACAATCGCATCGTAATCATTGCTTGAGGGTTTAGCTGCCATACGAAGAGACCTCCTTTTGTCGTCCCTATTAAGGAAAGTTTACAAACTAGATGACGAAAAAATTATGCAGCACTATTTGGAAGCTACATGGGGGCTAAAGGTCGGTAAAATGATTAATTTTCAACCAAAAAAGAGATAACGTTACTTTCGGCATTTGGAAAAACGTCAAATATCACTTAAACTCCGTTCTAACTTGACCCTTGGACAGTGTAGTCGATACCGTCCTTCGTAGTGGACAAGAATCTGCATTCGATAAATGGGACCTTCATACCACTCAGTTTTCGCTTAAAAAAAGTAGCTTGCTGAGAGTCATG
>JBNKNM010000323.1:0-5355 GCA_050293845.1 Pseudobacteriovorax sp. | reverse complement strand
GAAGCACGCCTCTTTTGGACAACCCCGTTCCAGGATGTAAAATAAGTTCTATGGCTCGCTTTTTTATAACCTCTGTCGTGTTATGATCGGCATTATCAGTGTGGCCACAATTTTCGCATTGGAATCTATCCTGACTCTTACGATTATTGGGATAAGTGTGGCTGCAAGCCGCACACTCCTGAGAGGTTTGATAGGCTGGTACTTTAAACCAAGCTTTGCCGGCTCGGTATGCTTTGTATTTGATGAAAGCTTCTAGCTGATACCATCCCTTATCCAGAATAGACTTGTTGAGTCCTGCTTTGGCGTTGGCTCCATTTTCTCCCATTTGCCAGACTCATTCAGCTTGGCCTTGGGCTTAGCAGTCATATTCTTTACGCGCAGATCTTCGAGTACGATGATCTTATTTTGTGGATTATCAACGATCTTACGACTGGTTTTATGACAAAAATATTTGCGGATATTAGCTGTAAAGTCCACGCTACCTCTACAACGGATACGACGTATCTAATTCTCATAGAAGTACAAGAACTTATACCATGTGAATTTTTATTCGTATCCATCAACAAGAGATATACTTGCAGCAAGTTTTTCTTAGAATAGCAACGAAGAAAATGATTGGCAAAGCAATTCGTACTTCGTAAAGCATTGTCCGATTGAGTTAGCCTGCAAGGTACACCTATTCATTTTAAAACTGTTCATCCCCTCTAGAAATACGCAAAATAGTGCAGGTTGACATGACAGCCGTGAAGTTTGATTATTTCTAATGATCATCTATAGCTTAAAACCTAGAGTCTAATTTCATCCTGTATTTCAAGATTCTTCAATACAATCTAATCAACTACTTAGGAACATAACTTGATAATTTAACATGCCTTGGTAAAATCATCTTCATATCTGATAAGCTTGCAGTGGAGGATTTATGGGCTTGCAAGAGATCATTATAGCTGGAATAGACCAGTGGTTAAATAGGAGACCAGGAAAACGATCTATCCACTCTCTCTCAAAAAAAGCTGGTGTAAAGTATTCCATTTTAATCAATCTGTACAATCAAGTAACCAATCCCCCCATAGAAAGGCTAGCACCAGTATTGTTGATAATTTTTGGCAGTACCAAAACCAAAGCTCTCTTTCAAGAGTATAAACCTGAACTCTTAGATGTATTTTCTCAAATCTTAGGCGCTGATAAGTCTACATATCAAGATGAGGATGACGAACTATATGAGTTATTAGAAAGAAGAGAGTATTTCATTGTCTTTCTTCTCTGCATCACAACAGGCATCCAAAGCCAATCCTTGTTACATCTGTACGGAAGATCCTATAATAAAGCTTTAAAAGAAATGGTAGATAGAAATTATATAGAGTTCCGGAACGGAAAATATTTTGCTAAGAATTCTTTTATTAGCTTTCCTTCTTTAAGAAAGGCACTGAATTTTACTTTACATGGTTTATCAATTTTCGATGAAGACAACGCGGAAAAAGGGGCCAACGCATTTTTTACGACTCAGAATATCTCGGCTTCTGATCTCAATAAAATAGCTAAATTTCAAAAAAAATGTCAAAAGGGGTTAATAGATATTCTAAGTAATGCTGACAAAGACGGAAACTTGTGTTGGTATTACGCTAGCTTTTTTAATTTTATTGATCCCAACGATCAAGAAGACATCGAAATCTAATCGACTTAAACATTATAAATGACAAAAAACATTACTGAATACACATTTCAATGTAAACACATCTCGTACTATCTACTGCCTATATTTATGACTATTTTTTTTATTCTAGCCCTTTAGTGTCGTCGGGCCCGTAAAACTGAAGCAAATTGAGATTAAAGAGTGTTAAAATGTATAACCCAAATGGAATTTAAGGGCGTTAAAGGACAACCCATGTTCCATATAAGAAATTACATCTTTAGCATTTTTTCGATCATTATCGTTATTTATTTCAGACAAAATACTATTATCAACAGTACCACTGCCAATAGGCACAATCAATTCAAACCAATCAAAGCCCCAGGTAAACCCATTATCAAATTGCCAAAGGTTCCCTAAGCCAAGAGCCAAAAAGTCGTTTTCAACTTTTAAAGATGTATTCAGTAAATCCTCACCAGAAAGATCATTAATCAATTGATCACCAATTGAGAAATTAAAATGTCGTTGGCCGTAGCCCATCTTAAAATAGAAACTATTACCGATATACCATCGTGCACTAGCCGATATTAGCTTCTCAGAAAGGTCAAGCAGGTCAACACCTAAGTAACCTAGGCCATAACTTGCCGAAAGATACTCGAATTCAATCGTTGTGGTACGAGAAAGAATCCAAGACCCAGAAAAGCCTGATTTAATAGGCAACAGTAATCCGTAATTGATCGGCATATAAAATATTGAGATTGTAGAATTTTCGCGATTCACTGCAGTTGGTTTAACACCGACTATTTTTTGATAAAGACTCTTTCCGCTAGAAACAGCACCTTCCGTTATTTCTTGAGATTTTTTGTAGGTATCGCTATTGGTCAACTTGTTAAGTTGTTCTCCTCCTAATTCGATGCCACGGTCAAGGATATTTTTTTCATCATCGGCTTTTGCTACAGGAGTCATGATCATTAGTAGCGGTAGTAAGCTCTTAAACATGTGATTCTTTCCAGTTTGTTTAGCGATTCTCAATGCTCTCTGTTCTCTCAGCGAAGAGAGGTTCCATAACTTCGATACAAGCGTACCATTCATACTATAAATTCCTTTTGAGGTGAAAAATCACGCAGAGCGAACCGTTATAAGATCAAAAAAATTAGTTGTAAAGGGGCTTTAAGAGACATTTTATATATAAACACATTCAAACTAGTCGGTATCGACAGTAAACTACCCCTGGTTTCTCTGGTCCAGATTGATCAGCTACGGAAACAACGATCAAATGTATTTTTCTTAGCACTATTATCTACATCTCCTATCTAGCATAACAATCGCTACACCTTAGATAGATGTCCAGAAAGCAATTTTGGATTTCTGCCATTAATAACCATTTGAAATGCAGAAGATAATTTGGAAAATACGGAGCAAAAGTAAAAAACTAAAACCTCTATATAGGAAGCTCCGCAAGTGAAGTATACTTGGTCTGACAAATAACCAAAAGAAACTAACTAAAATAACTATACCAGAAGCCTATTGGCGACTTCCTCGCTATGCTCAAAGGACAGACTTGCATTACTTATAGTGCGAGCTATCTGATGTTCTGAAAATTTACTTTCCGTCCGGATTTATTTTTTCAACTGGCTAAAATTTTCCTTACTGTTCAAATAAATCGTTTTAGTTCTCTTGAGGAATCCATATCACAAATCTGCGAGCTTAATGAAAAGAATATGGGTTAAAGCCAATAGATCTATTAAGAGTCTCTACTAGTGGTGGAAAACACAACCTATCAATCAAATCCAGACCTTTAAAAGACTATATAATCTAGTAATTACAGAATATTATCTATCTAGGTGTTGATAGGTACTAAAAATCACATTTCAATTTTAAGTAATTAAAACTCCCAGGATTTTGTTAAATGAACTATTTTGTATGAGCTGCAGCAAGTAAACATTCACCATTCATTAGGAGATACTATGATTAAGAAAATTTATTTATTACTGGGTGTTTTGTTTTTGAGTGCAATGGCATCGTCTGCAGCTTACGCTAAAGTTAACCGTAACGCAGGGAGAAGCCTTCCAGCTGGAATGGGTCTTGATCTTGCTTGGTATTGTAAATATGCCCATGGATCATCGTCCCAGGTTGTTCTGTTGGGCAATCGCTATAGTGATTGGCGATGTACAAAAGGCTCTCAATTAGTAGGAATTAGTATTAATCATGCTTGTAAGGCTCACTACGGTAATACCGCCAGCAGTCGATTGGGACCTGCAAAGGGAGCTGGAGATTGGTACTGTGTTTTAGGACTAAATCTATCGTGGTACTGCCAGCAAAAGTATGGAAGAAATTCCAGAGCTGTAAAGCTATTTCCTGATGATCCTTATAGCTGGCGTTGTGAGAAGGGACGCGACTATCTATCGTTTCCTATGACAGATGCCTGTCGGAAGCATTATGGAAGCAAAGCTTTTGCTCGCCTTGGAGTCCATGAAGATCCCAATGCATTCTCTTGTGAATTGCGTTAGGGTTTTTTGAATGGTGGACTAAAGGAGCCTTTTAGCTCCTTTAGTTCTTAAGCTCAATCAAAAAATCAATAAATATGGTTAAGATTATTTGGCATTGGTGAAAAGCAAGGTCACTTATAAACATCACCAGTAGCAAGGTGTAAACAATCAAAAAACTGAAACTCAAAACATGAAAACCAGCACAACGAGTATGCTGGTTTTTATATTCATCACTGAGAAACTAAACAAATTATTCAGGGAGTTTACTCAGATCAGGCTCTTCTCTCTCTATCGGCAAACTTCGTAAGTAAGCAACAACTTGTCCTGCTTGAGTTGCATCTAATGTCCAATTGTGAGGCGTAAAAATCTCGAAACCCGTGCAGAATCCCTCTTCACCCTCATCATTGTTACCATAGATACTTGTTGTAATAGCCGAAGCAAGTTCAGCATCGGAACACGTACCAACTAAATTAGCCGAATGATCGACGCCACCTTCAGCTTGATGGCAACTTGCACATGCTGTGACTCCTTCGATAACAGTTGTTCCGTTATATATTTCTGATCCAGCAGTAACATCGGTAGCCTGATACTGTTTTGCAGTTATGTTTCCTTGCGATGATATCTCCCCTCGTGTGAGAGTGAAACTTGATGTACCGGCAGCAACAGGTATCACGACGGCTCTATAAAAGCCTCCGTCATAGGTTTCAGAATCTGCTTTAAGTTGAAAAACACCTTCTGTGGCAAAACTCAATTGTATGGACCCTTCTGATATTTTGGTGATTTCTTCTAAAGCTGAGAATATGTCTTCCGATTGCTCTTCGGAGAACTCTGCTGAATAAAACTCGTCGACTAATTCACAACTTATATAGCCAAGAATCGGAGTTTCAAACACAGTAGTTCCATCAAAGCCAGTGTTCAAATTCTCATCCGCATAAATTTTAAGATTAGATTTGCAACTTTCTATTGCTTTTGCCTTAAGTTTAGCAAATCCATCCGCATCTAATGTTTCTGAAGTATCTGCTTCCTTACTATCTTCATCACTACTTTTGTCATCACTTTCAGATGCAGCTGGGACCGCAGTTTCTACATTTCCGGACTGTTTAGATTCACCACATGCAATGAACATAAAGCCTATTAGAATTGAATAGAACGATGCTTTACTGAGAAATATCAGAATTTGGTGTTTGAGGTAAGAGAGTCGGCATCGCTGACAGCCTCTTTTACCCCATCCTTAAACCT
>JBNKNM010000322.1:0-5359 GCA_050293845.1 Pseudobacteriovorax sp. | reverse complement strand
GTAAATTCTCTTAACGCCATTAAATTAAGAGAGGATCTAAATGAAAGTTAAGAAGTTACCCCTTAAGACTAAATATAATTTTAATGATCAAAATGCAGCTCGTGCAAATGCCGGTTTGCCAACAATTGAACCCAAGATTCGTACTTGTCTAAAGTGCCAAGAGTTATTTGAATCAATTGGTAATCGAGTTTGCTATGAATGTAATGAAACAAATAAAAAAAATTGCACTTCGCTAGCAGGAATTGAAGCCATTTAAACTATCTAAATTCATCGAGCAGCTTGAGAGTTTGGAGCAACTGGTGGTGCTGTATACTACGAGGACTGCTGCCCAGGTATTGTTCATCAGAACGGAATTACCCTTGTTGTATTCAACGATATCGCCGCGGGGCGTATTGATGAGACGGTTGAGTAAAGCGTGGTACTATGGTCGTCTTGTTAAAGAAATAACATTGTCACACCTTGATAGATCTTTCACAGGTTCGCTCTCCATTTGTCTCCTTCCGAGTGATAAAAACTTAGTAAAGTGAGGATAGTCAATACCAATTGCCCAAAATGCCTCTTTGTTTAATTCGGAAACAATTTCAATTAGACATGTTGCTATTCTGATTGCAGTTTCAAATTTTGGTATCGTTTCGCCTCTAGCAATCTTATCTAAGTGGTTATTCTTGATATCAGCATGATACTGCAATCAATGCATGAGGCCACCCCGCCTTTGATATTCCTCTATCAGAATCATCAATGCTGTTTTTGCCATTAGACAATCTCCAAATTTCTACTCATTTTCAAAATCTATATGTCTTTTCAAGACCGAGTCGGAAATCTTAAATTTTTCTATCTCAGTTTCATCGACTATCTTCTCAAACTCCCAGCGTGGTTTATACGATGATCCTTGAGAAGATACAAGGATTTCATAAATATACCAGCATGAGGTACGAATCGATGTTTTTTACCTTTGAGATCAGCCTTAAATCACATGGGGGAAGTGCTTCTAAAGCTTATTCTTCATGATATTTGAGGCATCAACCCTCTTCTCAAGAAAATCTACATCGTTATCCTTGGTGGGAAGAACTTGCCTTATCAATGACTTGTGATGCTTTTGAAAGTGTTGATTTTTTATCAATATTAGAAAAATTCCTTGTGAAGAGTTACTCTGTCTGCCTTGAATTGATAATATCTTGATCCTTTTGGCTTTTTAGCTTGTTCCTTGAAATCATCAATGAATAAATGTCTTGGTTTTCTTGAAATGATTCCAAACCGCTAATCCTATGCTCAATTCCATCGCAAACGAGCAGCACTCATCTCCTCTGTTTGAAACTTTCCCTTCTAGATATTTTTAATGAAGATTTGACAGATTTACCGTAGATTCAATAAATTCCTTATTTTTAAGCTATTTTTGTTCCCCATTATGTAGGTAGGGATTTGGAAAAACTTGTTTATCTTCGAATGCCGACTCTATTCGAGAGTCAATCAGCTTTGGTGTTTCTGCGCGAATAGTGAAAATGTCAGCCTGCTGCTGTTGGAGTGCATTGAGTACCCCCTTACAGAACATTAAGTTGGCTGCCATAATAGGCTGTAGATTTCTCAGGCTTGGAAGTGTTGATGACCTTGGCCAATTTCCGAATAGTTTCTTTGGGGAGAAGAGTTACGCGGTTTGTGTTCATATTGATAACCATATGATAATTCAGGGTTTTATCTTGATCCCCGATATTTTCGGTGAACAAAAGTCGTGGTTTTTTATGTGATCCCAAATTGTACCTTCGTTTAGTCCGAAGGCAATTGCGGCCTCGGTCAAAAGCACCCCTTCTTCATTATCCATGGATACATGATCAATAAATAGCTTTCTACCATCAACGGAAATTTCAGACTTTTGGTTTTTGTTGCATAGTAGACAGTCTTAAGCACCCTGATAAAAGCCGCCGCATTTGATGGCCCGCTTCTTTATGACCGTTGGCTATAATTTCCAAAGCGACTTGAATGGTGATGGTAAACTCCTTGCTAGGTTGCGCCTCGACCGGAATTCTAGACTTTTTTGTCGAAAATAAAATAATCAATATTTTCAATATAGTAAGCGAGTTTCGGGGAAGTCCACTTATTGAAGTCGAGAGTTATTGCAACAGTTCCCTGTTCTAACAAGAACATCAAAAATATCCCTTAAGTTAACCTGATCATCCAGAATCACCGTAAAGTCAGATGCCTTTGTCATTTTTCTCACGATAATATTGCCCGTCGCTTTACGTTAATATTCCGCAATTATCCGAACCTTTCCAAAATCTACGAACATAAGCCGGTCTAAAGATCTTAAAATCCTTTTTAGGATACATCATAATTTGATTCTATTGCCATAGATCCGACAAGAAACGATGCATGCCACCATCAAGTACTTCATGAGTGTGACCAGGAATCCTGGGATGCCATCACTTGTGCTTTTGGCGATCCATTCACCACGTTTTAGCATCTTAAGTTTATGATGCTCGTAGATTTCCCCTTTGCATGATTTGCATTCGTAATATGCCGTTTTAGCAAGGTCGTTGTCTAGCTTATCCTTAGACCATCTAACTTGCTCCCATTCTAAGTGTTGCTCATGATCACAATGGGGGCAGGGAACAAAATAGTGTCGCTGGTCAGACTGGAGCCAAGCAAACTCGATCCGAGAGCCACCTTCACCTGGAACGTATTTGTTCCCAGGGGTTGAGGATAAAATGGTCTTTCTATTATGAAAGGTAGAGGTCCGTTTTTTTGCAATGTTAAGAGGATCGCCTTCTGTTCCGGCTGAGGCAGGCCAGCGATCCACCTCATCACAAAGAAGAATGCGGATTGGTCTTGATGCTAAAGAAGCGGGAGAATTGGCACCGGCAAGGGTAACGTGTCCACCAACAAACTTTTTGTGGTAGATCGTGGAGTCGCCTTTTTTCTTTGACATAACTTTTTTCGCCAAAGTAGGTGAGTCGCGGATCATGGGAGCTAAGCGGTCTTTTGAGAAGGCTTCAGCCATTTTTATTGTTGGTTGGACTACTAAAATTGGGGCTGGGTCGTAATCAATAAAGTAACCGATGGTATTCATGTGCTTTTCTGTCTTTCCCACCTGACTAGATGTCATATCTACAACGGTGTGGATGGTCCGATCAGAAAAGACATCCATCATGCCCCTTTGGTAGGGGGCACGATCTGTCTTCCATTGTCCTGGTTCTTCTGAAGATTCGGGAGAAAGTTGCCTGTACTTATCTGCCCACTCTGAAAGAGTAATCTTAGGTGGTGGCGAAAGATTGTTTACTACGATATCAACGCATTCACGCGCTAGCATCGGCTACGGCCATCTCCCTTAATGCTTCGTGGATTAACTCTTCTGCTTCCTCTTCGAGATCTGCGGCTTCCCCAAAGGATCTAAACCGAGCGCCAAGTTTAGAAGGAATACCCAGAAATTTATTTTTGGTTGCGACAACTCGTTTTGAGTATTCTTCAATAAATTCTTCCGCTGGGACAAGCTCGTGCTTTAACATCTTGTATTCAAGTTCCATTTTTTTAGTTTGGATTTTGGCTAATTTAGCGCGTTCTTTGCTTAGAGTGCATATTCCAATGAAAATGGGTACCCATTCCAATTTGAAATCGATCGGTGATTCCAAAGAGAAATCGATCGCCGATTCCAATGGAAGATGGGCGTTAATTTCTCAGCCATTTGATAGTTACCTTGACCTAGTTTACTTACCTGGTAATCGGACTTTCTTGAAATTCTTTTATCACCGTAAACCATTAAAGTTATTTAAAAGGTGAGGGCCAAAGCTGGACCCATCTTTCCAATAACCAGACAAGCCGATCAAATTTTTGGTCTAAGAAATAGTGCTTCTTCGGCGCGTCTAGTTTACCGACCGACAGTCTTCGGAATCAATGCCCGACTAGCCTTGGAATCGCTGCCCATCTTCAGTTGGAATTACCGCCCATTTTGGTCACCAATATGCACTTAGAGATAGCTCTCCTTTGTTTTTGTCTTCATACAGAGCGCGCAAAGCTTGCTCGGAATCGTAGTAGGCTCGTGGGCCGTCTATTACGGATGGATTAAGCTTTGCTAAGCGTTTTTTTATTGTGCGGAATGTGAATCCAGTGAGATTTTCTAGGTCGGCGATTGTTATGTGTTTCATAGTCCTCCTTTCGGAAGGCATTGATACATAAATCTAAGAATTTAGGGGATACCAAGCTTTGCGGGTTTAGTGAAATTTGTCTAAATTGCTTGGATTAATAATGTTATTTTAAACTACGTTAAAAATTCTTTAAATTCTCCTGCTCTAGAGGAGCAATATTTTTAATTGATTGTAGCATCTAGAGTTTATTTAATCTAAATGAATTGTCGTGCCGATCAAAGTCCGTAAAGCACATTGCTAATTTCAAGTAATTCCTTGAGAATCTTAACCCTCCACCTAGGTCATCTCTTGGCAAAGCCATTGACTACACCCTTGAGAGCTAGGATGAGATCACTCTCTTCCTGCGTGACTGAGGAATTGAGTTGATAATAATCGGGTAGAGTCCCTTTTTAGGGATGTAAAACTTGGCCTCAAGAATTTTTTGTTCGTGCAATCAAACCTTGGCGGGATTTTATAGCCTGATTATGACCTGTGAGCTACATGGCATCAATCCTCAGAATTATCTCTCTGATATTTTGATCCACCTTGTCAATGATCATCCTAAGTTCGATTTTGACTTGCTGCTCCCTTGGAATTGGAAGGCTGATCCTTCTCGTCTTAAAATCTCTAGTACCGATGAGTATATCGAGCAGGACTACCCGATAGAGAAGCTGATCAAAAAGTTTGGGCTTGAAGGTAAAATTTATCTTGATGAGTCCTCTAGCTTTCCAGGCAACCTGATCCAATCATCTGAAATGGCTGCATTATCGCCTTGATCTTTGAAAATTTAATCAAATTTAGGTAAGGAATTACTTGGCCATGGTGGGGTGCGCCTTGCTATATTAGGTGGATCGGACGGACACGACTAAGAGCATAAAAAAGATCCATCAGAAGTGTGAAGACATAAATTGTCTCCCTTAGCCTGAATCTTGATAATTTGAATCCCTTTCTTTACTTGTATCACTGTTGGCGAACTTCTAATAAGGTTAATACCAAGTGGGAAGAGTACTGAAGATTTTTTTTCTAGGGTTCCCCAACAATACAACAATGAATTGCCATATGCACAAGTGAACGTCCTACCGACAGCTATTTGCTGGATTTTTGAATTATGTAATTCCTTAATTTGGGTGGGAAAATATATAATTTCTCTATCAGAAACCAGTGACTGCTTCTCAGAATTTAAACCCCAACAATAAACGTCATCTTCTTGTAGCGCACAGCTATGATCGTCACCAACATCAAAAGCA
>JBNKNM010000321.1:0-5371 GCA_050293845.1 Pseudobacteriovorax sp. | reverse complement strand
CCGCTTATGCCCTGCAAGTCGCAAAAGGCCAAAATTCTCCTGAAGAAAGGATTGGCCAAAGTGGTACGAAGATCACCATTCGTTATTAAGCTTAAGTATGGCTCATCTGGCTATAAGCAAAAGCTTACAGGCGGACTTGACTCTGGCAGCAAGGTCATCGGATCTGCTGTCACAAACGAAAAAGAAGACGTTTTATATCAAGCCGAGACCCTTCTTAGAGGAGAAGAGATCAAGTCCAAGATGGATCAAAGGAGGATGTACCGCAGGTCAAGGCGTGGGCGAAAGACTAGATACCGAAAGCCTAGATTTTTAAACCGCAGGGCCTCTACTAAGCTTAATAGACTTCCACCCAGCTTAAGGCACAAGGTAGAGTCTCATCTTAAAGAAAAAAAGTTTATAGAATCTATCTTACCTATTACGGACTGGCGAGTTGAGTTAGCCAGCTTCGATATCCATGCTATCTCCAATCCAAATGTTTCTAAGTTAGTTCCTGGTTACCAGAATTTTCATGGGTATATGTAAGCCAGTCTAGATGACAATCCAGGGATATAGCACAATTGTTTAATGTATGTTAATATAGTATCTGTAAGTGACTGCATATGAAATAGTAAGAAGTTTACGGAAATTAATAAGATAGAGACACTGTATTTACACCCATATAAGTTTTCTGAAATCACTTTACTTCTTTTGAAATCAAGTAAGTCAATGAGATATGTCAACATCACAAAACCTTTATCCTAGCTGCATTCCATAACTTTTCCGCAAGATTTCAATATCATGCAGCGTGCTTGACATTAGTACTCTGAAAGTTATATAGGATTAATACCTTCCCATTACGTCAATATAATAACCCTTATTAATATCTATAAAGGTCTTGTTATGGAATTTAGAGTGAATAAGAAAATTATAGCTCTCGTCGCAACCTTGGGCCTATCGACTATGGCTCTGGGAGGAAATCTTTATCCCCATGATCCTCTAAGACGACTTCTATGTAAAACACGTATTTTAACCGCTGTAAAGGATTGTGCTCCTTATACTAGTAGGCGTAATCTACAAGCAACAACTCCCACCGATGATCCTTTTTTACAAAAATTAACCGTGACTAATAAGTTTACCTATAACACCCAATGTAGTTACGGTGGCGGGAACTATAGTGCCACCTTCAAAGGTAGCTCCGGTAACTATGATGTGGTAATTGGCCCTGATGTTCGCAATAATACCATTGAATATACCTACCCTATTTTAGGAACGACAGGGGATAGGGCTCAACCAAAGTACCTCATCTGGAATATCAGCTTTGATCCTTCGCTTTATATTTTTCCTTATGACTGTGATATGAAGACAATCTCCAATATCTCAAGAATAAATCTCCAACCACTGGAGGCCATCACCTCCTATATTGGGGAAACTATCTTGGCTGACTATAACATCAAGGATTCCCTATTATCCTTGCAAGTCCTGCCATCGGCTTGGGGCAGTTTGGAGGCAAGAATTGCGGAACTTGATCAGCGCATCGAAATAGAAGAGCTCAACTTGGAGTTAGAAACCGATGAGATGAAAAAATTCGATATTGAAGAGCGGATCGACTGGTATCAGGATCTGCGTGTAAATCTTATGAACGCTTTAGATATTGCGGCCCAGTGCAGTATGGACACCGATGCCATCTGCCTAGCTATGGCAAAAACCATACATGATCAAATCGATGCCAGCATCCTGGAGAAAAAAAATAAAGTGGAAAGCTATATTGCCTTTCTCGATTTAGAGCTGGCAAGAGCCACAGCCATTGCTGAGGAATATAAGGAGAAAATTGCTCAGATCATTAACAAGCTCGAAATAGCCAAAACAATCGGTGACGATATGGATGGCGGTGATGGCGATGGTAACGGTGACGACATGGACATGGATATTCCCAGCATGGTAGATCTGGGCGAAGATATGGAGATGAATACCAGCAATCCGATGACCCCGGATATGATGACTATGTTAGATGAAAGAGCGATCCCGGTGACCATGACCTGCAGCTGGGCTTCACGTCCCTATGCCTACCAATTAATGGATGCTGTGGCCTTTGTAAACATAGCAAAGGATAATGTTAATATTTTCTCCTATGAAATGGTCACCGATCAGGGCTGTCAAACAGTAGACATGACTGATACCGCCTTACTAAAGGATCTCAAGGCTAATAACCATGTGCGGAATCTAGCTGATTTTGGTATCAACCAGCAGATGCGTAAAAACCTATCTGGAGAGGACGATCCTTTCTGGGAGATAGTTAGAAACCATAGCCGCCGCATCACTCAGTCCTGTAACTGGGCCTCACGACCCCGTATCTATCAGTTCCGCGATTTTATCGCCTACCTGGATTCAGGACGCACAAATTTTAATATCTTTTCTTACGATACCGTTTTAAGTAAGAATTGCGTTATACCTTCCTTAGATTAATTCATATCATAGCTTCAAAATGGAACTAAGGCCTGCTTCAGCGGGCCAACTAACTCAAGAGGATTCAACGATGTTAGTTCAAAAGATAGCAATAGTGTGCCTCCTGCTGAGTAGTGGTGAAGCTGTACTCGCCGGTGAGCTGGAGCAGTACCAATCGCTGAAAAGTGAGTACGAAAAGAGCCTCCAGGAGAAAAATGCTAAGTATTTAACCCAGAATAGTGTCAAGGGCATTAGCGAGGCCTTTCAGGAAATTACTGGTTTAATCGACCAAAAGCGCAGTTTCGTAGCGGGATATGAGACGGCTATCAATACGGCTCTTAGCAACGATCGACAATTTTTGCATGATCTCATTAGCTGGTCGCAATCTATTGTTAGCGATTTAAAAAATCATGGCCTAGGCACCGCGGCATTTGCTAGTCACTTAAGAAATCTGAGGTCTGCTATCGCCCTGAAACAGCAAGAATGTCAAACATTGGCCTCGCGAAAACTAACGGCAGAGTATGACGAGTATGCCAGCAAGCTCTATAGTCTGAGCAAGGCTCTCGGTAAGCGCATTGCTAGCCTGAATACTGCTTCCTACGTTAATCAAGATTATCAGGATCAGCTCCATACCTCCTTTGAAGCCATCAAGAACTATTCCTTTTCCATTTGGGAAGTTCGTAATCAAACCATAGGCTTTGCCAGGATGCCCCAGGCATGTTATGAACTGGATGAATTGGAATCTAAGATCCAACAAGCCATGAATTTTTCCGATGCCATTGCTCATCTAGAAATTGATAAGATTGAAGAGGCCCGCAACAAGTTAAAAATCGTCTTAGAATTGATTGACAATAGACAAAAGGCCTATGAGTTAAAGGAAAGCATCATCTACCTATTTCGCGGCATTGAGCAGGCATTTGCTATCAATGCCGATCAATCTGAATTTGAAAAAATGGTCATTAACAAGGGAAACTTTGACAATATCATCCCTACTATAAATTCCATGCTGGATAATGAATTATTCACGGCCAGTGACCGTGAGTTCATCGTCACAGAGGTCAATGCAGCCGCAGATAGAGTTAGTGACAGGTACTTTGATTTGGCTGATGATGTTCCCAGTTTGAGGATAAAGGTCTACCGTCGCATGAGATACTTGGGTCTTAAAATACGCAAAGTCGGAAGCAGCACGGCATTTTCTGAAGAGGAAAAAGCTACTATATTTGAGTTAGCTGATAAGGTCGGCGTGAGCTCCTCGGGTCAGGTTGTGGTGCCCCCGGAATTTTCAACTTTTTCTGCTGTGATCAAATTCTGTCAAGCGATAGGTAATATTGAAGACATGATAGGAGACCGGGTATGAAGCTAGTCAAAGTCATCCTCTTGCTACCCCTTATGGGACTATCCTTGGGCCTTAGCTTAAAGGATGTACAGCGCGAGTTAAACCATTTTAAGGATTCTGTTTCCGTTACTTGGGAAGATATTAAGGACGATTTGGAAAACATAGGAGATGCCATCGGCCAAACTTTTAACTCTGTGGGAGAAGCAATTACCTGGCTGCGAGACGAGATTTCTGGGATTCGTATCCATACTCCTAAACTGGATCAGGATTTCTGGGATTCGGTCACCCCTAATATCAGTGTTGAATCTATCAGTAAAATTTCCATCCCCAGCCTTCCCGAAATTCTCGATGATCTAGATAACGGCATAGAAATCGGCGGTACCCTAGGACAACTGGGCAATAAGGCTAAGAAAGAATTGTCCATGGATAAGTTGATTAATGAATGGCTTCCCCATTGGGATAGTGAGGCTCGTAAGATTTGGAAGCGATGGTTTCAGTTTCCTTCAACTTGCGCTTCCAGAGGTCTCAAGGGTAAGGATTTTTGGGATTGTAAACGGGAAGGTGTTGAAGAATCGAGCAAAAAATTAGAGCAACAAATCCATGTTAGTATCAAATCCATCAAAGACAGGCTCCGCCAGCGCAATCAAGACATTAATGATAAGTTGGGAGCTATATAATGATGTTTTTAAAAACTCTTGTAGCTATGGCGAGTCTAATCTTATCCCATCAAATTTTAGCTGAAGCGATTTCCTGCCAGTCCTCGTTCTACAAAGATAAAAAATGCATGGAGGTTCGCAATAACTATGTCTCGGACGTCTGCGTTAGAACCCTAGTTCATCATCGTTATCAAGGCTCCCAGTGGAGCACCTCCAGCAACAGCCGCGAAGATTGCATTTCTGCCAATGAAAGTAAAAGTTATGTGATCCAATGGCAGCAGATAAGCAATGTCAAAGACCTTCCCATATCAGAAGATACCTATTTTTACTTTTACACTCGTGACGGACGCTTAGCCTGGTTAAATCTACCGGGAGAACGAAAGATCACCTGTCTCTCCTCTACTGGGTTCAATAGCAACGTCGAACCTGATGCCGCTTATTGCCGTGATCGCGGAGGAGTAGCCTATGCGTTCCGCAATAGCTCACTGACCCTAGACCCAGAAAATGCATTCAAATTAGATAGACCAAGTCCCGGAGCCGGTAGCAGCTCTGGGAAAGTAAAAACCGATGAAGAAAAAGAAAAAGAAGCGCGGCGAGCTGAGGAAAAGTTTAATGAAGCCTTAGCTAAAGAGGGTGCGTTACAGGCCAAAGTAGATAACTGTAAATTTGACGAGCTAGAGCAACTGGCTAAGGCAGACCCTTCCACTATTGATCTTGCCGATTTCAAAGAGCGCTTACTCAGCTGTGACCCCAGCTTCGCGGAAGAAATTGATAAACTAAAGGAAACTGTCGAAGCCCTGGATCTATTTGTGACAGAGATTAAAAAAAGTCTAGATGACAATATCAATCCTGTAACCGAAGCAGAGCTAATAGGCGTAAGCAGACAGGCTCCCTATGAAGACGATATCAGTGAGTTTAGCTTAAGCCAGCTATTTAAGATCCCGGATATTATTTCCCG
>JBNKNM010000320.1:0-5376 GCA_050293845.1 Pseudobacteriovorax sp. | reverse complement strand
CACTCTTCCGTCCTCACTCTTCCGTCCTCACTCTTCCGTCCTCACTCTTCCGTCCTCACTCTTCCGTCCTCACTCTTCCGTCCTCACTCTTTACCAGGTGGTTAATTGGTTTTTGAAAGGAAGGGCTGGTATTTAAAAAATACCAGCCCTTCCTTGTAAATTCTTCTAAAAGCGTCTCAAGATAATCTTCAATTTGAGAAAGGTAGCGATAAATAGATACCTTTTGCAGCTATTGCTAAAATTGGAAGCCAATCAACAAAGTTGCAAACCCTACACTTGTGATCGTTCCTAATTTTTCAGCTGTGTCTTCACTTTCCTGAATGATATCTCTCAGGCTATCATTTGAAATGCTATTTGAAGAGGCTGAGGAAGAAAATGAAGAACTGAGTGGAACACTTAAGGCTATCCATTCACCTCCTAGGTATAATCCTGAATCAAAGGTCCAGATATTACCCAAACCAATACTAACTGCTGTAGCATTCGATTTGATACTTGTTTCAATAGAAGTATTGTCTAGTGTACTTGATACTTTGATATCTGAACTTATCTCTCTTTGGCCAAGGCCAAGACGGCAATAAAAACTATTTCCGGGAAACCATTTTACATCAATTTCGGTAATGGAACCATCAATTGTGAAGGTATCTATGCTAGTAAAAGGATTTTCAGTGATCAAGCCGCTAGCATCAAAGCTCCCTGAAATATACCTTATACCAAAGCTTAGGTCTTTTTGAAGGCTATAGTTTAAATGCATCCCCGGACCTGAAATTGGAAATAAAAATATGCCTAATTCCGCCCCAACGGAGTATTTTTTGTTTTGACGCCAATATGCTGAGGAATATTCCACACTACTAAGGTTAGCTCTGTTCTTATCTTCTATGTTACTGGAATCGCCATCTTCAGCTTGGAGGTAGCCGGGTAATATAGAAATTAGAATCAAGGGATGTAGAAATTTTTTCATCTATATGTTTCCTATTAGTGAACATCTACCTGACTTTACTAAACTATTTTAAATGTGGATAGCAAAAAAGTTTAATATTTTGAAAATTTTTGAACGATACATCGGTCATTTGGCAGTTGGAAATTTGATAAATCGAATAATTTAATATCAGCTCTGTTAATCAAGAAAAATTTGTTATCGTTTAGCAGATGGCTATGTTTTTTTGTTTAATATCTGATCAGAAATCTAAATTTGGCCATACTATGCCCTAGGCTTAGCTCTAAGCACCTTGCAATTTTCTCATTTTCTCAGAACCGAGCAATCCACATGCGAAGCTCGTACCCTATAAGCTCATTCAGCTTCACTGAACAATATGCCGGCGTAAAGTTGCCGTAAATATGCAGGAAAGTTTTTTTGGATTCTATTATGGAAAAGATATACAAGGTATATATTGTACCAGAAATCTTACAGATTCTTCATGGCCCTACCCCTAAAACCAGATATATTTGCATATCAATGACGCCAGAACACACTGTTGGTACAAGAAACACATAAAGATTCCTATCTCAGGCGCAATTTTTCCAGTAGAATTTCATTCGTTTCGAAAAGCTTTAAATTGATTTTCAAGGAGTTCGCCATGAAAGATGCAGCGCAGATATTCGAGAAAATGGGAGCAGACGCCTATGATAAAGGTAACACCAAGCTGGTCTCGATCAGTGCAAATTTGCACTTCCTTATGACCTTGATCCTAAAGGAGTTACAAACCAATGCCAACGCTCTTTGTGTGGGCGTAGGAACCGGTGCTGATATTATCGAGCTGGCTAAGCATTATCCCAATTGGAACTTTGTGGGGCTTGACCCTTCAACAGCCATGCTTGATGGCTGTAAAAAAAAATTAGCCGCCTACCAACTAAGCGAACGGTGTGAATTGTTTCATGGATATTTAAGTTCATATCAGACAGATAAAAAATTCGATGTGGTCATTTGCCTTTTCGTGATGCACTTTGTTGACGAAGAGGAAAGGCGTAGTATGTATCAGGACATGGCGGACTATTTAAATCCTGGCGGGTATCTCGTGGAAGCTGAAATAAGTACGGATCTCGAAGATGATAGCTTTCCCGAGCAACTAAAGAATTGGCAGTCCCTTCACCAGGTGGGAGGCACTGCTGAGGAAAATCTTGCCAATATGGAAAACGATTTAAAAGAAACTCTTTCCGTCCTATCTCCAAGAAAAGTGGAAGCTATAATTGCGGAGAATGGATTCAGCAAACCCATTCAGTTTTTCCAATCTCTACTGATTCGAGCCTGGTATGCCCGTAAGCTAACTTAAGGATCAACGTACTGTTTTAGATGATACTCAGATAGATGCAGCTATTGCATATTTAAGAACTTTGTCACTGCCGATTTCCAATCCGGCTACTGCTCAATAAAACTTGATTTCTTTCTTCTCATGTGAGAAGCTCTTCACGAGCTACCCCCCTTTTAGGGTAGCTTTTTCTTATTTTTGACTAAAAAATTTTATACAAGTTCCGATAGGCTATTTACAAACTTCGATCGTTGAACTATTTTGAAGTTTGGAAAATAAGGGATGACAGAATGGAAATTATCAATTTGAATAACTTAAATACCACCACCTCAGGCTCAAGCTGATCTGGGGTGTAGCACTATATGAATCCATAACCCAGGTCAATCACCTGGGTTTTTTTGTATCTAGCGATGATTGACCTGATGTTTTTACTTACAATCAGGAGAAAGTTATGAAGTTACTCGATCATCGTGAACTAGGACAAAAGCAGAACCTATTCTTTTTTTCAGAAGATGCCCCAGGAATGCCCTACTGGCTTCCCAAAGGCCTGATCTTATACGAGAAGTTGCTGGCGTTTATCGATCAAATTATCAAGAACCAAGATTATATAAAGGTTAGTGGGCCAAGCATGAACTCTCAAAGATTGCTTGAGAAGTCGGGGCATTGGCAAAAATATCAGGACGATATGTTTGTAGTCCACAAATCTGACGAATATGCTTACGGCCTAAAAGCAATGAACTGCCCTAATGCTATTAACTTCTATAAACATAAAAAACGTAGTTACAAAGAACTTCCCTTAAGATTTGCAGATTTTAGCCTGCTCTATCGTAATGAAGCTTCGGGAGCGCTATCGGGCCTCATGAGGGTGCAGCAGTTTCGGCAAGATGATGCCCATATTTTTTTACCAAGTTCCCAGGTTGGTGATGAAATCCAGAGTATACTTGCTATGGCTCAAAAGGTTTATGAAATTTTCGGGTTAAGCTTCAAAGTTAGGGTGGGAGGACGTCCAGCGAAACGTGTCGGTTCTGATAAAATTTGGGATGAGTCAGAAAAAAGAATTTGTGACGTTCTTGATCGCTTACGGGTATGCTATGAATTTGTTGCTGGTGACGGTGCGTTCTACGGTCCAAAAATAGATCTGTTAGTAAATGATATAAACAGTAAATCTTGGCAATTGGGTTCGGTGCAGCTCGATTATCTGCTCCCCGAAAGGTTTTCATGTAGGTTTGTTAATCAGAATGGGAAAGCAGAGCAGCCAGTGCTCATTCATCGCGCCGTGTTGGGTTCTGTTGAGCGATTTCTGGGTATTTACTTAGAGCATTCTCAAGGGATACTTCCTTTTTGGTTGTCGCCAGAGCAGGTTCGTGTCATTCCGGTTGCCGCAAAATTTTCTCAGAAAGCCTTACAGCTTAATCAAGAACTGATTGAATTTGGTTTGTACTCGGCCTGCGACAACGGTTCGCAAAGTATGTCTGCAAAAGTTCGATCTGCTCGCGTGGATAAAGTTCCTATTGTTGTTTGCTTAGGACAGAGAGACCTGGATGATGAAAGGATACGTTTTTCGTGGAAAGGTGAAGAAAGATCTTTTTCGCGAGGGGAGGGGCTCCAATTTATGAGACAGTTGAATCAATTACCTTACTTTTGATAGTGATAATTTTACGATACATATCTGAATAGATAAGGTATCTGGGGCGATATAACCCTAATTATAAGAGCAGAAATGTGTCGTTTATATGATGAGCTAGTTTCTCAGTAAGAGGATTTCAGATTACGAGCATAAGATACAAGATCTGGCTGAAAAAAATGATAGGTACTTGAGGCTGGTTGAAATTCCGGAGGTGGGATCTCTTACAGCAACTTAATACTTTTTTAAACCTGAACCAGATGACTACCGTAGAACTTGGGTACATTCCCTTTAGGATAGGAAAAGTCTGACAAGGTGGCAGTAGTATTAGTTAATCGCAATGCCAGGGCATTTGGGTTCTTTTAACTAAAGAAAAATTTAATCCTTATCATTTAACGATATCTGCAGCGTCATAGACAGTACTATTTCATACTTTTATGGAGGTTCGTACAAAATCCAGTTTCAGAAACCTTGACTTTATAGGAAGGCTGTTCGATAAGTCACAAATAGGATAATGAACTTCATCAAGATGAGCATATTTACTTGTCTAGATTTTGTGTATATCTTTTTAGTCGCATTAATGTGCCTTGTAGTGATGGGATTATAGGACACAGGCGGCAAATTAATCGAGGGATCAAAATATGAAGTATCAGTTGCTACCTATTTCAATGGTATTCGCGATTGCAATCATCAGTTCAAATTCTTACGCGCAGGACTTGGTTGTTGCTATTAATGCTGGCGGTCCGCAGACAAACTACAATGGGATAACCTACCAGCCCGACCGATATTCTGTCGGTGGTTCGTTGTATTCTACCTCCGATCCCATTGCCGGTACAACGGAAGATACCCTTTTTCAAACAGAGCGCTACGGATCATATTCTTACCACATCCCGGTGACGGAAGGCACTTACTTTATAGACCTACATTTTGCAGAAATTTATCATAATGGTGCGGGACAGCGATCATTTAACGTTTTGGTGGAAGGTCAACCTGTTTTGTCAAATGTCGATTTATTTAGCATGGTGGGACATGATACCGCCTACACCTATGAAGTGGACAATGTATTTGTAGCCGATGGCAGCTTGGACATAAGCTTGCAAACCTTGGTCGATAACGGTACCTTGGCAGGTTTTTCCATCCACTCTCCTGATGGGGGGCTGGATTCCGGAGGCTGTAATGATCCAGTTACAGAAGTGATCGACCCACCAAGCGGTTTTGACCAATTTTCGGGCGGATCGCGTGGCACTGTGAATCATCATACTTATTTTGCCAGTGATGTTGGTGTCAACCGTAATACAACAGTCTATTTGCCTCCCAATTACGATGCAAATGCTCGTTACCCGGTATTGTATTTGTTGCACGGTATAGGGGGAGATGAATGGGAGTGGCAGCGGCACGTGGGATCAGGATTCAATAATATTATGGATAACCTGCACAATCAAAATCTGATTACCCCGATGATTATAGTGATGCCGGATGGCAATGCCTTGCGGGGTATCAACAATGACA
>JBNKNM010000319.1:0-5391 GCA_050293845.1 Pseudobacteriovorax sp. | reverse complement strand
ACTGGCTGCACTCTTTACGATATTGAATGCGCAATTAAGAATTGAAAATATTGAAACGTGGGCTCCCAATGGCGGAGCATCAGAGATGACCGCTTTTGAGATGCTTGGAGGCATGATAGCGCTTTTTGTCTATCAAATATTTCTAGGAAAGCCCCTATCAAGTTGGGAACTCACCACTGAAAATATTATTCTCGCCCTGGTTTTAGGTGTCCTGTGCACAGCACTACCGTTTATTGGTGCAATTCGCGTGATGCGCAGTGTCAGCCCATTTACCGCTTGCTTGACGATAAATCTGGAGCCTGTTTATGCAATCTTGTTGGCATTGTTACATTTTGGTGAAAGAGAGAAGATGAGCCCCGGTTTTTATCTTGCTGCTTTGCTAATCATTGGGTCTGTCATGATTAATGGATTAATAAAATTCCGAAAAGCCTCCAGCAATCTTGTTCCAGAGGGTGTCGAAGCATAGATCGACTTAATAACATAGATAGCTGCTTGAGAATGTTTGCTATGAATTTGACAACGAATTAAAAGTTTCTCTATTTGTAGGATATTAACATGGATGTTTTAAGAACCCCTGACAGCTGTTTTGAAGCTCTTAAAGATTTTCCCTTCGAACCCCATTATGTTCAGCTTGCCAATGGCGCTGATGTTGCGCTTCGTCTGCATTATATTGACGAGGGGCCACAAACTGCAGCACCGATTCTTCTTTTGCATGGTGAACCATCCTGGAGCTATCTCTACCGAAAAATGATAGCTATTTTAGTAGCTCAGGGCCATCGTGTCATTGCTCCGGATTTGATCGGTTTTGGTCGCTCGGACAAACCCAGTCAAACCTCTGACTATAGCTATGAGCGGCATGTCGGTTGGATAAAGTCTTTTTTAAGGGAACTAGATTTAAGGAATATCACACTGGTCTGCCAGGATTGGGGAGGGCTTATTGGTCTGCGCATAGTTGCAGATTTGCCTGAAATATTTGCCCGCGTCGTGGCTGCAAATACCGGTTTACCAACTGGTGAGGAAACTCCGAACGAAGCATTTAAACAATGGCAAAAGTATTCACAGCTCAGTCCTGATTTTGAAATTGGCAAGATTGTTAGCCAAGGTTGTGTCAATCGTTTAAAGCCGAATCAGATAGACGCCTACAATGCTCCATTTCCTAGCGATGCTTATAAAGCGGGCGCAAGAATCTTTCCTAGTTTAGTGCCGACTAGCCCGGAAAGTCCTGGCGCTAGTGAAAATAAAAAGGCTTGGCGTGTACTGCGGTCCTGGAACAAACCCTTTTTGACCGCATTTAGCGATAGTGATCCCATTACCGCTGGCGCTGATAAGATTATGCAAAAGTTAATCCCAGGCTGCTGTGAGCAAAGCCATGTTACCATTCAGGGCGGTGGACACTTTTTGCAGGAAGATTGTGGGGAAGCACTCGCCAACGTTGTAGATCGCTTTGTGACTGAGACTCGATAGCTGACTAGCAGAAGGATAAGCTTTTTTGTCCAAAGGAGGTCATCCTACCTGAAACCTGGTGTACCGGAGATCAAGACTTGTTTATTAGCGATCAATTCCATTCGATTGTAGAAGGGACATCAACTGTTCGATTAAACGTTACTTTTTCGGCCGGGCTAACAATGACTTCAAAAGGTTGCCCTTGAATATAAGCCCCAAATTCATGGAGAATGATATTGTGGTAATTAATGATCTGCTGTGCTGAAAGTCCTGCATTGCCATAACAGCAAAACCTTCCGATGTCGCCCGCCTTACCGATGTATCTACGCAGTATTCCTTCTTAAATCCTGTCAATACTAAGTTATCGCATTCATCTCCATGGGGTGTTCTATAGCAAAGAAAATGACGGTGTCAATTTCAACAGTGTGGTATCAAATCAAGTAACACTATCTTTTGTAACCTGTCTCATTCATTTTTGAACGAAATGCTCGCACAGCCTTCATTTCTTTGGGGTCTTAAGCGTCGAGTAGTTCACAAAAAATCCTAGAAAAATATCGGTCGCAATAGGGTAGAACTAACTTAGTGCTTTTTCATTCGAAGTATGATGAACTAAAATCTCCCTTTTTCTGAGAATGCGGAGGTTTTATGACTTCATCCCTAACGCAACTAGTGATTTATGCCGTGAATCACCAGGCTAGTGACATACACCTAGAATCAGGAATGCCGCCAGCTTTTCGCATCAATGGAAAAATAGAAATCAACGGTGAACCTATTAAGCACTCTATCATGAAAGAATGGATGCTTAATCTTTTAGGCCAAGAGCGGTGGCAATACCTTGGCGACAATAAATCTATAGATCTATCAGAAGAGATTGCTGGGCTGCGTTGCCGGCTCAATATATTTTTCTCCTTTCAGGGACTAGGCTGTGCTCTGAGAATTCTGAGAGATGATCAGCTTTCCATTGCCACCTCGAACCTGCATCCCCATTTCACTGACATTGCAAATATCGCTAGAGGCCTCGTTTTGGTGTGTGGGTCTACGGGAGCTGGTAAATCAACAACTCTTGCTACTTTATTATCTGAAGTGAGTCGTTCAAAGGCATTCAATATTGTAACAATCGAAAACCCTATAGAATATGTGATTAGGTCACGCAAAAGCTTTGTACGCCAGCGAGAAGTTGGTGTTAGCGTAAATGGTTTTAGTGAAGGTGTGCGCGATGCTTTACGTGAAGATCCTGATGTGATTTTTGTAGGCGAGGTCAGAGATCATGAAACGACAGCCGCGGTCCTAACAGCAGCAGAAACGGGGCATCTGGTATATACCAGTATCCATGCCTCGTCGGTAAGAGAAGCCTTGGGTAGGCTTACTTCTACCTTTAGTGCGCAGAATCGCAGTATTGCTCTCCACCAGCTCAGCGGTTGCCTGCAAGCTGTAATTTGCCAAAGATTGCAGTATCTACCTAGGTTCAAGATTCGTGTTCCCGTGTGTGAGATTCTCATGCCAACGACAGCAAGCCGAAGTCTTATTCTTGCCGATAAGCTTTCTTCTATCCAAGACACACTACAGACGGGGAGGGACGCAGGTTCTATGACCTATGACTGGTATGAGCAGTGGTTGAACGCAAAAAATGACTTCTATATTCCCGATATTAAAAATATAAAAGCCAAACCACTCAAGGTCAACTCCTATAATCCCGAGGTCTGGTCGCTGGCTAAACCCAAAGCCAGACAAGCCGAGCTAAGGAGTAAGTCAAATGACTACGAGATCGACGAGGCTGAAGATTTAGACCAAATTATTTCGGACTTGGAGAAGGATATGTAAGGGGTAGATCAACTCCACCAATCTTCAACGGTTTTGATTCCATGTGGCAAGAAACTGCTCGCCTATTCAATCCAACTGCATCTCAATTTTAGATTGATCTCAATGTCTCCTAGGGAGATTCCTCCCAGGAGTTACCTAAACTTTCCTTATCACGTCGGAAATTTTTCCATTTAAACATCACTTATCATTTTCTAAGTCTATAAAGCTTATCCTCTAGCGTTATATGTTGCTATGTAAATAGGAGTCGTGTGATTATCCTAATCGATTATGACTACTGATTGGAAAAGCAGGTGTTTCAAAGAATATATTAAGAAGGATCTTCGAAGAAATTGAGGAACTTAAGCCTTAGTCTCATTTTATTAATGTCTCTCATCCTGCATTTTATGATGATTTTTGGATTACAGGAGCTTTTTTATACAGAACCTGAAACGCCAACAAAAAGCGTCCCCATTACAGTTTCAATTAGAGAAACAACAAAACAGACAGACCTTTTAGCGATACCTCCAACACAGAAGTCCATACCACCAATCGCCAAACCGCACCCAGAGGCATACCCATTAAAAACACCTCGGGGATCAGAAGAGGCCCATAGTGCAAAGATATCTGGTCTCACCTATAAAGATTTGCTAGAGCCTGGCTCTCTCCTTGTGGATGGAAATTATCAAGGTAGCCAGGACGAACCGCAATATTACGGGCCAGGACGGACTCAGATCATCACCCGCATTACAAATGTTAAAGCCGAATTTGATCTGCCCCTGGTATTCAGAAAAAGCATATCAAAGGGGAAAGCCACTGCCAAATTAGTCAAGAAAGCAGAGGGCATCCTAATTGAGTACATGACAGGGACACCAGTATTTCGGGCAGCGCTGTTTGAAGCCTTGCATAGACCTTCAGCCTATAAGGCTCTACGAAGCTTGTTCGAGCCATTTGAATCAGACCAATTCAAAATCATTGCTGAGATGACATCTGAGTTCGATCCAACCGCTCGGGAGGACTATGAAACACAGATTAAAGTCTTCGATGGTAAAGTTTCTATTTTCATTTTGAAGAATACAGAGCGACCCAAAAGAGGTGCGACAGGATTCGTTTTGCCCGATGAACACGCAAAGAAAGCAATACTCAAAGACAAACTCCACCTAGAATATCTTAAAAGTTTACCTGCATTTCACGATAAGATTCTGGATCACCTCATAACGCCGGATGGCACTAAGGGAAAGATAGAGTAAACAATATTCGGTCTGAACAGTTGCCAAGTTTTTAAACAGCACCAGGGTGATAATGTTCTAACATCAATTCCCAGCTTGCCATGACCAATCTAAAGTTGTACAAAAAAATGAAACTGCCACCAGAAGGAATCCATTTACCCATGCGTTTAGAAATATACCAATCTGCAGAGGAATTTTATAAGGTGGTTATGCCTTGGTTACGTCAAAACGAAGGTATAAATCTGGTAGCGATTGGCGTTTTGGAAATTCAAAATTCACCCAATCCACTCTATGATAAGGCCTACTATGGTGCCGTTTTTGGAGGTGATAACTTAATGGGGGTAGGTATCATGACTCCTCCACACCCATTAAATATCAATGGTAAGACTATCGACGTCGTTCCCTATTTTCTAGAAATGGCAAAGCAGATACCGGCCCCTAAAAGTATATTAGGACCAGGAGAATTCGCTAAGCGATTTGCCGAACTTTGGATTAAAGAAACGGGTGCCACAGTTAGTCGTCGTGAAGCGCAGGCCATTCACAAGCTCACAAAGGTCATTCATCCTGAAATTGGTCTGGCTAAAATGATCGTTGCTGAAGACCGCCACCTTAAACTGGTTCAAGAGTGGTCGCAGCAATTTTGCATTGATTGTGGCATGGATTCGGATACTGAGGAGGTTAATAAGCGGGTGTGTCGCTCGTTGGAAGGTCGCACGCGTTTTCTCCTTACTGTGGGTGATCGTCCTGTGTCAATGGCAGACTGGGGAAGGCGAACCGGTACTATGGGGGCGATTAGCTGGGTTTTTACTCCAGAGAATGAGAGGAAAAAGGGCTATGGATCTGCAATTACCGCTTTGCTCAGCCAGCGTATTCTAGATTCGGGTTGTGAAGCCGTCTATCTATATACACAACTTGATAATCC
>JBNKNM010000318.1:0-5409 GCA_050293845.1 Pseudobacteriovorax sp. | reverse complement strand
ATGGAAGAGTGATCGACTTTGATACCGCGCTCTTCCATCATTTCTTCAAGCTGCCGGTAGCTAACAGGATATCTAAGGTACCATCTGACACACTGGAGAATGATTGATTTTTCAAACTGGGAACCTTTAAAATCTACCATTTGACACCCTCCAACGTTAGATGAAGGTCAGAATATACTCGATTATTCATATGGATACAAGTTTGCGACACTACCGAATGTGCATGGTCTAGGGATTTTTCAAATGTTCAACTGGCCAATGTAACATTGATGGTATAGGCGGGGTTAAAGTTTTGATGATCTGACCCAATGATATTCCCCAGTGCCGGAAGTGAAAGTAAACAAAATAATAAAACAACCACCCTAAACAACATAATGAACTCCACAACAACGACAACAAAAACAGTTCCAGCCTTAATCCACAAAGTCTGGTTTGCAAAAGATTAGCCAAAAAAATATTGATTTAAATTCAGAAGTTAGATTGAATTCAATGGCTGGTATTTTTAATGGTGTCAAAATAAATGACGCTCATTTCGCTATTTTAAAACACTACTATAGCCTGATCTGAAGCTATGGCCTGAAGTATTCTTTCATCACGTATGTATCCAGGTAAGTTTCAGGGGGGGTTCTACTCACCCTTACCCCACAGTAATAGAAGTCCGAAAACTACTGAAAAAACGGAAGCAGATAAAATTCCTAATTTGACGGAATCGATAAGATCATTATTGAAAGCAAGCTCACCAATAAACAAAGCCATCGTAAATCCTATACCGGCCAAAACTCCTCCCCCGATCAAAACCCTCCAACTTAGTTCAGGTGGCCGCGTGGCAATACCAAGTTGAACGGCTAACCAAGAGAAACCAAAAACTCCAATCGGTTTACCCAAGACAAACCCTAGAAATATGGCAATTGTGAGTGAATCTGTAAATTTTACGATAGAAAAGACAACTCCTGCATTGGTAAGAGCAAACAGTGGCATGATAACAAAACTCACCCACGGGTGTAGCTTCATTTCCAGTCGCTCAACAGGAGAAAGTGCTTCTCGGGCTGCTGTCTGAGCTACCTGCAAAGCTTTACGATCCTCGGTGTCCCCGCTCCAGTGGTCCCCAGGTGGAAAAGCTACAATATGATCAAAAATAGTATGCAATCGTGAATCACTCACCCAAGTTCCTGTGGGCGTCATTAATCCAATGATGACGCCGGTAATGGTTGCATGAATACCCGATGAATCCATGGCGATCCAAACACAGATACCCATGAGAGAGTAAAAGAAAACGCTTCGTACACCGACGTGAGACAGAAAAATCATCGTCATTAGACCTAAAACAGCTAGAGCTAGTGGCCCCAAACTAACACCATGGCCGTAGCCAATCGCAACGATCAGTATTGCGCCAATATCGTCTACTATTGCCAAGGACAACATAAAGACACGTAAACTTTGTGGTATGCGCCGTCCCAATAGCGCTAAACAGCCAATTACAAATGCAGTATCTGTCGCCATTACTGTTCCCCACCCGTTCATTCCGGGTTTACCTAGCTGCAAGACAAGAAAAACTAATGCGGGGACAATCATTCCACCGATAGCAGCAATGATTGATAAAGCAGCCATACGTGGGTTTTTTAGCTCTCCCATCACCAATTCTCGCTTCAGTTCTAAAGCGACAAGAAAGAAAAATAAGGTCATCAAAGAATCATTTATCCAGTCTCTTAAAGAACGTGATAAATCCCATGAACCAATCTGTGCAACAATAGAAGTATTCCAAAAGTTTTCAAAAACATACCGCCACGGAGAGTTGGATAATCCAAGTGCAACAATAGTTGCGCATATGAGTACAAGACCGGCAGCTGCTTCAATTTTAAGAAAACGGTCAAATGGCCCGGTAAAACGCCCAATGAGTTCTGTTGGAAGTTGTGGAAGTTGGTTACTTTCAATACTATTATTTTTTTTATTAATTCTATTATTCATTCATGAAATTCTCATTTGTTAAGATTTGAATAGGTCGAGTCAAAGTAACGAATAGCCAAATCAAATTGCACTTCTAAAAGTTTTTGGTTTGGCACAACTGCACTAACAATATTCTTGATTTGTGCAGCCGCGAATCCTGCTTCGAGTGAATCAGGGTAAGCAGTGACTATATCATTATAGATTACAATGGCTTTGTGCAAATTTTTTGATTGATAGTGGGCAGAATAGGCATCCGCATAAAGTTTACTTGCTTCCGTTACTTTATCCAATATTTTCATTTCGGGTTTCCCCTCCAATAAGCATAAACAAATCACTGACCGCTTCAATGGCCGCATTCAGTTGACCTTCGATTTCAGTAAGCTCCCTCATTCCTTCAAGCTGTATTAATAACCTCTGAGACAATGGCAAATTTTCTATAACTGGGATTTGCAGACGAGCCCACATATGCTTGATAAATTGGTAGACTTTCAACCACAGAAACTTTTTTTACGTTATCCGTATTTGATGGCATCGCAATCATTGGTTCTAGACTTAACAAATCTATTTTTTCAACATGTTCAAATTGATTAAAACAGAAAAGGTATCTTATTAAGGATGGCAAAAGATATTTGAGATCCATAGCTTATCACGCACCGTCTGCCCTAGAAGGCGCGTTAATACGAAAAGCAGGAGATGCTCGTGGGCGGTGTGAAAGAATTTCGGCCCTTCAAACAGCTTTAAGCCATGCGTGTATCTTTGGAGTTAAGAAAAATAAACCTCTAAATTAGGCTTCTATAGTCTTAGCTTTTTCCGTTATTTCAGCTGCTTTGTGATGTCCCTCAAATTTAGTAAAAATCTTTTCTGTTAGCTTACCCGGGTTAGTTTTAACTTCTATTTTTGTAGGTTTGACAGCTTTAGGTTTTAAAGCGACTACCATCAATACACCATTGTTGTAGTTCGCCTCAACTTCATCTGATTCAATATCTGCTGGAAGTGTAAATGCTCTTCTAAACTGACCATAGCGACGTTCTACTCGATGACTTCTTCCTACTTTGTTTTCGTTTTCGAGTTTCCTTTCACCAGAAATAACAATTTGAGAACCAAAGGTCTCTATGCTTAGATCCTCTTTTTTCAACCCTGGGACGTCGAGAGTAAAAACATAAGCATTGTCTGTTTCATTAATATCGCAGACAGGACTGTACGGAGTTTCCGGTGTTCTTAACGGCTCCATCAAGCGGCTCATTTCTTCGAATATTCTTTCGAAATCGCTCACTCCAGAATCTAAGGTGCTAAACAAACTGAACCTGGGAGTAAGCTTACTCCCTCTCCAAAAATCTACAATAGACATGACATATCTCCAAATAAAGTATTTAGATACTATCGAAACCCGCAAACAACCATTAGTTTGTGGGGATACTAGGATCAAACAAGGCACTTCGTTCAGTTTTTATCACCTAAAAGCCACTCAGACATTCCTGATACTTTTTAACATTATGTTTTTGGAATGTCATCATACTCTTTAATCAGGGATTGTTTCGTCGAGAAGTTTTATTTAGCTGTATAAAAGCATTTCCTGAAAGTTTTTTGTCCCTACTTTTTCTAGCAATATCATCCAAGCTAAAAATTCCGACTGGTTTTTGCCTTTCTAATGAGCTAGTAACTACTAATCTCCTCACTGATTTTTTTCCATCAAATCAATTGCCACTTCAAGATTGTCGTCTTCGAACAGGTAACACAATTATTGCTCATAATGTTTTTTATCGCCGTTTTATAGACTCGACTCAAGTTTAATCGTTACAGGGTTTCTAGACATGATCTCTTTCGTTAACATCTTCGTCATCTCCTATAGTGACTTCGTTTCTTACTGAACTAGGCGATTCCTATCTGGTCCGCCTAAATCCTACGACAAGGATAATGCATAGAGCGTTCCAAGTTGCTGTGAAGTTCACAAAGCCCGGTGCAAATAGAAACTTGGAAAATTGGCACAATGCCTCGTAGTTGTTTCACAACAAGTCCGTCGCTAAATGACGTCGAAAATATTTTCTACGAAAAATGAAACTGTGAGAGGACTTGCTGATAAAGAAGTTGTATCCGGTGCGTCGATAGTATTGGGTAGTTTGCTATGAAGGAATCTGCTTAATATCTGAAAGCTCAACAAATTCAAAATCTTTTCCACCAAGAAAAGAAAAAGGTAGTTTGTTTTCGACATCTACAGCAAGTATTATGCTTCACAGATCACCAAAATTTAGTTTTAAGACCCCTTGATAGGGTCTTTTTTGTTTCATGGTAGAGCAGTAGTTGAAAGCATTCATCAAGCTACTGCTTTGGAAAAATTTGAGTGTCTAACTTTGGACAATGATTATCCCTGGATTATTCAAATGGTTTTAAAAAAGATTGAGACTTTTTGACTGCATCATCATGCGATAGTGAATAGCGTTTTTCAAGAACTCCAGTTAGTTTTTTGTGATCATTGACAATCTCTTTTATCTCAGGGCTAGTCAATTTCGACCATTTAGAAGCGAGAGCACTACTGATATTGTCTTTTGAACTAGATTGCTTTTGATTTTCCATGTTTTGTTTCCTCTCAAAACTAAATCTTTAACAAGACTAACTTATTTATGCATATCCTATGCCGGCAATATTTATTCATAGTTGGAACAATATTTATGGTAGAAATGGGGAAAATCGCGTCATATCATGGTTTGGGAAAGCTCCCAGTTCCGGGATGGGACGAAAAATTCTGCAGACAACGTATAAAATAGAGCTATAAAATCTAGTTTTATGTAGCTGCTTTTTGAAAAGGTAGTTAATTAGCTACGCTTAGTTGTGTCCCCTCCATTCCATGTCGTGACAAATAAATTCAATTCGTTGATCTTAAAGCCATCAACGAGGAGGAATTTCAATGACACTAAATCAAGTCAAATGCCAAACTGATATTCAAATGCTGTTGCAGAAATTCAATGAGTGGCGAGCCGCGCGAGCCCGTGGGGAAAAGATCCCCAAAGATCTATGGGAGCAGACTATTAACTTAGCCAAAAAGTACCCTCCTAACCATGTAGCTCGGACCATGGGACTCAATCCCAAGCAGCTGGAAAAGCGATCAAAATCATTCCCTGGTCGTGATAATATTGGCCAGGTCGATTTAGTCAGAGTGGCGCCGGTTCAACTTTCTGACCCTTCTCAAGGTGCAAAAAATCGACAAAATTCTCTCGTGGCCGAACTTATTACAGTCAATGGTACCCATCTAAAAATTTTTTCAAGCATTGATGATCGATCTATCCAAGCCTTGTCTAGACTGATACAGGAGGGATTATGATCAGATTTGACGGTTCTTTCAAAGTATTAGTGGGCTTAGATCCTATTGACTTTCGCTCAGGGATAAATAGATTGTCTTCCATTGCTCAGGCTTTGTTTGATGAGAGTCCTAAAAATCGTGTTATCTTCGTTTTTCGCAACAAGCGTAAG
>JBNKNM010000317.1:0-5455 GCA_050293845.1 Pseudobacteriovorax sp. | reverse complement strand
CCATTCCCTTGAATCACCTTTCGATCCGCAAGAAGCTGAATTTTTGCAGGACGACTCGCTGTGGTTACTTCGTCAATAGCTACTACTTTGTTGCCAATCGTAGCTTCAGCACGCAAGGTACCGGGCTTGAAGGGAACCTTCCAGGTTAGGTGCTGGGGTTGCGCTGGATCTGTCGGAAACGTGAGTATGCCTAAAGAGTCGTCATTTAAAAACAGCTCCACTTTTTCAGCATTAGTATAGGCCCAAACTTCTATAGTATCGCCCTCTTGCCAGTTCCAATGGGGTAAGAGGTGAACCATCGGTTGATTCCCCCATTTACTCTGATAAAAGTAATAGATGTCCTTAGGAAAACCTGCCGTATCCACGATACCAAAATAGGAACTCTTTGAAGGCCAACCCTCTTCTAATGGCCATCCAAAGGGAGCTGGCTCTCCAATATAGTCGAACCCAGTCCAAATAAATTCACCGGCAATAAAGTCCCGTGTGTTGATGGCTCGCCATGATGCTTCGGCACTGTTCCCCCAATCAACAACACTATTGTCATAGGATGAGAGCTGATGATCAAGGAAGTTATTGTCTTCGGTCGGCATCACGAGTTCATCAGTGGGAGTATAGTAGACACCCCGACTCCTAACTGCAGAGGATGTCTCGCTCGCGTAGATTTTCCATTCGGGAAACCTCTCGTGCAATTCATCATACCATTGCGGGTGGTAATTAATACCGACCGCATCTAACAACCCGGAAGCTTCTACAGCATATCCTACGTGGTTGCTACCCGTAGTCACAACCCGGGTATCATCCTCGTCTTTAACCCAAGACATAAGTTTTCTTGTCGACTCGATACCATCCAAATTGTTACTTGGTACGACATCGGCGATCTCATTGCCGATACTCCACATGATAAGACTCGGATGATTGCGATCCCGCCGAACCATCGCTCGAATGTCAGCTTCAGCCCAATCGTCAAAGTAGAGGTGGTAGTCGAATTCCATCTTTTGACCTCGCCAAGCATCGAAGGCCTCCTCCTGAACAATAAGTCCTATACGATCGCTAATTTCAAGAAGTGCGGGGTCTGCTGGATTGTGGGAGGTCCGAATCGCATTAGCTCCCATGGCTTTCATGATCTGTAGCTGTCTTTCAATAGCGCGATAGTTTACTGCGGCACCCAATGCGCCAAGATCGTGGTGTAAACACACACCCTTGATCTTTACCTTAGCGCCGTTCAGGTAAAATCCAGTATTGGCATCGAAGCGAAACGTTCTAAAACCAAAGTTAGTCCGAGAAGAATCGACAACGCTACCGTTCTGAATCACTTTGGTAATAGCGGTGTAGAGTACCGGGTTGTCCAAGTTCCATCGTCGCGGTTTATAGACTTTCAGCAGTTGGGTTATGGTTTCCGTGGCTCCAGCAGCTATCGACTTGAAGGGACTCGTGTGGATCGCTACTATTTTCCCTTTAGGTCCAAGGATCTTAGTCTCAAGTTTTAGGGTAGTGGCGACGGGGGACATATTACGCAGCTCAGATTGCACCTTCACACTGGCCTTATGCTTGCCAATCTCGGGGGTCGAGACATAATAACCGGCGTAAGGGATGTTCACTGGATTTTGCATGGTGAGCCAGACATTTCTAAAAATACCACTTCCCGAATACCAGCGGCTAGAAGGTTGGTGGTTATTCACACGGACCGCGATAACATTCTTTTTACCATCGAAGTGTAGGTAGTCGGTGAGGTCATATTCGAACCAGATATACCCGTAAGGACGAAGCCCTAGACTCCTGCCGTTGATCCAAACTTCGGAGTTCATATAAACGCCATCAAACCGGATAAATATGCGTTTATCGCGATTATATTCCGACACAGAGAAGGATTTGCGGTACCAACCCACGCCACCATCAAGAAAGCCACCCCCACTACCGGCTGGTGAATTCCTGTTAAAGTCAAGATGAATACTCCAATCATGGGGCAAAGTCACCTTTTCCCAATCGTCATCATCAAAGTTAGGTGCTTCAGCACCGCTCTTATCCCCAAGATTAAACTTCCAGTTCGCTGTGAACCGATAGCTTTTGCCCACGATGTCGCCAAGACCCTCATTATAGGCGTTTTTGGTTTTAGCGCTAGCATCAAATGATAAGAAAGGCAACAGAATTAGAATCCACCAAATGCGATTCATAAAAGTCCTCCAATTCCCGACATACATGACGCGATATATTATATTTTTCATAACGATGCGACCCTATTTAATTCAAAAAGAAAAGTAAAGTTAATTAACCTGATAATTCTGTTGTTTCCGACCCAAACGTTGCACTTTGATCCTATAAAAATACGATGAATGGTCATAAATTTCGTGGATTGTGGAACTTAGTATTCTCAAGGTGGGAAAATTTGTTACTTCGTAAAAAGATCATATCCATTAACGAGTGCTCTATATCTCGGATGGGAAAAATTGCGCTTGCACTTCGTCGATTCGGGAAAAAATATACTCTATCCTTAACACCTTGAAGCATAGACCAATTTTTAGGAGTTCAGAAACCAAGACTAGCCACCTCCTTTTAGTCCATACCAAGAGAAAAAGCACCTAAGACTTGATCCGGCAACAAAGAATTTACATACTTGGCCCCACAGAGCTGATCTAATCCTTTAAGCGAACTTCATAGACGCTACCCTTATTCACATTTAGTACCTTTAGTCCGTTGATACAAGACGCACCTAACTTTTTCTGGTTGCTCTGTAAGAGCACCTCAAACCTGTGACATCCTGGCAAACGTAGGGATAGCGGGCCATCTTTTTGAGGATGTAGAACGGCTCGCTGCAGCTTCCCTCCATACCATTGTAAGTCGACATAAACATTTCCCCGAGAGACCAGTCCCCGCACGTAACCGACATCCCAAGCCGTAGGTAAGGCAGGTAATAGATGCAATTCGTTACGGTGACTCTGGAGTAGCATTTCCAAAACTCCAGATGTTGCACCAAAGTTACCATCGATCTGAAACGGTGGGTGATTATCCCATAGGTTTGGTAGAGTACTGTGAAGGATTTGTTCAGTCAGTAATTTATGGGCTCTATCACCATCTAAGAGTCTGGCCCACATATTAATCTTCCAAGCTTTAGACCACCCGGTCCCACTGTCACCCCGATCATGCAAGCTCACCCTAGCCGCCGTTGCATAGGGACCTGCATCTAAAGGGGAAATCACCTTACCAGGGTGCAAGGCATAAAGGTGTGATATGTGCCGATGTTGATTTCCGGGTTGGTCCAAATCTTCCCGCCATTCCTGCAACTGCCCCCACGCCCCCACACGAAGGCCAGGCTCAACCCTGTTCAAAAACCTACTTAGTAAACTGGCAAAATTTTTATCATCCACCAATATAGCGGCTTCGAGAGTATTCCTAAACAGTTCTTTAACGATTTGCTGGGACATGGCGGCACCGGCACTGAAATCTCCGTGCTCGGGAGAATAGCTGGGGTTAACCAAATAAGTTCCCTCAGGGCTAGTGCCAGAAGCCTCAAGGTAGTCAATCCAGAACTGAGTCGCCCCTTTCATGGCTGGATAAGCCCTAGCCTCCAAAAACGATTTATCTTGGCTAAATAAGTAACCTTCATAATAGAGTCGCGCTAGCCAAGCAGCTGCTTCAGGCTGCCAAAATGCAGTTGGCCATGAGATTAGCCCTGTATACCCGAAAATGTTGGTATTTAGAAACATTGTCCAGCCTCTAGCTCCAGCAATAACTTTTGCGGATTCCTGACCGGCAGGAATGAGAGCATCAATAAAATCGTATAATGGTATTGCGGTTTCAGCTAGGTTCCCAGGTAAGGCAGGCCAGTAATTCATTTGTAAATTTATATTGACATGATAATCGGAATTCCAAGGAGGAGTATTAGAGTGATTCCATACTCCCTGAAGGTTAGCTGGGAGCGATCCCGGTCGCGACGAGGCGATCAAAAGATAACGACCGTACTGATAAATTAGAGTCTCCAGATGTCGATCTAACGACTCTGTGGATTTAGTATAACGACTAAGAATTTGGTCGATGCTTAATTGAGGGTCTTGCCCACCTATATATAGTTGCTGTCTCTGAAAAAGGTGGCGGTAATCCCGAAGGTGACGCCGCCTAATCTCTGAGAAACCTCTTCCCCGACCTTGGTTTATCACCATATCAAGCTTTTCCTGCCAGTCTGAGGAACTTCGGTAATGGGGATAGGTGGGAGCATAGTTCGTTGCTGCTGACAACAACAGCACAACGGAGGAAGCCTTCTTAACTCGAATTTGATGATTTTCAAGCCTTGCTTCTCCCCCTTGAACAAGCACGGCAAGCCTCGCTCCATACTCTAAACCATTGTCATGCAAACTCCCCCTCATGGCAATACCATCAACAGTGTATTCAAAGTGAGCAGTTCTATTGTTATCGGTCTCCAGCCCGATACGCAGATTTAGAGCTTGAGTCGTGCTTGCCGTTAGCCTGACAGCAATCAGACGATCTGGATAACTAGCCAAATATTCACGTTGGTAGCGAACCCCCTTCGACACAAACGACAGCTGGGCTACAGCTCGATCCAAATCTAAACTACGTTTATAATCGTTGTAGTTATCAATGCCTTCGTATTCTAGTATAATCCGGCCGAAGTTTTGATAATTTCCGTAGCCGATCACCGGTTCTCCCAGCCTATCGGCAACATTCTGGGGAGCTAATGATCCCGTAGTGGTAATATCCTTCTGCACTGCTTGTAAACGAGCAAAGAAGTCACTAGAAGGAAGCCCGAAAGTGTACCCACCCTGAGCCCCAGGCCCGCCTTCCCATAGAGTTTTTTCGTTAAATTGAACGACTTCTCGACTGACACCCCCCGTAATCACCGCTCCCATAGCCCCATTGCCAATAGGTAAGCCTTCCCGTTCCCAATCACTGGCCGGCTTTTGGAACCAAAAATCTAAGGCCAAGCCTGGTTGTGAATTGGCAAACAAAAATATAGGAATCAGCAGAGCTTCCCGAAAAAAGCTTCCTACAAGCAGTTTTAATTGAAAATGTCCAGCCATTGTGATGTCTTCCTCTAATTTAAATAATTTAAGCTACTCTAAAATGTTTTTACCCAGAAAAGAATAAGAGAAAAAATGTATAGTTACCCATAAACGAGAAAATGGTCTAAAACTCTATGCAAACAATACAGGTCATGTCCGCACAATTAGACCAATAAATTGGAAATTATTCAGTCCACTGACCTGATTCTGGGATAAACTCGGCTACAAATATATCGTTTTCACTTTCAAAAAGTATTCTTCTTAGGCAGGCAGTCGTAATTTCATGAATTCATTTTTATAAACTTGCATAGTGTCCCTTCCATGAATTTCACACCTAACTCTAAGCCTCTTTTAAGGAAATTACCCTAAACTGAACCACTCTGGACTTAAAGTCCAGAGGTTCAATGGATTGACTAGAAGTCATGCGAAGATCTGCAAATGTT
>JBNKNM010000316.1:0-5497 GCA_050293845.1 Pseudobacteriovorax sp. | reverse complement strand
CAATTAGAAAAAATACTCAGTATTTTTAACAAATCTTTTCGTCTAAAGATTCTTGATTTATCTCCGGCTAAAGAAGGAAATACTGATGATGGGCTACCCTATGACCTTGAGCTTTTTTATTCCTATACAGAGGCAGATATATCTGTTTCATTATATTTAAAAAGAAACACAGTCAAGATTAATGGCGATCAGTTCCAAGTTTGGCAAATTGAGCGCGAATCCTACAAAACAATAATGAAACTTCAGGTCGATAATGGTTGGGGAATTTCGCAAAAGATACCGCAATCGCTGAAAATGAAAGTCTTGGGACTACAAGCTTGGCAGTGGTTTGGTATAGTGATCACCTTTGCTATTGCCTTTTTACTCTCCTTTCTTTTACGAAAACTTTTCATAGCTTTGCTTGAAAATATACTTAAAAATGTTCGTTTTGAAGGCTTTAGTTTGGCTCGTCGCTTTGCTACACCTTTTCATATTTTCTTTGGTTATTTTGTATTTAGTCTTCTCAGCTATAGCTTGGATTTAGATGTTTTTTCTCGCGAGTATATTGATATTGTTGAAAAAGCACTTAATATTTTTTGCTTCATTTGGATGCTCTTTATTGCGAATGATGGATTTTTCTTATTTTTAGAAAAAAAGCTTCAAGAGGAAGGCAAGTCTTCCGTAAAAGCCATCTTACCTATTTCAAGACGTTCTCTCCATATTCTCATTTGTACTTTAGGAGGACTCTTCTTTCTGCAAAATCTGGGATATGATATCACAGCGCTGATTACCGGTCTTGGTATTGGTGGCATAGCAATCGCACTAGCAGGTCAAAAAACAATAGAGAACCTACTGGGAGGCTTTATGGTTATCATAGACCAACCTATCCGTGTGGGTGACTATGGCCGTTATGGTGAAATTGAAGGAACAGTAGAGACTATAGGCCTAAGATCTACCCGTATTAGAACCTTAAGTAGAACACTTGTGACTATACCCAATGCTGATTTTGCACAGATGAGTATAGAAAATTATGCCGAAAGAGATAATATTAGATTGCATACTATACTCGGAGTTCGCTATGAAACAAGCCCTGACCAACTGCGATACATTGTTACAGGAATCAAAAAGCTCCTCATATCTCACGAAATGGTAGAAAATATTCCGGTAAGAGTCAGGTTTGTGGGCTTTGGTGCCTATTCTCTGGATGTTGAAGTTTCTGCCTATATTAAAACCCAAGTTTGGGAAGAATTTCTGGCAATCCGAGAAGACTTATATCTTGAATTTTTAAAATTAATTGAGGAAAGTGGTACAGAGTTTGCTTTCCCTTCTCAAACTATTTACTGGGAAAAAAGCTCTGGTGTTGATCGCGGCAAGGTAAGCCAGGTAGAAGCTCTTGTGCAAGAGTGGAGGAGTAATAACGAAATGCCTTTACCTGATCTTCCTGAGCTTGCTATATCTCAACTTAGCAATACTATGAAATTTCCAAGCTCTGACTCTTGGCTAAGAAAAAAAGAAATTAATCGGTAGTCCTGTACCCTATGTTCTAATTGGACCCTGTTTTGTACGATAGTTGAATGAAATACTAGAGGTCCAATTGTATTTTTCACTATAATATCAAGATGATATTTTTTGAGGGGCTGTTGAAATCAACTATTTCGCTTAAAATCTTTCTCAGGATAATAATCTTTTCCAGACTTTAAATAAAAAATATGTACAAAATTAAATAGTATTTCATGTCTGTAATATACAGGAAATAATAGAGTATTCAGATTTTTTGGAGAGACCATGGATTCATATCTGATTTTGCCGAAGCTAAATTTGTACAAGGCAGGCGACAGCCTAGCCTCATTAGATTAGAGGAGTCAATAATGTATCAGCTTAGGTTTCAACTACTAACAATTACACTTATTCCCATAGCTCTTGTAATGGCTTGTGGTGTCGATGAGCCTTCTGCATTTAGCGAGTTGCCCAGGGAATCCGTATTCTTAAAAGTCGAGGATGACGGTAACAATAACACATCAACTAGCAACCCCGATGAAACTAACGTAGATGATGACTACAACGATGATGATATTTCGGAGGATGTTTTCGAGGATGCTCTTGAAACATGGGAAGATGATGACTTAAGCTCTTCCGATGTTACAGTTAGTTCCAGTGATGATATAGCTAGTGATCAATCAGATAATGAAGATGACTTCATTCCTGGCGATAGGAGTGAAAGTTCTCTTGGTGGATTGTCTCAAGCTGAAATTAATGCATGTTCGAGGATTCAAGGGGTGGCTTCTGAGAAAATTCAGGTCGTTGCTGACAATAACGTTAGTATGAAAGCGAACTCAATTGTAGCTCTTAAGATTGTAGGTAATCAGTCTGTTGTGGATTTAGAAATGAATGCTTCTGGCCAGAGTATCGAAGGTATATGTATTTTTATGGCGGGAAATAAAGCTTCATTAACGATAACCGTTATTGACCTTGTGATTGAAAAAATGGTCTACCTAGCGCGAGGCAATCAATCTAGTGGAGCAGTAGCTTTAAGGGATGAAGCCAAGATTGGCGAGTTGGCTGTTGACCTAAAAGGAAATCAATCTCATCTAGAAATCTTTGGTTACAGTGATGATTGCTACTCAGCAATTCTCAGTTCCCATACAGATTCATCGCAATTTTTCTGTGAATAGCAAGCTAGAATGCGGCTGTTTAATCATGCTACATACCGTTGGCAAAACAAGTGATTACAAGCCGCATGTTGGGCTACTCTGTTGCAAAAAAATGCTTCTCTTTAATACGTGGTACCTCTAGTTATTTCTTTTGTTACTCACTTTTGATGAAGAGCATTTTCACATCTACTAGTACTCAATACTACCAAGACTTTCCGGGAAATTTCCAAAAAAATTTTTAAGCTCTCGTAATAAAAATTCCTCATATCTCCAACAATTGGTGACTTTCTGGTGACAGCTCACTCTAAGCGCGGTATTAGTATGAGAACATAAGTCCGAGCTCACATTGCTAAGTCAAATACTTTGATATGCATATGAGACGTAGCTGAAAGCTACCAGGGTTAGCAGTGAAAACGGTTAGCCTCCCGATTAGGAAAGGATTGATAGATGATTGATGTCGCTCAAGCAAGCAAGCTTGTTTTGGACCACTCTCCCGTTGCGCCAAAAGCTAAGGTAGCTATTGAATCTTTAAAGCGTGCTGTACTTGCCGAAAAAATCACGGCTGATCGTGACTACCCCCCTTTCGATCGGGTAGCTCTGGATGGAATTGCCATCCATTATTCTCAACTAGAACAATTGACAAGTCAGGGTTTGAAGCTATTAGGTTGCCAGCAAGCAGGGGAGGCCGCCAAAACATTTGATCTGGCTCAAGGGTGCCTGGAAGCTATGACGGGGGCCCCTTTACCACAACATGCTGATACAGTGATTCCCTACGAGCATTTAGACATTAAGGAGGAGAAGGTTTTTCTCAAAACCCACATAAAGGTAAGGTCTGGACAGAACATTCATAATACGGGTGCAGATTACTCAAAAGGTTCTCCGTTAATCAGCGCCGGCCAAGACCTAGATCCCATTGCCTGGTCGATCATGGCTTCCGTAGGTAAGGGAGACTGTGAAGTTTATAAAAAACCCCGTGTGGCTATTGTTGCTACTGGTGACGAAATTGTAGATGTACGTGAGCAACCCGAGCCATACCAAATCAGAATGTCCAACACTTGGGCTCTAAAAGCTATGCTCCAAGGATTTAACTTTGAGGATACTGAAGTTTTTCATATTGCTGACGATCAACATCAATTGCTAAGAAAACTTGAGCAGATCCTGAGTCGTTTCGATGTACTGATACTCTCAGGGGGAGTATCGATGGGGAAGTTCGATTACATTCCCAAGGTCTTAGGTGATCTGCAAGTTGAAAAAATCTTTCATAGAGTTGCGCAAAAGCCAGGCAAGCCTCTATGGTTTGGCGTGAGTCCATCGAAACAAAGGGTATTTGGGCTTCCAGGCAACCCTGTTTCCGCTCTTATTTGCTGTAGAAGATATGTAGTGCCCTCTCTACTATTTTCTGAAAAGCAAAATGATAAGCCCATTTTTGTAAAGCTAGGACAAGACCTAAACTTTCATAAGAGCCTTAGTTACTTCAAACCTGTTAAGTTGATGAATAACGATCAAGGCATGTTTATAGCATTTCCTATTGCTTCCAATGGCTCCGGAGATTTTGCCAGCCTGTTGGGTTCGGACGGATTTTTAGAGCTTCCACAAGATCGGCAGTTTTTCAAGAAAGCGGAAGTGTATCCTTATTTTTCCTGGTTTGCGAGGCGTTTATGAAGCTGATTGATAGATATGGAAGAAGAATCAAAAAGCTACGTGTTAGTATCATGGATTTATGTAACTTACGCTGCTTTTATTGTATGCCGGAAAAAATGCAGTTTATGCCTAAGTCTCAATGGCTATCGAGTCGGGAAATACAAAATATTTGTCAGTCATTAAAGGGGCTTGGATTGGAGGAACTCCGCATTACGGGAGGGGAACCAACACTACGATCTGATTTTATAGATATTGTGGAAAAGCTGTCAGAACTAAAATTTAAAAAAATGGGACTTACCACAAATGGTGTGGTTCTTAGTCGTTTTTTACCGGCACTACAGAATACCTCCGTTAGCAGTATAAATATCAGCTTAGACTCCCTAGATCCTGAAAACTTTTTTCGTATCACGAGGCGCAAGGAGTTTTATTCTGTGCTAGACAGCATCTATATGGCCAGAGATTTAGGATTTCAGGTAAAAATTAATTGTGTTGTCATGAAAGGGGTTAACGATAATGAAATTCTTGATTTTGTGAAATTTTCAGCAAAAGAACAAATAGAAGTTCGGTTTTTAGAATTAATGAAAATTGGGCAAGCATGCCGTCTTCCCTTATCAGATGCTTTTTTACCTGCTGATAGTATGATTGATACTATTTTGTCTAAATATAGTCTTACAAAAGAAAATGTTCCCCTCGATGCAACAGCCTTTGTTTATAGAATTTCTAATGGAGCAAGAATAGGATTCATTGCGTCGGAATCTAAACCTTTTTGTGGCCACTGTTCACGGTGGCGACTTTCTGCCAATGGTATGTTGCGAGCCTGCCTTATGAAAGAGGATGGTGTCAATGTCCGACATAAGGATACTGGTGAATTAGAGCAGTGTCTTCACCAACTATTAGATTTGAAGCCTATTGAACGAGCAAAAAGTATTAAGCAAGATATGTATCAGATAGGAGGGTAGTGAAGATGTTTACCCATGTCGACAAGAATAATAAACCAACTATGGTTTCCGTCGGAGCTAAAGAAGTGACAGCGCGCTCAGCTACTGCTATCACAAAAATGTATTTACCTCCCTCTGTAAGCAAGCAATTTGATGGAAGGGATATTATAGGAAAAAAGGGGCCTGTCTTCGCTACGGCAATTATTGCTGGAACCATGGCTGTGAAAAAATGTTGGGATATGATTCCCTTTTGTCATCCGCTACCAATCGAAAACTGCAAAATTGATA
>JBNKNM010000315.1:0-5502 GCA_050293845.1 Pseudobacteriovorax sp. | reverse complement strand
AGTCCCTCTACATTAAGAAGCAGCATGGCGATTATTGGGTTTCCTTTTGCTACGAAGATGACTTGGACGAATCCAATCTACTAACCCAAGAAGAAAACCTAAAGCATCTTTGGAGTGCTGATCGCAGCTTCCTAGAAAATAATGTCGTCGGGATTGACCGTGGCCTCGTCCGGCCTGTACAGGCTGGCTCTGAGGTTTTTGATCTGACTCCAGAACAGAAAAAAAGTAAGCTTGGCAGGGAGAAATATCTAAAAAGGTACCAAAGAAGACTATCTAAGCAGAAAAAAAGCTCAAATAGACGCCATAAGACAAAGAAAAAAATTGCTGACTGTCACAAGAAAATGGGAAGCTCGGTCCTTTAGGGCCGAGTAGTTCACTAGCCAAACATAAGAAAACTCTTCGATGACATGATATAGGCGGTCAGTGACGGGTACCGTCACCGGATGGGGATAAGGAGAAATCTCAACATTAGGAATGGGGCTAGAAGCTTGTTGCATTGGTACTATTTCTTTTTGGCTATGTAGGCGTTTTTTCATCGATTGCAAAAGTCCTATCTGGCCAGCCAATAATCTAAGTGGGACAGGACCTTCTGAGGGCGTGTTAGGGTTTCGTTGTCGAAACCTGCTTCCCGTTTGATAGCAACATCACGGTCGATGAGGTTCCGAATCCTTTCTAAATGCAAAACTTTTTTAAAACCAAATTTCTTTACGTAGTATATGGCATTGCTTGGGACGGGAAAGTCACTACCATACAAAGTTTTATTGGAAATTTCTGGTGTCAGAGAAAGATCAAAAAGGTTGTGGGCGCGTCCAGGGTTACAAATACCTGAATTTTCGACCCAAAAATTAGGATAATCGCTGAGGAGTTGTAAAACTTGGTTACGCTGCACCGTTTCCCCCGAACCCAGCACCCCTGTTGCTGTGTGGGCTGCAATAACCTTAACACCATGGTCTAGTGCCAACTTTAAGCGCATAACATCGATATAATCCTTGCTAATTTTTTGAGTTTTGAAAGTTTTTTCAGTACCAGTATGAACAAGAAGTGGAATGCCAACATCTGCTAGTTTTTGGTAAAATGGAATCAATTTAGGATCATCAGCATCAATATTTTGAGCCGGTGGTAACCACTTGATTAAGCATGCTTTACGTTCATTGTACTCATCGAGCATATCTAGAGCATTGGGCCTATAGGGGTGGAGACCCGGCCCTGGTAATAACTCATTATTTTCTTCACATACACTAAACACCCATTCATGTGGCACTACCATTTGATCCCACTCTGGTCTATGACGGCCGTTCTTATCATAAACACGATCAAATCCAAGACAGACACCATAGTCGACTTCCCGCGATTGTTTGATAATGTTTACAAGGAGGTTGACCCATTTACGATCGGCACTTTCTGTCAGAGTGCGGTTACTAAAACCGTACATAAGGCGAAAAAATAGAAATGAGTACCGTCGTCTAAAGGAAGGCGAGGCGGAACATCCTGATCGATTCGTTCCTACTCCTGCTAAGTTTAAGTGAATGTCAATCTTTTTATCCATTTTCACCCTCTTGCCAAATCAATAACCAGATCCCTTTGAAGCGGATAATATTCTTAATAATTTTACATACAAATATTAAAAAATTAAATTTATTTCCTCTTTAAGCCGATTTTTCGAAGATAGAGGAGGGTAGATTGTATAGGGTATTATGCATACTAGATGCATCCAGCCAAGATGAAGCTATGGCTCAGGGTTTACAACAAAAGGGGTTGCTGGTTGCTAAGTCCTACGACTTTCATGAGGCCTATCCCATTATGAACGAGTTTTACCCTGACGTTATTATTGCTAATGTGAAAAGTCTTTGTCTCCCCGATGGAACCGCATTTATCACCCGCTTGCGCAAGGACGATAAGTTTTCATTTACTCCACTGATAGGGATTTTTGAAAGTGATATTCCCAGTGATTTAGGAACTTATAGCTTTCTCTCATGCGAAGGTTTTTGTGCACGGAAACATGGAATAAATGCTATTTATTATACGGTGAAAAGCAATTTAGAGAATTTTTTGGGGAAAAACCGTAGAATACTATTGATGGAGGATGATCAGGCCATTAACGCTTTGGTAAAAGAAGTATTGATCCCTCAAAATATAAATCTCGTAGAAGTGAGCAATGGCTTTGATGCCATGGGAGCTATTAAAAATCTTTATTTCGATATGATTATTACAGATATTCGTGTTAAAGGCTTTAATGGATTTCAACTAATAGACTACATCCGCAACAAAGGAAGGCATACACCTATCTTAGTGATCACAGGAGTTCCTCCTGACGAATTTGAAGAGCAAGCTAGTAAGGTTGAAGGGTTAACTTATCTTCAAAAACCCTTTAAAATTGAGGTATTACTGGAGAAGGTTCTCTATGTATTGAATCGTAAACAGGGGAACTTTCATCACACTTAACTTTCCATGGTGATTAAGTGCTGTTCATTTCCTAAGAAAAAATATGTAAAGCAATTTTATAATTCAATATGGAAATTCTATATTCAAGGTTAGTTGTATTCGTTTATATTTTAGATTGAAAAAAATATGATTATCTTGGTTAAAATTTGATTGTGTTAATATTACCGGGTCTTCGCTTTTATCTCTTATTCCGGTATTCTGGCGTCTTAAGTGATAAAAATTAATTCTGAACTATAAAATAGAATTAAACATTTAGACTATCTTATAAGAGGTTAAAAAAATTTGCTCTATACCTATTTCTCAATTATAACTATTCCATTATTATCTAAATATTGATGAAAAATTTTCGATTATATAGGAAGTCTTTCGCAACATTGCTGGAAATCATCTTTGATTATTGATAGGTTTTTGCGGAGATTGGAGTCGGTTCGCTATTAAAGAGTCTGGAGACTAAGGATGAGAATAATAATCATTGAAGATGAAACAGACACGCTTGTTGTATACGGTGAATTCTTAGATTGCTTGGGTTTCTCACAAGTGGAACTCGTTTCATCATCGAAGCAATTTAAAGATAAAGAAAATATAAAAAAACTAGTTAACGACTATGATCTTATTATTTGCGACATTAATATGCCTGATGTTAAAGGACATGAGATTCTCAAAGAGTTTATTGAAATACGCAATCAGACCCAACAGAAGCCGCTGTTTATGATTATTACCGGGATTCCTTCAAACTATTTTTCTCGTGATAAAGATGGTTGGGGGACATTAGTCATGGCGGATGAAATATTGGGTAAGCCTGTAAACTTTGAAGATTTTAAGTCCGCCCTACGAAGATTAGGAGTGATTAATTAAATATTTCCACATTTAGTCCATCCCAACATACCTGTCAGAGTGAAGTATTCCAAAAGCTTATTTCCCAAGAAGAAACTTTCTCTTATCGGTAAATCCTAAATAGAGAAACTAGCTAGAATGAATATTCTAGCTATAAAGTTCCGAAGTGAATCATTCTATTGCAAACTCTTGCATCCCATATGGTGTATAGTGAATCGTCTGAGCCATATCACTAATTCGATTTTCTAGTTCTTTAGCTTTTTATAGGCTTGCAGCTTACTCCGGGCAGCAAGTATTTCATCACCTTCAACGCCAGCGACAAGCAAAGGCGCGTTCTAAACTGTACCTTTAAAGCAAGTTCGCCTGGCAATGGAAAATCTTTACCAATACTTATCAAACCGAATAACCGCTTCGGCAAAGGTCGCTTGTAATCAATGCAAATTAGGATTATCCAAGATGAACTCAACCTTTGTTTTGACAACTGTAACAAAGGGGTATAATTCTGTTAGCTATGTAGGAAGCCACAGCCATAATTTGTTTGTTGCCAGATTGCAGCCAACTGAGTATTTCTTGAATACCGAAAGGGAGTATAGTATGAGATATGGAATTCATTGGTTTCGCAGAGACTTACGGGTGGCTGGTAATCCTGCATTGCAAAAAAACCGACAGATCAATCAAGGGCGTGTTTTAGGATTATTCTGCTTTGATAGGGCGTTTCTCAACCGTGACGACTTTTCAATTAATCGTTTTCAATTCTTTCTAGAAACTCTTCTTAAACTAAGGGATGATTTGCTCAAATTGGGAGGTGATTTATTGGTTCTCGACCAAGGTCCTCAGATAAGCTTTCCTAAAATCTTTAGAAAACTGCAAGACAATGATAATCCTTTACCACAGCTTGTGAGCTGGAACTGTGATTATGAACCTTTTGCCCTCCGTCGAGATAGTGAAATAGAAGAACTGTGTTCTTCTTTCTCGATCGATACGGTCCAAGAGCGTGATCACCTCCTTATTGAGCCTCATGAGCTTGCTAAAGATAATGGCGAACCATACCAAATTTATACGGCTTTTGCTAAAAAATGGCTGCTGATTTCACAGCAGGATCACGTTGCTCAAAGAATAGAGCACGCAAGAGATAGTCTAAAAAAACAGGAAGCTATCACAAAGGGCTCTGCGGACAAAATATTTAACCTTACCTGGCAGCATTTTTTTCATAGGTCAAAAGGTTTTGAAGATCACCTCGAGTCATACATCGTACAAAATTCTAGATCGGTTTCTGTACCAATTCCGCAAGCAGGCTCATCGGCAGCCCTAGGGGCCCTTAAACGTTTTAGGTCATCCATCGATCGTTACAAGGAAACTCGCGATTTTCCAGCTGTAAACAATACTTCAGGACTCTCCATTTTTCTCAAAAATGGAAGCCTAACTATTGCTCAAATCATTGCAGAACTAGAACTAAAACCCTATAACAAGAAGGAAACAAGCAAGGATTACTTTTATAGCGAATTAATTTGGCGGGAATTTTACTATCATATCCTGTATCGTTTTCCCCATGTTGAAGAAAATTCCTTCCTTGGTCGCTACAACAGCATCGCCTGGGAAAACAATGAGTCCTGGTTCTCTGCTTGGAAAGAGGGCCTTACTGGTTTTCCTATCGTCGATGCGGGAATGCGCCAACTAAAACAGACTGGACTGATGCATAACCGCGTTCGCATGATAGTAGCCTCATTTTTAACCAAGGATTTACTTATTGACTGGCGCAGTGGTGAAAACTACTTTATGCAATCCTTATTAGATGGCGATATAGCGCCTAATAATGGTGGATGGCAATGGTCAGCTTCCACTGGGTGTGATCCGCAGCCCTACTTTCGTATCTTCAACCCTTGGCTGCAAAGCAAAAGATTTGACCCTAAAGGTTCATACATAAAACAGTTTATTCCTGAGCTTAAAGATCTTCCGGCAAATCAATTACACCAACCTATTAAACATAATAACTACCCACCCCCTATGGTTGACCATAGTGCACAGAAAGAAAAAACACTGAAAATGTACAAGCAGGTTTGTATCAAGGTTTAGAATTTAAATTGAAGCCTGTGATGGCGATTTAAGCTGCGATTTTAAAATTTGTTACTAATCCACCGAGCGTTTTAGATTTTCGTATTAGCATATTCTCAAAATCCAGAATTTTGCTGTTGGCTAGCACAGCCTGATCAGGAATTTGACCACAAA
>JBNKNM010000314.1:0-5509 GCA_050293845.1 Pseudobacteriovorax sp. | reverse complement strand
GCTTTTCTACTCTCAGTTGCTAGTAATTCTTCTGAGAAGAGACAATTTCCCTGCCATTTTGGAGTTTTAAATCCGATTCTGTAAGGATTTATAACTATAATCTATTTGTTGACTTCTCGAAAAAGTTTGTTCAGGTTGACAATGGAAATGTATTGAAGATGATAAATGGGGTTATACATGACTTTTTCCGAAGAGCTGGCAAGTGCCATCGCCGATTGGTTGTCAGCGAAAGGGAGGCGATCGGTACAAATGTTGTCTCGGCTATCCACTGTAAGTAATTCTACAATACGCAGAGCAATGCAAAAGGAGTGTATGCCTAGTCAAGAAAATACTTTCCTCATTGCTTCTGTTGTAATGAACCGTCAGGATTTCAATGACTTCGTTTCTAGACACTGGCCACATTTGAAAGAGTACATTGTGGATTCTGGCTACAGATCATCTAATAATGATGATCTTCTTCATTTAATAAGGTCAGAAAAACATTGCAAGATCATAGTATTAGCCAGCTCATTGGATGGTACCGATCATCATGAGGTGGCAAAAAAGTTTGGGGAAAGCGCTCTGGAATTTCTAGATGATTTGATTGACTTGAAGGTGCTTACAAAAAAAGGCCAGAAATGGATTTTTGATGAAAATTTTGGGAGCATGTCTTTCGAAGTCGCACGAGATATCTTGAGTAACTTTATTAGTATGTGCGAACGAAAGAACGATTATATAAAAGGACTGTCCTCTTCTTGGGTAGGGTGGGAATCGGTATCGCCAAGTATCGCAAAAAAAATAAATGCCCTCTCTTGTCGTTATTGCCAAGATGTAGGTAATTTAATTACCGACCCGGAAAATAGGGGTGATGTTCTAGTTTACACGGGAATTATTTCAAATGTTCTCAAAGGACAGGAGTATGTTCATGAATAGGTTGCTTGGATTCTTACTAGCTGTATCTATCCCCTTTACGGCTTTGGCCGGAGGCACGGCTGGGGGAGGCTCAGGATTCTTATCTAAGATAGATGAGCTTCTAATTTTACTTAAGCAGATTGAACTGGTTTCGATCTCCGATCAAGAGTTTAATAAGGCTTTACAGGATGTCAAAGATGATGATTTGAATGGTCTCCTTATCGATATCAAGGGCAGGGTATTCGAACTCCGCGAGAAAGTACTACCTGGATACTATGGTGCTCAAGATATAGACACTTTAAAGTCAGTACTAATTAGAGTTTATCTAGAAAAATCACCGTAAACCCTTCCTCAGAAGCTCAAGTTAGTAACGAGCGGGGAGGGTGTTGAGGAATGTCATGAGTAAGATTATCCATAAGCGGTCATTTACTTAACCGCTTATGGCTAGGTTTATTCCCTAAGTAAAATACCCTCAATGCCTCTACACAGGGCTCCTTGAAGTATGTCTTAGCTGCAGGCTTCCATCTAAAATTACATATAAAAACAGATTGTTAGAGGTATAATAACCTAAAACTAACTAATTTTCTAATCTTATGTGACACTAAAACCGAATTGAATGCGAGCAGTGAATAGTAATATTGTTCTGAATTCAAAAATGTCATATGACATCACTAACCGAAGTTTAAAGTCTGTGAGTGTTATTTTATGCATAAATGGTCCATGCGAAGGAAAATTCTTACATTCGCTAATGTCACAATAATTATTTCAATGATTATTGGGGGAGTTTTTATCACCTCCAAAATTGAGTCTGAAATGATTATGGCAAGACAAAATAAGATCCAAACATTGGTTGATTCCATAGCTATTTCTAGTCAATCTCTAATCTGGAATTACGACACAGTTTCCCTGCAAAGTATCATTGATCGATTACAGCAGGATAATGAGATTGATCATCTCATATTTATGAACGAAAAATCCGAGTCAATTTTTAATCTTGAAGATATTGATAAAATACTTAGTCGCACTCAGTATGTTGAAAAAGATATTGTTAAAGATGATAATAGAATTGGGTCAGTACGCATTGTCTATAATGACATGATTGTCAAGAAGAATGTTGAGGAAACCATTGTCGTTGTTAGCGTTGCATTGATTAGTATCGTTGTGGTTTTAAGCATCGTTATTATTATCATTGTAAATAGATCTTTATTCATTCTTAAAAGTGCCATTAATGAACTAAAAATGAATTCAAAGGTAACTCGCACGCAAAGTGAGGAGCTGGGATTAGTAACTGATAAGGTAGCCCAAAATACTGTAGCTGAGGCTGGCGCTATTCAGCAGACTGTTGCTACACTAACACAAGTTTTAGCCATGGTTGAAAGAAGTGCAGAGTTTGCAGAGAAGACGAATGGCAAGGCAGAACAAAGCTATTCCTTTACCAACGAGGGAAAGCAACAGATCGAGCAGACTAAGAATTTTATGCAGAGTTTTCTCAATATTATTCATGAAACTTTTACATACATTGAAAATAATTCTAAAAATATGGATAGTATCATTGGTGTGATAAAAGAAATTTCTCAAAAGACTCAAATGATTAATGATGTTGTATTCCAAACGCGTTTATTGTCTTTTAATGCCAGTGTAGAAGCAGCTCGTGCAGGTGAAGGAGGCAAAGGCTTTGCCGTGGTTGCTGAAGAGGTTGGCAACCTTGCTTTGACTAGCGGCAATGCTGCTCGGGAAATAAGTGAACTCCTTGAGAAAAGCATTAATGATGTGCAGGTGATGGCAGAAACAACTAAAAGTCATATGTCAGAGTTAGTAGTAAAAGGGGATGAGCGAGCGAATAACATTAACGAAATGATTTCACTTACAAACGAAACTTTCTCTAAAGTTGTTTCAAATGCTGATGAAGTCAAATCGATGATGTCTGAATTATCTCACTCAGCGACCGAGCAACTCGGAGCCTTATCTGAAATAAATCATGCTATGAATAGTTTGGATACTAATGTTCAGGAAAATTCTTCCAGTGCTCAGGTTGGCCAGGATGGTGCAAAAAGGATTAAGAAGCAATCATATGCGTTGGATAGTATTATAGATAGAATAATCGAGATTTTTGATGGAAAGCAAAAAGTTAGGGCAAGTTCAACTAAAAGGGTAGATCAAACTAGAAAGCTTGATAACATAGCCAGTAGGCATAGAAATGAAAGTACCAACCAAAAAGTAGCTTAATATAAAGCTAAAACTCAGGGTAAAGCTCCGAACTCAAGATTCCACCACTCGCTTATACCTTGACAGGTTGGGTTACCCTGGCATGAATTTCCTCCTGCATGCTGAGTCTGGCCAGAAGCTTTTTGAAATAATAAGTTGTTTGTCGCAGTTCCGTTCTCTGTCGCGAGGGGATTGGCTAGCTTAACCCAAGCAAAATCATAGGAAAAACTACTGCCATGACATCCACAATTGGCAATGATTTGATTCTTTAATGTCTCGTCGAAATAAGTATTTCCTGCAGCTACCTTAGACAGAGCTGCAAAGGAAAAGGGAGAGCCTCTCAGTGGTTCTTCATCATTATTAATAACTGCCGTGATAGTTAAGTCCATCCTTTGGCCGTTCTTGAAAGGAGCTTCCAAGGGGATAAGGAAACCGTGTCCACCTGGATTTTCGTTGTCAAAGGTGTCCAAGTTAGCTGGAACATTACCTAGCAATGCTCCATTAACATAAAAATTAACTGTTATGATTGCTTTTTGGTCTCGAGGGTTAATGGCCCACCCCGTGACAATCCCGTCGGGACTGACATCTAGTATAGTGCCAGTCAGTGGAAGGGGACGGTCGTTCTCTTTGCTGGGGTCATCGCCAAATTCGATATTCCACCATTTAGCGATTTCTCTACAGGGAGAGCTGTTAAGACCAGCAAGACAAGGATCACTCATAGGGTGCTGGCGTTCAGGAAGTTGGGCCCGAACCATCGGAAGTAGAGTATTTTGCTCCAAGAGCGCTTTCATGGCTGCATAATCGAAAATAGTCAAAGGTCCCCGTTCAGCCTCGATAGGAGTTTCATTACTTACGTGGCATCGTTTGCATTGATTGAACTTAGGTATAACTTGTCCCTCAAAGTAATCCTGACCAGATACTGTTGGGTCGTTATCTATTTTAGGTTGAGTATTGTTGCTATCTTCAGTTTGGGGGAGGCTTGGTTTTTCTGTACCTCTCTGATCTTGTGGGCTGATTTCTGTTTTGGTACAAGCAAAGACAAAAGCTGAGCTTGCTAAAATAACTAGAAACATATGAGAAATCCTTAGACCCTGAAAGCTGAAAGATCGGCACAATACTTCTCATACTTTAGTTTTTTATGAATCTTGCGAAAAAACGTTGAGGTCTGATTTACTGAATGCTCGTTTAAATTTTTGTATGATGCAATTAGTAACTTGTAAAAAAACAAGAATTTCTCGCTTCATAAGGAATTTCATAAATTTTATTGGCTTATAGTCGATTAATAAACAACACAGTTACTGTACTTTAAAAATTGGATGTGAAGAATTTGAATTATAGTTGCTTTGAATGGGGAATTTATGTAGTTTCCTATACAAAGCAGGATGAGACACCAAATGCTAAGAGGGGGTTTTAAGGAATTACGCAGTCGTATCTTCCCTGACTCAATGAAATGGTCCATACCAGAACCTGGACTCTACTACATCAATTGTACTAACAAATTAACTAAAGGTGAAACATTGAAACGCCCATTTAAACAACACCGAAAGTTATCCTCCGTCCTTGCAGGGGGAAATCAATTAACCGTTTTGAAACTCTGCTTCTTATTGTTTATAGGTCCCATGGGCTTATATGCGGCCCCTCACTGGGGAGCTTTTAAAGCTGATGAATGTACCCAGATATCACCTGGAAAACGCCAATACTCAGCGATTCTTTGGGATATTCCTTCAGGGCAGAGTTGGGAAGACGCCTGTGCTAACACGGGAGCTATAATTGAAGGACAGAGCTTCGACAAGCCTGATCGCTGTGAGAAAACTTTGTTTAATATTTGGGGTGAGTTCGATGTACTGGATATTAGTTGCGAGGCAAACTGGGCAGCTCTTGTTGGGACTGAGTACCTAACCCATCAGGATGATGGTTGTCAGGCTGACGGAAAATATGCTGGTCTCCACAAGTATTCATCTCGATTATGGAATGTGGTGGGGGAGAGCTGGGAAGAGGCTTGCTCTAAAATGCCAATGGTATTATCTGGGAAAACCTACCCTTCACCTCATGAATGCGTCAACACCGGGATTACAGGAATGTGGGGTGAATGGTATATTCCCGACAGTAAATGTGAATCTAATCCCAAAGGGTATGCGCGTGGGGATCAGGATTCATTGAAACGATTTGGTAGCTTACCAGGATATGTCGATCTCCATACACATTTAATGACACATTTAGGCTTCGGGGGAGTGATCTTCCATGGAGAGCCTTATGGGGAACCTAATACAGCCCTGTCTGTTTGTCCCAGCGGTGATAATGAACCACACTCTGGAGGTCACTCACGAGTAGAAGCGATCTTACAGGATGATATTCTTGGAGCCGTATTTAACACAGCTAGCCACGATCCCCAAGGGTACGAAGGATTTCCTTA
>JBNKNM010000313.1:0-5512 GCA_050293845.1 Pseudobacteriovorax sp. | reverse complement strand
AAATGATCGCTGTTTTTTAGGAACTGAGAAGTGCGCTTCTTTTTGTCTTTAATTCAAGAACGAAAATTGACAGAACCCTTCAGACTGCCGACTACACTTTGCTTTCCCAAAATTATGAAAGTAGTGGATGAAAACAATCCATATGGCTCATAGACATCAAGTTCTAGTTAACCTGGCTATAGGCGAATATTGAGATGTCTACAAATTTTTGCTTTCATAGAAATATCAATGGTTGCTTCACTGGAAACAAAAACGTCATCTGCTACAACGAAGAATAATTTTCTACCTGTGGATTTTTTTTGAGTCCCGTAAAGGAGATCAACCAAGCTTATATCATCAGGTATGAGTTTTGAAAAATCAAGGGGGATATTATAGGAGAACATCCTTCGATTAGTGTCATTTACAATTGAATTTTCAAGTAAAACATTAGAGAAATATTCGTTAACCGTCAATCGTGACACAAAAAAACTTGGATTAATATAGTTTGTCCATCGTTTCGATTTAAATAGATTACCGGAGCAAATATGATCGTTGACAATGCAAAAGATCTCAGTACTCTCCTGCTTGTCTTTGGAATACTTTATTATATCCATATGAAGAAAAACTTTCTCAATTGAAATCACCATTTCTCTTTCAGGCAGATCTTTGATATCGACTGCAAACACGACTTGAGAATTTTCAACGTAAGGAATATTACCGGAAGTTCGGCCAGTCATTTGCCCAATACCTATAGTAGGTATTTCCTTAACAGATTTATAGGGTAATTGTAAAACATTATATTCTTGATTTTCAATTGGTCTGATAAAGAAACGTTTGGTTACTAGTTCATTACTACATTGTTCCTCCTGTATAAGTTGCTTACGATGTTCTGTTTTACTTTTGTACTTAATACTGAATAAAATACGAGGTCGACTATCTTTTTTATGTTTAAAGTTGGACCAAGTAGTTGCTATTTGATAAGTCAATAAACTGTCGTCTTTCGATACTCCTAAGAGGGTTTCTCCAAAGGAGTTCGAACGATTCTTGACGTCGGCTTGCCCAAACCACTCCAGTTGCATGTGATAGTTTTTGTGGAATGCGACCCCAACTCCTGCAGTTCCTTTTAAGCTTTTGCGAAAAGCTCTGTCATAACTATCAGTATCAATGAGTCTATAAGAAATATTGCTTGCAAACATCATATTTTCTTTTTTCCATGAAGCTCCAGTGACTATTTCATAAAACGGATCTCCGTCGCTCAAAAATAAATCACTTCGACCTGACGGAAGACCTACCCTTGAACCGCCAAACAAATCTAGATCCTTCAGCAGTATGTGTTTAGTACCCCATAGAGCTACTAAAACACTATCTCCAGTACTTATTTTTCCTTTATTTCCTTTTAGTTTTACATAATGATTCGCAAAGTGTCCCCCAAGCAATAAGTGATTTGATATCCCTATCGCTGATCCTAGCCTTAGGGTATGAATAGTTGATACAGGAGATTTATCATTGATGATAATTGGTTGGTCTAAATAGTCATACTGTAATAGAATTGAATTTATATACTCATCGACGTTCGGATTTATAAAAAAAATTTCGTTGAATATAAATTGCTTGTTAAATACCGGTTCAAGATATGCGGAGTTAAACTGACCAAAAGCTAGTTCGTACACACAAGAAAAAATAACAAAATATATCCAATACAACACTACACTACAAACCTACGTCTAAATTTGCTTGATCATCAAAATCTTCATATTCTGCGATAATTAACGCTGTTCCAACCGATATCCCCCGAGATAAGCCCTTATTGCCAGGGCTATTGTCTACAGTCGCTACTATTTCATTTGAGGAAGACCAAGTTGCTTCCTCGGTAATATCTGAATTCGTACCGTTGTTATAATGAGCTGTCGCAACGAATTGCTGCTGACCTAGGGGGGTAACCGAAGTATTACCGGGAGATACTGATATATTTGTAACAACGGGGCTTGTGACTGTGATTGATGCAGATCCTTCAATATCATTGTAAATTGCAGTAATGTCCGCAGTGCCACTGCTTAACCCGGTAACCTTACCTTTTATGGAAGGATCATTACTCGAACTTGCAATGGTAACATCAGAGCTACTCCATTCAACGAGTGATGTCATGTTTTGTATGGTGCCGTCGGATAATATACCCGTAGCGACCAAGTTTGTGGATAGACCTGACACAATGGTCTCGTACTCAGGAGATATATCTATCTCAGTTAGAAATGCTGAGGTTACCACAATAGGCAGAGATGCAGATATGCCTTCTGATTGAACCTGTATTTTGGTAGACCCTTCAAGCTTTCCCTGGGCAAATCCCTTATTAGATCCAACATTAGTTACTTCTACAACGCTACTGTCATTCGATACCCAAGTAGCAGAGGAAGTGATATCGAGTGTTGATCCGTCAGAAAAAAGTCCTGTAGCCTTTAATACAGCACCAGTCCCTTTGGCTAAAGTTACCGAGGTAGGTTGGATTTGAATAGATTCTAGAGTAGCATCGGTTACTTCGATATTAACTAATGCCTCCTGCTCCTGAAAAGTTACCACGACATTCGCATCGCCAACATTCTTCCCACTGATACTTCGTTTATTCAACCCAGACGATACAATCTCAACAATACCTTCATGCAAGCTTTTCCATTCCACCATAGATGTTATGTCGACTACCGCACCATCATCATAAGCCCCTTTTATTGTTAAAGAAACTTGTTGTCCTTCGGGAAGTTTCACTTCTGTTGATGATGGTGTAATCCCAATTAGTTTTGCATCAGTAACAAATACCGAAGTTTCGGTTGAGAGATTTTCATAACCTGATTGTAGAACCGTAACTCCAGATGCTTTACCATTTAATGCTACACTTAAATCTTCGCTATCAATTATTAGATCAGCTATTTCTAAGTTATCAATGTACCAATCTGAGAGAGAGGTAAGGTTTATAGAGGTACCAATCGATGTAATTCCAAATACCGAAACTTTTACAACTGAATCCTTAGACAAAATAATAGAATTAGGGATGATTTCCAATGCTACTGGTTGATTCTCTTCATTGAGAACAACTGATAATTCCTTTGTCGTAGCCACTTCAAATTCTTGCCAGGCTCCGTTAGAATCCTTTCCAATAGCACATAGAGTTATCCTCCTTTGCACCATTTGGGTAAGGTTCAAGGTATAAACCTCATCTATAGGGATCGCATCCGAATAACTTTCGTCTACTGAACAATCGACTGTTGTAGATTCACCATACTTAACACGGTATTCTGAGACACTTTCACCAGTTATCCTGAGCTCTACTATATCAGCGGGTAGAGTGTTTCCTTCTTGAAGGAACTCTACTCTTACTTTTGTGGGTATGTCTATTTCTGGTCTACCACAACTGAAATTCAAAGAAATTAAAAGCAAAATAAATATTTTTATGTTGTGTGTTACTCTTAAAATATGATTAAGCATAATGTTCCTCATACAGTAGGTAACATTTAATTAACTCTTTTAGCTTAGTCGGAGCTGTTATCAAAATAGTTGAGTTTATGAATAGAAATAAAGTTTATCTTTAAGTAGGAATTAGCCACTTTGTAGATATGTAATATTGCTAACATTGTTAATCCTTCGTTATGCTCATATTCGAAGGACTAGTAAGTCCATGATAGGGCTTCAAAACTTTTGATCAGCTGCAAGGACCATTGCTGGAATGGAAATGTTCACACGCTTTACCAAAATAAATCTTTGCGATGGAACCCTGTATAGAGATGACAGGTGATCAATATTTTACCCTTGATGAGACACTATTCCATAGATCAATCGGATTGAGATAGCTTCACTTTTGCCACAAATCGAGTAATTTCGCTGTTATCAAGATCTAAGCTGCCGTCAAGATCCCTCACTAAGCCTTCTACAATACTTAGCCCTAGACCAGATCCTTGCCCTACAGGTTTTGTAGTAAAAAATGGAGTCTTAATTAGATTTCGTATCTCTGGAGGGACTCCTGGACCGGAATCAGATACGATAATTTCTAGTTGATCGTCTCTACAAATTAACTTCAAATCAACTTTTTTGATTTCAGACTCTGTTACAGCATCAATAGCATTATTTAGTAAATTTACAACAATCTGTAAGATTTTAACATATTTACCCCAAAGTGGACCTGCCGGTCCCTTTTCAAATGTCGTAAATTCAATGTTCCTATATTTAATTTTTTCAAAGCAGAGCTCCAGTGCCTCACTTTTTAGCTGAGCTAAAGAAAACTCTACAGCTTTTTCGTAAGAGCTACCCTGGGCATAGGATAACAGAGCACTAGAAATTTTTGAAATACGATCACAGCTACGTTCGATACTAACAAGCATCGACTTTTCTCTCTCAGACAACACATTTTTACGTTGGAGAAGCTTCATCAGATTGTTTGTATAGCCACTGATCACTGCTAAAGGATTATTGATTTCATGAGCTACTCCACCAGCGATTTGCCCTAATTCAGTAAGGCGAGCAGTATGAAAAGATTTTTCCCGATGGAGCAAGACCTCTGATTGCATTGCCTGAAGCTTCTGATCGGTGCGATTTTTTTGCCACTCATAAAGCGCACCCACACACCAAATACCCAGAGTAATGCCGATCACATCACCAATGAATAAATTTATAAAATCTTGAGAAGCCATTCCTTTGGGATGTTCCAGAGATGAATCGGCTAGATAATACAACAAAAAGCACTGGAGGGCAAACACAAAAAGGCACCAATACTTCCCAAATCGCAAGCCAAAAATAAAAAGCCCAAAGAGGCCCAATCCCGAAAACCAAAAGAAAGTACCCGATACAGGCACATTCTCTGTTAATGCAAAAGCAGCCAAACCAATTGTTGGACCCATTAACAGTATTACAGATGCCACCGGAAGCTGACCATTAAGTTTCAAAACAATTATGGAACCAATTGGGCTTATTATAAAAAGTGAAAATATAAGGGAGTGGCTTAAAGTATAGGAATTAAAACTTGGAAACATTATGATATAGATTATTGATGAGAAAAATATACTTATTATACTCAAACCTAGAACAATTCTACTTCTGAAATAGTCTGTTGCATCGCTAGTTTTTGTTAAATTCGGTGTTTGGATTTCAAAAATGTCAATTTTCCCCATCGTCAACTTTGTCATAATTGAAAACTGAATGTAAAATACCTACGCGATCAAGGAGCATCGTTATGGACACTCCCCAAGGGGATACCAGTTATCGGTCACCTTGACCTTATTGTCCCTTTCTTTAAAGATGTGAGCCCGGATTATTTTCATCAAAAAACGCTGGCTCGCACCCCTGATACCATTTAAGGGTATGCAGCTACTCAGCTGTTTACCGATAGATATAGTACTCGACCCTCAAACATTAAAAAAGATGATTTTTATTGATACCACTTCTTTCTCGGTGACGGGAAAGCACTATAAAGTTGGGCTAGAGAAATCCCCATTTAGCCCCTAAGATCCTTTATGAAAACTAGGGGCTGAACCCTAAAAATAACAAAAGCTGC
>JBNKNM010000312.1:0-5539 GCA_050293845.1 Pseudobacteriovorax sp. | reverse complement strand
TTCGGGAAGTTTAAGAAATTGGAAGCCGCTTCTGCAAAGGCTTAAAACCCAAAAAAATTATCTGGATTACTATAGAATCATGGATTCAGCATACTTGAAATTAAATAGAATCTTTGGCAACTGCCTTCTGCTGCCCGAAAAGATTGTAAAGTAAATTTTAAGCAGAAAATTTATCTAGAAATTTCACTTCAATGAGTTGATCCAAACCGAGCTATAGGCACGAATGACCTCTCCATGCGAATTCCATTTCATCATCACAAAGCTGCTAAGAAAGCTCTTCCCCTAAAAGTCAAAGGGTAAGCTAATATGATTGGTAAAGATATGAGCAAGCACAAGATGTACATTAAAATGACATATGATTCCCTGGCTTTAGATTTTGGGCATTTGCTGCAACCAAGGGAGATGCCAACCAAAGTTTTCCCCAAAAATAGCACACTATCATCGATAGCAAGCTCTGAGTTACCAGTTGAACGCTTTTGCGAAGATTTTCCTACCATCTTGGGCGACAATATTACCATGAGCCATAACAATTTGATCAAAGTCCCACTCTAAAATGCGCTGAATTGATTTCAGAAATAGCTGGCGATCGTGCAAGAAGTAAGACGGAGCGTCAAAGCCATGAAATTAAATAAAAAAGCTCTCCATCCGTCCTCCTTCTTTTCCATCTTTAAATACATGCTGGCCTACTGATAATAGGCAAGTTGGATCTTTTTGTAGATGAGTTAACATTGAAGTTGAGACTTATTGAAAACAGAAATAACTTTCACCTATCTCTCATTGACGATACGCTAGAATTGCCTTTGAAAGAAATGTTTAGTATCGAGTAAGAAAATAAGAGTTAATACCTATGTTAATTATACTTATTTTGTCATTGTTAGTAAATGTAACATTTTATTGTTTTCCTCCTCTATTAGCAAGCGTTGTTAAAAACAATACTTTTAATGCTAGTTTAGATCAGTTTCCTTACCCATTTCCGGTAAAAAAATTTGGCTTTTCAAGCCAACGACAAAAACTTGAGATGGCTTATATGACCTTAGGGCAGAAGGATTCTTCAAAAAGTGTTGTTTTGCTTCATGGGAAAAATTTTGCTAGCTATTACTGGGAACAAATAGCGAAAGACTTAGAAAAACGAGGATACTTCGTTATTATGCCCGATCAAATAGGTTTTGGTAAAAGCTCCAAGCCGAAATCCTACCAATATTCGTTTGCGCAGTTCGTAATTAACACTAAAAATCTAGTAGAACAGCTAGGAGTTAAATCTTACGATGTCGTAGGGCATTCTATGGGAGGGATGCTGGCAACTCACATGGCTGCTCGATTAAATACTGTTAAACGGTTGATTTTGATCAACCCAATAGGTCTAGAAGATTATCGGCTCTATACTAGATTTCAAGATCCAGAGTTCTTTTTTGCTAATGAATTCAAGAAAACGGTGAAGCAGTTTCGCAACTACCAAAAGAAAAATTACTACGATGGTCAATGGAATTCGGCTTATGAACAGCTCTTGGTTCCATTTAAGGGTTGGCGTATAGGGACGGACTGGGAGCTGATTGCTTGGAATAACGCCTTAACTTATGGACCTATTTTTACTGAACCCATTACCGGACTCCTTGCTAGCCTAAAAAAAGATGTTGTTCTTATTAATGGCACTCGTGATCGCACGGCTCCAGGGCGGTCTTGGATGCGTGATGGTGTCAAGCGAGAATTAGGCCGCTATGATCGTCTCGGTAAGGAGGTGCAGGCGCTGAATTCACGGGTTAAATTATGGGAGCTTGAAGGCTTGGGACACATGCCCCAGTTTGAAGACTACGGAGCGTTTAGTAAGATATTCCTGCAAGTCTTAAAGTAAGTAGCTATAACGGGAATCCGAAAATTTCATCTCTTGCTACCGATAGGGAGACTACTTATGTTCTTAGTGAGTGGAAATCAGCAAAGGTCCTACTTAATCGGCGAGGAATTAAATTTGGCTTTATCAGTATATTTCAAAGTTAAATATGCCAATGAAGTATAATTTTATATTTATGTTCTCACTGTATTTGCTTGGGATGCCATTGGTCGCTGCAACTCAAACGAGTCAGGCGCATTCAAAGGCTACGATTATCACTGACAAAAGTCAGGTGCGTCCGGGTGATTTTTTCAGAGTGGGTATAAAGATCGAACTGGATAATCACTGGCATACCTATTGGAAAAACCCTGGAGACTCAGGAGCAGCTCCTATTTTGAATGTTAAAACAAGTCCATCGGTTGCCATGGGAGAGCTGTTTTATCCCCTTCCAAAAAGGATTTTGGTCGGCCCACTAGTGAGCTTTGGTTACGAAAAAGAAACCTTACTTTTTTATGAGCTGCAGGTGCCGAAAACTGTAGAAACACTGGGAAACATCCAGGTTTCCATGGAAGCTGAATGGTTGGTTTGTAAAGAAGAGTGTATCCCTGCTTTTTTTGAATTTGAAACAACGGTCGACCTTGGAAAGACCTCGGAAAAGAATGAATATTTTTCTTTATTCGAACATTTTCATAGTACGATTCATCCAGAAAATAGCCTTGTAAAGGTGAAAGAAGATCAACAAAATTTGACACTGATGTTAGCACTCCGGCAAGAGGAAAAAGTATTGGATATTTTCCCTTTTCCCGAAATGTTTTTGTCACATCATAAACCAGAGATGAATGCGAGTCCCCGTCATTTGGAAGCTACTTTCAAAAAACATTCTAAATACATGGGTATGAAAAAATTTCTCCTGGTCTCGGAAAATAATCTTGGGATTAAGAAAGGAACTGTTCTTTTAGAGCAAGTCGAGAGCGAAGGCATATGGCTGATGTTTGGGTTAGCTTTCGTCGGAGGGCTTATATTAAATCTCATGCCATGTGTATTTCCAGTTTTGACCCTTAAAATATTCACATTTGTAAAAGCTGGCCAGGATAAACAATACCATCTAATCCGGGCACAACTGGTATATGTACTGGGTATTCTGGTTTCATTCTGGATCATTGCCGCCGGTATCTATGCCTTCAGAGTAGGGGGAAACCTGGTCGGATGGGGGTTTCAGATGCAGAATCCTTGGTTTGTTACGTCAATTTTGATACTTTTCTTCATTCTAGGTCTAAACTTTATTGGCTTTTGGGAATACTCTGGTTATGGCTCAGGGATAGGCCAGAATCTAGCGAACCAATCAAGCTACTGGGGTTCTTTTTTTACCGGTATGCTCGCTGTGGTTGTGGCATCTCCTTGTACGGCACCTTTTATGGGCGCTGCTCTTGGATATGCGCTATCCCAAAATTTACTGATTGCAATGCTAATATTTACTGCTTTAGGGTTAGGCTTGGGTGCACCCTATTTGCTGCTGGCTGCCGTTCCCAAGTTAGGAACTTATTTGCCTAGGCCGGGTCCCTGGATGGTCACTATTAAGGAGTTTATGGCTTTTCCCATGTGGGCGACTTGTATTTGGTTGCTAAGCGTATTACAGAGCCAGATAGAAGACACCGGTATCATAGCACTATTAGCTACCATTCTGCTAATAACCCTAGCGATAAGAATTGGCAAAGGCAAATCACGGATTGTAAAGATCCTGGTGGGGTTTGTTCTTATCGGGCTGTGCTGGCCACTTTTAGCTGCAACTTTTGACGTCCGTGCGCAGCAAACAGTATCTGATAGCTTTTGGCAGGAATTCCAACCACGATTGCTCCATGAATCCATTGGCAATGATTTCGGGGTTTTTGTCAATTTTACGGCTAGCTGGTGTATTAGCTGTCAGGTCAATGATCGTACAACTTTTCGTGATCCTGCGATTAGAGGTTTTGTCGAGAAACACAAGATCAAGATGATTAAGGCAGATTGGACTAATCAAGATCAATCCATCGGTAAAATTTTACAAGAATATCAGCGTGTAGGAGTACCCTTGTATCTTTATTTTCCACCATTCGAAAAACAGGCTAGAATTTTACCAGAAATTCTAACGCCTGATATTTTTATTTCTTACATACAGAATCAATGAAGGAGTTTTTATGAAAAAGTTACTCTTTTTATGGCTAGCCATGTTATTAGCATTTCCGGCCTTTGCTCAAGTGAAAATAGGATCTAAAGCACCCCTTTTTGAGCTTCCTGGCAATGATGGAAAAACTTATCGTCTCAGTCAATTACAAGGAAAATATGTAGTTCTAGAGTGGTTTAACAACGAATGTCCCTATGTTGACAAGCACTACAACGAAACTCACCGTAATATGCAAAACCTGCAAAGATTTTGGACCAAAAAAAACAAGAAAGCGGAAGTTGTGTGGTTGACGATCGTATCATCTGCCCCTGGCAAACAGGGTCACGTGACAGCTCAGCAGGCTAGCCAGATTAAAAATAATGTCCGCAAAGCCTACATGAATGCTATTCTATTAGACCCTCAAGGTAAAGTGGGGCGCATGTATGGTGCAAAAACAACTCCACATATGTACATCATCGATCCCCAAGGGGTTTTACAGTATAAAGGAGCGATAGACAATAAGCCTTCGGCAAGGTTGGCTTCGTTATCCGGTGCTAAAAACTACGTTCACAAAGGACTTGGTGAATTATTTGCTGGAAAAAAAATTACGGAAGCATCTACTAAACCCTATGGTTGTTCTGTAAAGTATTGAATCTATTTAGTTAGGGCTACCAGGACCTTCTACCCTGGTGTATAGTATTTGTTCATAAGGTTCTGGACGAAGATTGTTATAGGTGACATTGTCGATGATAAAATTGTCTTGGTTGAAAGCCGGGTCGATGCAGTTCGCATCGACCAGCACGGAAGCCTCGACACCGCCAAACAAGGGACCATCTTCCCGTGGGCGTACTGCCGCCCATGATTTTTACTCCAAAATTGATAAAGAGTATTCCTAGCACGTGATAGAAGTTATCATTTTGGTAATTTAAACTACCGCAAACTTGACAAGTAAATTTGCAATTGTTGGTTTCTTGGTATTTCCATCTATTTACTCAGTGTCTACAAGGTAAAAATTTAGAAATCGGTAATAAGATTGACCCAAGATGGATTATCAATAAAAGGATTCCGGTTGCCCTGAATGTTCCTGATTTTAGCGGCTCGACTACGTTCCGCAGCTGTTACAGGAAAATCTCTGTGCCATTCCCGAAGAATAGACTCTTCAGGAGCAGCGATGTTCAAGTCGTAAGCAACAGCGACATAAAACATAGCTCTGGCAACCACACCTTTGTGCACATGAGGCGGTTCAAATGCATGGTTGCAAGTAAGGTAAGTTTTTTCACCTCCTCCAGGACAGTCTGTGAATGGATAGTTGGCTCTCTTGGAGTTTACACTGTTTAATGTCGGAAAGAGGTGATAGAGATCTGTTCTGGCTTCTGAATAAGCAGACCCTAGCTTTGATTGCGGCCAAGTATGTTCCGTGTTAACAACATTGGCATTGGGTAATCCGGAAGACGGAACTGATTGTCTTGTGCGACTATAGACGGTAATAACAGCGCCACCAATATTATCAATTTCTTGAAACATGTATTTTCTGGCCCTAGAATAACTGTGGCGTGTCTTCCCTTTTAAGGCAT
>JBNKNM010000311.1:0-5619 GCA_050293845.1 Pseudobacteriovorax sp. | reverse complement strand
TTTAAAGACATTCAGCTCTTTATCACATAAGGATATCGTACGTTTCGAAAATCAAGTTAAACTTGCCAACAAAACTAATTGCCGAACCTCCAAAATCGAATTAAAGACACAATGTCTCATCAATGAAGTAAAAAATGTTTGTAAAAATGGAAACAACAAGAAAGATTGTTTTATTATTTTTGATATTTTAATTAGTGCTCAAATGGGATTCACTGATTATATCAGCTCAAAAGAGCAAATACGAATTTTGCAGCATGCCAAATCGAGCAAAGGAATAATGGATAAAGAGCTATGGAGTCGGTATGCCTCCCTAGCAACAGCTTTTAGAATATCCAAAGAAATCACATGCCTAGATAGTAATAAAAATTGTTTTGCAGCAAGCATAGATAGGTTCTGTAGGTACAGGGCTGATTATGGTTATCAAACTTGGCAGTCGTGTGTATCAGCACTCGTAAAATTTGTGACAAAGCCATTGCATAAAAAAACGCAAAAGCTAAAACCTCAAAAAGATACAACCAAAAATACTGCAGATACGAAGTATCAGGGATCTTTTATTATAAAGTTTGAAGCTGAAGAATCGAGTCATCTTTGGGTTGCAAAGGCAATGGAACAGACAACTTATCACATTCTTTCCGGATTTGATAGATTGATACCGCGCGAGGCACCAAAGGAATTTGATGATGCGTGCTATGCACATAAATGCCAGATGCAATGGCTCAAAGAGAATAAGATAGATATTTTTCTTAAAGGACGCGTGGTTTATGATAAGCTCATAGTAGAAGTTTATGATATATTTGATCAATATAAAATAAATGAATCAACCTACTCCATTATCCCTGGAAAAGACCTTAGTTCTTTCAAAATAAATATGTTCCAGTTAGTACGCCCTTTTACAAGGCACGGGGGTATCCTAGATCGTATTGAAGCTCGCAAGAATTTAATGTTTTTAGAAGAAAAAATTTTAATCACACCGAATGATATTATTAATTTTTTAGAGATAACAGACACTAATCTTATAGAGTTCGTAGAAATCATATTCAAAAGCTACCCGCTAATCGGCGGGATTTTATGGGGTATATTCCTGGTTTATATGTTCAAATTTACTTTCCCTAAAATATATAGATTTGAGAATATGGTTTCTCGTGTTATGCCATCCTTGTTAAAATCTTGGCTCGTTATATCAACCTGGAGGGCTACTTTAATATTTTTAGCCTTTTTCCCAGTTGTATTAATATTGACAGCCATAAAGTTTTATTGGCAGTTACCTGACTTGTTCTTTTGGACCCTGTTATTCCCTCTTTGTCTTTGTATAGCACTCATCTTGTGGATAATCATTTTGGAAATTTCTACCTATCTCCGCGATTCCAAGATTGTTCTTGGAAAAGTCAATGATAGCAATATATATCATAAAGCCATAACAAATTATTTAAATGACTACCTTAGAAGAAACGATAAGCAAATTGTACCAAGACTCATCAAAAATGCTCTGTTCTTAGCTCAGAAAAATTCAAATATTGAAACATATGGTGGTATTATCTCCAAGGCGCGAATCGTAATCGATATTCGATTAATCGAATTAGCTTTAGGAGATATAGACAAAAATAATTTAGATGATCAGGAAGATAAGAAGAGAGAAATCCCTGTAGCATTTGAAGAGGAAGAAAAAGATGACGCAGATGATACTGACAAGCCAGAAGATCTACGCGTAAAATCCGATAAAAAACTACATTCTAAATATATGAAGTGGGAAACATTTAAAAGCCTTAGATCCTTTAAACAATTTGAAGTTACAGCGAAAGGTGAAAAGGGTTTGGCCATCCACGATGATGACCTACCACCAGAGAAGGTAGTAGATGATGAGGACGACATTGATCCTGATTTTATCCGGAAAATGGATTTAAAAACTGAAGATTACCGTGATTTTTTATATGGGGTTCTGATCAGTGAATTAGGTTCTGTCTATACAAGGCACTCTATTTTTAGACTTATTACAGGATATAGTTCTCGTTCTAGTGAAAATCTACCAAAATTCCTTCAACGCTTTAGAAAATATATCCAAAGAATATACCAAAGAAACTATAGTCGTTTCCCGCAATTAATTAATGATTCCTTGATTTCTCCCTTCAAAGGTATCCCCCATATGTTTCAATTCTTATCTTACCGTATAACAGATGATAAAGGTCTGTTAACACAAAATGCTAGCAGGCAAGAACTATGGGAACTGAGCAATGATATCCTCAATGCTATTCAATCAGGTGATAACACAGAAGAAGACAATTATTACAATAATGCGACCTGGAAAAACAGGATTATTTGGTTAAGCCATCATATATATCCAAAGGAAAAAATACGCCGTAAATACAGCTTAACAATCAAACTGCTGCAAACTATGATAGTTCTCACCGTTGTTTCCTTTGGGGTTTTTAAAATGTGGGAGTCTTTCAATTACAGTGAAATTTACCAAATGAGGATAGAAGATCAAATAAAAAAGATAGAGGAAGCTAAAAAGAAGCAGCAGGAAGCAGCACAACCACCTCCCCCAACACTACAGTAATTATTCATGTCTATGGGAGCAGGGTATATCCAGCCATTTCAAGCTAGCAATACCTCCACGCAAAGAATACACCGCTTCACGACCTTGTTCCCTCAACTGTTTTGCAAGATGTAAGCTTCTCATACCTCTCTGACACACTATCACAAGCGGTCCGGCTATTTCGTTAATACCCTCTCCCTTTGGCATATACTTAAGATTTTTAGCCTTAGGATCGCTGTCTTTTAACTCAGTTCTGTCTCTAATATCGACAAAATGGTATCCATTCCAAGCTTGAATGTCCTGTACATCTACTTCGTAATCCTCATCCTTACCGTGGATGTCAGCAAAATTATATGAATGGATTGTAGGCTTGTCACTACAGAGGGGGCAGTGAGGGTTTTTTTCACGATTAATTTTTTGAACGGAAATAGCGTTTTTCATATCCACAAGCAGAGTCTGATTCAGATTATAACCATTAGGATCGACCAGCAGTTTTATGGCTTCAATAGCCTGTAAAGTTCCCAAAACACCGGCAACAGGTCCTAACACTCCCACTTCGGTACAATTACCGACACAACCATCTTCAAGCTGTTTCGGGTATAAGCAACGCAAGCAGCTATCTTGCTGCCCCCCTTTGAAAACATTCAGCTGGCCTTCAAACTGGTAGATACTTGCCTGAATCAAAGGTGTTCCTGTTAATTGACAGGCATCGTGGATGAGAAATTTAGCCAAAAAATTATCGGTGCAATCTACAACGATATCAAAATCTATTACCGTATCTAGTGCATGCATAGAATCGAATGACTCTTCTTTCCATTGGACATCCACATGAGGCATTAGTTCTAGAAGCCTTTGCCTGGCAATCCGAGATTTATAAGAACCAATATCCTGCCAACCAAATAGAGGCTGTCTGTGCAGATTCGAAACTTCTACAAGGTCGCCATCAATAATCGTTATATGTCCAACCCCAGAACTAGCAAGATAAATGAGAGCGGGACACCCCAGTCCCCCTGCACCAATAACTAAAACTTTTGATCTTGATAGCTGTTCTTGCCCTGAAGGCCCTATGGTTGGCAGTTTTGATGGCTTTTCAAACAGCTCCGTTTTGCTGATTTTACTTCTACTGAAGCTTTCCGAACACCCCTTACAGTTAACCCACTCCATTTGGCCTGAAACATAATGCTCTTTTTTCCATACAGGGAGTCTATCCTTTATTTCGTCGATGATATACCTGCAAGCCTTAAAAGCCGCATCACGATGTACTGCTGCAACGCCAACCCAAACAGCCAGATCACCAATTTTTAGTTCTCCCTTCCTGTGTATGGCTAAGGCATCGGTTATTTTAAATCTTTGCTTGGCTTCCTGTATAATTTCATGTCCTTCACTCAGAGCCAAATCATCGTATATTTCGTAAGTAAGACCATGAACAGCCTCGCCATCATTTTGATTACGAACCCACCCTTCAAAGCTATTAAATCCTCCTGCACTTTCCGACTTCAGCAGTTTCTTTGCTTCAGTAATATTTATGTTTTTTTCAGTTATAGAAAACATATCATCCCCCCGATACTGGTGGAATAAATACAACTTTATCCCCGTCTGCAATAGGATTATCTAAATCTCGGAAATTATCATTGATGGCACATTTCATGATATTTTCACCTAAGCTGAAATGATGCTTTTTTTGCAAATGACGATAAAGCTCTCGTGGGGTTGCCACATCTGTAATTATTTCTTCACTATCTAGCTTGGCTTGTTCCCGTAAAATGGCAAAATACTGTATTTTAATGCTTTTCATAGCGAAAGTTCCTTTGAAAGTTGCTTTTTTACTGCTATATATTCGTGCTCGTAGTTGATGTTGGCGAGACGACCTGGTTGAACTTGCTCGATTAGTTTGACTGATGACTTAAGCATAACTTTTCTAGGACAATGGATTCCTAGCCCTAAAGCCTCCAATAGCCGTTTTTTCATTCTAGATTCGTAAATGGCACATAAAGGTTCTGGTAAACCTTGAGAGTCAATATAAGAAGTGGCTAATTTGAATGGGTCGCGTCGAGACAACAAGTAACTAAGGGTTGCTTCGTTAACAAGCGGAAGATCACAGGCAACGACTAACCAAGATTTTTCTGGAAAAGCCATCATTGCCGATAGGATTCCGCCTATGGGACCCATGTCAACGAAACGATCGTTAATGATAGAGAACTTTCCTACAGAATCTCCCTGCCATTGTCCTGCTCTGGCTGATACGTAAACATCAGACGTAAGTTGGGAAACTAATTCGGCTTGAAATTCAACCTGAGGCTTACCAAAATACTCAAGCTGAGCTTTATCTTTTTTCATGCGACGACTATAACCACCCGCAAGAACTAGTCCTTGGGGAGTCTGGCTAAGGTCTGGATTTCTAAGTAAGTTAACTGTAAATGACGAGATAGCATCTATATCGTCACGGTAAAAATAGGGGGTATCCGATGGAATTTCTCTCGGCCGTGCTTCAGTAAATCCAACAAAAGCCATGATTTTTTCTAGATTTTCATTACGCACAAGATTTAAAATTTCAAAGTTACGATCAAGCACAACTATTTTTGGTAAGGGGAGAGACTTATAGCCTTCGACCAATACAAAATCACAATCCGTAAAAGCAGAGTGCTGGTTAAAAATATCTAACTGGCCATTTCCCATAAGAGCCCAGTGCTCCTGGTCTGAAATAATGGCGGCACTAGCTCCCGATTTCATGATTGTATGAGTGTCTTTTCCTTCATGATCCACTGAAAAACTATGCACATCATGCTTAGCATAGCCAATTCTAAACTGCTGGTTGAGTTTTTTAATGAGATTTTTGATTAATGTGGTCTTACCAGAGTTAGAATAACCGCAAAATAGCAGTTCGTTTGGGTGAAAAATATTCGTTGGTTTCTTAGCCGATTTTATAGTCATGCTTTCCTCCTTTCTTTTCTAATAGCTTGGTTTCACGAATCTCGATATTATGGGCCAAAGCTTTGCACATATCGTAAATAGTAAGAGCCGCGATATTAGCTCCACACAGAGCTTCCATCTCCACTCCTGTTTTATAAGTCGTTCCAACAGTACAG
>JBNKNM010000310.1:0-5620 GCA_050293845.1 Pseudobacteriovorax sp. | reverse complement strand
ATTATTTCAAAGCTTTATGTGGAAGATCTAGAGTGGAAAAACGAGTTATGGGTACCCTGTTGCTTTTGTCGGCGATACTGGGTGGCCTTGCTCCCATTGCCCATAGTGTTTGGCTCAGCTTTTGGGTTGATGGTCAGATAAAAGAGCCATGGTTTGCTTGGAACTACCAAGATATTGTCCCTTGGCAGCTTGTTATATATGGTGGTCTATCCATGTTAACAGTACTGTTTACTTACCTGCAGTTCCGGATTTGGGCGATGAGAGCCGTGCGTGCTGGAGAAATTCTCCATGAGGATGCATTCAATGCTGTCATGAAAAGCCCCATTGGTTTCTTTGATCGCAATCCAACAGGAAGGATTCTTAACCGTTTTTCAAAGGATATGGACGCAGTTGAAAAGGAAATGCCCTGGAATTTGTTAGAGATGATTGCATGCTCCTTGAGTACTATCGTAGCTTTTGGAGTCATGCTATGGTTTATCCCTTATGCAGTACTGGTCGTTGTCCCCCTTTGCTTTGTGTTTTACCGCCTACAAAATCTTTATCGCGCGACAGCTAGGGAAAATAAACGGCTTTATTCCATGTCACGATCACCACTCTTTGGGCATTTTAAGGAGACCTTAGACGGACTAGAATCCATCCGAGCTTATGGGAAAGAACGAGTCTTTGAAGATGAGTTTCTAGACGCTTTGCGCGAGAATCAGAGAATGTTTTGGGGCATGGTTGTGATCAATCGATGGTTTTCACTAAGAATTCCTCTTGTTAGTGGTATTGTCACCATGACTGTTGGCTTGGGAGTACTCTACCTATCCTACTTGGGTTGGTTGCAAGCTGGACTGGCAGGGTTAACGCTACTTTATTCGACACGATTTGCTATCGAGTTAAGCTTCGCTGTTAGGTGTTTTAGCGAAGTGGAAACCAGGTTAACTTCAGTAGAAAGGCTTCGCTTTTATGGGCAGTTGCCCACGGAACAAGATCAGGTGATCAAGAACCAGGCTGTTTGGTCACCTAAGTCAGGCTCTATGGAGCTTCGTAATGTTCAGTTCCGCTATACGCGAGAACTTCCACTGGTGTTGAAGGGAGTGAGCATTAAAGTTCCCCATGGGATCAAAGTGGGGATTGTAGGCCGAACAGGGTCTGGAAAATCTACAATTTTTCAGTGTCTTTTTCGCTTTGTAGATATTGAAAGTGGAAATATTTTCATTGATGGCACCGATACTAGAACGATACCCTTACAGCAATTACGGAAAAAGTTAGCTATCATTCCCCAAGATCCAACATTATTTCTGGGCAGCATTAGGGATAACCTTGATCGTTTTAAAGAGTATAGCGATGCGGAGCTGTGGTTGGTACTGGAGCATGTGCAGCTAGCAGATTTTGTTCACCATCATGGCGGCTTAGAAGGCAAAGTCACCGAAGGAGGGCATAATTTCAGTCGTGGGCAACGACAGCTATTTTGTTTTGCACGAGCCTTATTAATTGATGCCCCCATCATATGCCTTGATGAGGCTACTGCATCAGTAGATGTGGTAACAGATAGAATCATCCAAACGGTTATGGATCAGTATTGCCAGAATAAAACAATCCTCATTATAGCCCATAGATTAGGAACAGTGAGCCATTGCGATATGGTCGTGCAACTTGATGATGGAAGGGTCTCCCATATCAGCTATAATTCACAGAGTTTAATGGAGCAGGATTCCGCCAAGTATGAAAAGGCTAAAAATTTTCTGCAGCTAATGGAGAGTACTTCTATAGAATGTTAAGCCAAACTTCATTCATCAGCTTAACTTCCTACCTATGCTTAGATAAATTTCCTTCTTCAGGTCTATATTGACTGTCAAAATGGTTCCTTAAATAAGGGCCATCTTTGACAGACATAGCCAAAAGCTATCGTACGATAGTGTTTAAATATTGTATTTTTGCAACGACCTAGTCGAAAATATGTGAGAAAAAGTTAGCGTCGTGTAGAACATTATTAAACCCGAGAGCAAAGAAAGAGACATACTTAGAACAGCATTTCTCATAAGCTAACACCTATCATTTATTAGTTATACTTATTTATGTGTAAGGCAGCTTTTAAAGTTCACGAATAGAGGAGTTAAAATTATGGCCCAGAACAAATGCCCCGTGATACATAGTGCGGGAGATGGCACTTCTAACCTAGATTGGTGGCCAGACCAGTTACGTCTCGATATGCTGCACCAACAGTCCCCTGTGTCTAGCCCGATGGATGATCAGTTTAACTATGCTGAAGCCTTTAAAAGCCTCGACTTCGCCGCCTTAAAGAAAGACCTTGCTTCTTTAATGACAGACTCACAGGAATGGTGGCCCGCTGACTTCGGCCACTATGGACCTCTTTTTGTACGGATGGCTTGGCATAGCGCTGGCACCTACCGTATTGGCGACGGCCGGGGCGGTGGCGGCACCGGCAACCAGCGTTTTGCTCCTCTCAATAGTTGGCCAGATAATGTCAACCTCGATAAGGCACGAAGGTTACTTTGGCCGATCAAACAAAAATATGGTAAAAAGATTTCGTGGGCTGATCTTATGATCCTAACTGGAAACGTGGCTCTGGAATCTATGGGTTTTAAAACTTTCGGCTTTGCCGGGGGGCGTGAAGATATTTGGGAACCAGAGATCGACATCTACTGGGGCCAAGAGAAAGAATGGTTGGATGATCAACGTTACTCCGGCGACCGCAACCTAGAAGGTGACTTAGCAGCCGTGCAGATGGGCTTGATCTATGTAAACCCAGAAGGACCTAATGGTAATCCTGATCCTATCGCTGCCGCCCACGACATCCGTGAAACCTTTGCCCGAATGGCTATGAACGACGAAGAGACCGTAGCGTTGATCGCCGGAGGCCACACCTTTGGTAAAACTCACGGTGCTGGTGATGCCGCCCACGTTGGTGCGGACCCGGAAGCTGCCCCCCTGGAAGAACAAGGGTTAGGTTGGAGTAGCAGTTATGAATCGGGTAAAGCGGGGGATACGATCACCAGCGGGCTCGAAGTCACTTGGACCTCAACACCCACTAAGTGGAGCCATAATTTTTTCGAAAATTTGTTTGGTTATGAATGGGAGCTAACGAAGAGTCCGGCCGGGGCGCACCAATGGGTGCCGAAGGATGGTGCCGGCACTGGAGCGATCCCTGATGCCCATGATCCTAAGAAGCGACATGTACCAGCGATGCTAACGACAGATCTATCGTTGCGATTTGATCCTGCATACGAAAAAATTTCTCGTCGGTTCTACGAAAATCCTGAAGAATTTGCCGATGCGTTTGCTCGTGCCTGGTTTAAACTTACTCATAGAGATATGGGCCCCAAAACACGGTATCTAGGCCCCGAGGTTCCCACCGAAGATTTGATCTGGCAGGACCCCATTCCAGCCGCAGACCACCCTTTGGTTAATGAACAGGATATAGAATCTCTGAAAGAGAAAGTGCTTTCATCGGGAATTCCCATAGGCGAGTTGATTGCTACAGCCTGGGCCTCAGCCTCTACATTTAGAGGCTCTGATAAGCGCGGAGGTGTGAATGGAGCGCGCATTCGCTTGGCACCTCAAAAAGATTGGGAAGTCAATCAACCCGAACAGCTAGCCCGTGTCTTAGGGAAGTTAGAGACTATCTGCGGCGACTTCAATAAAGCGCATGGTAGTAAAAAGAAAATATCCCTTGCCGATCTCATTGTACTAGCTGGTTCAGCAGCTGTAGAAAAAGCGGCAAAGAATGCAAATGTGGAAATAAAAGTACCTTTTGCACCAGGACGCATGGACGCTACCGCAGAGCAAACAGATATTGAATCTTTTAAAGCTTTGGAACCGGTTGTCGACGGCTTCCGTAACTATCAAAAAGCAGGCTTTACTGGCAAAGCTGAAAAGCAATTGATTGATCGATCGCAGTTACTTACCCTTTCGGCTCCAGAAATGACTGTGCTTGTGGGAGGTCTCCGAGTTTTAACCGACTTTAGTCACAAAAAACATGGATGTTTTACAGAGCAACTGGGAACTCTCAGCAACGACTTCTTCAAAAATCTATTGGATATGGGTACGGTATGGAAGCCAAGTTCAGCTGATAAAAACTTATACCAAGGTCTGGATCGTAAATCAGGCAAACAAAAGTGGACTGCAACAAGGGTTGACCTCGTATTCGGTTCGCATTCTCAGCTTCGGGCCATCGCAGAAGTATATGCGAGTGCCGATGCTCAGGAAAAATTCGTCAAGGATTTTGTCGCGGCTTGGGTCAAGGTCATGAACCTCGATCGATTCGACTTGCAGGTCTAATATAACGAAGTCAGCCTCTACTTTAGAAGGCATTACAAAGTAAGTCACCGCTTTTGGATCATACAGGAAGCGGTGATTTTCACCTTCCCCGGGAATGACCCGTGAGCGACTCCCATAAACGGCTTCTCTATTTTTGCGCATCCACATTCTCACTTCCTGTAACATTTTTCTGCTACATTCGTCCAACGAACCATCAGGTAAGAGTGAGATACAAAGTGCTGCATTTCCATCGCGGGCTATCGCTTCGATGATATAATGAATCATCATTCCTGAGTCGTATGTGAAACCCGGCGCATAGTACCAATCACCTTCCGGAGCCTCAGCGATCCATGGCTCACTGCTATTGATGTTAGTAGGAATACCAAACTCTTCTGTCGTAACTGTACCATTTGCTTTATGGCGAAACTTTACAATACTAAATTTTCTCTGTCGTCGTCGCAATATTTATTATCCACTCCCTTCCAAACTAAAATGCATAGGTTTATAAGTAACATGGGGATGAAAAATGTAGGGATATATTTAATAATAGTCATTAAAATCTCCAAGAGATTGCAGCTTATAGATAAGTTGAAATATGCATTTTTTTAAAAGAAAGAAATTAGAGAAGCAATGCGAGGAATTATTGATTTTAATTGATATGTCTTTTCATTAGTAGCTGATATAGGTTCTAATGGGATGAATCCACTTCAAAAGCCACGAAGTGGTATATGAGGTTACTACAAAACCTAATTTTTGAGGGGGTTCATTTTAAATGTTAGCGTATTTGGGATCGATTTAGCAAAGACTATTTTTCATATCTACTCCAGTGACATGACCGGCAAATGTCGCATCAAGAAAACATGCAGGCGTGGAAACTCTTGGCGATAGCTAGCAGCTTAAACCCTGATTTCGTTTTCATGGAGTCCTACGATAGTTGTCATTACTGGGCCAGGGAGATGTTCTTCGAAATGGCTGATGACAACTCTTGAATCAAGTTATGGAAAGTTAGAGAAAGTATCGTGTGAATAACTTAACTTTACTAAATATGTCTCCAGACACAAAATGGATAGCTTCTAATATTAAAGCCAATGTCTACTATTAAGGAGGATATCATGGGGATCAACGTATTGTTCTTTAGAATCTTGATTTTGACTCTATTGTCTAGCTGTGCGGTGCCGCCCGAGTCAGCACTCAATAACGAAAACATGAAAACAGCAAATCTTGCTTTAGCCGACTTCGCTATTCAAGGAGTTCAATCAAAACGATGTGTCGACATCGCCGGAGTTTCCCAAGAAGATGGAGCGCAGGCGCAACTCTGGGACTGCCACAATGGAACGAATCAAACTTGGACATACAG
>JBNKNM010000309.1:0-5666 GCA_050293845.1 Pseudobacteriovorax sp. | reverse complement strand
CGATAACTGGCGCCAAGGCATATCGATTTGGAAGATTAAGTCAAAGGTTTTGGGAGTATAAACTCCCCGACCCCTCAAATAACTAATATGTAAATACCTGGTAATGTATAAGTGTATACATGCATATCAGGCTCACTGCATATTGGTAACTTAAATGTGACATTGAACAATTGAAGTTGCATTGGCCAGTTGAACATTTGACAAATACCTAGACCATGCACATTCTAAGTAAAATGGGCCCTTTCTTGAAATCTAAGTTAGATAAGACCAAAAACAGAAACTCCAAGGCATGGAGAAGACGGAATAAGAGGATTAGTCTCTTGTTTCGAAAAATGGGAACTAGAACAAAGATGTATCTACATACCCTCGCTAACAAGATTCTGGCAGAACATGAAGATGTATCTCATTTCATGGTTGGTGATTGGGACCAGAACAAAAACTCTAGCAGATACCAAAAGCAAGTTTGTGAATAAGTCCATAAATAAGGCCGTTCAAAATAATAACCCCCTGGGAATACTCTTCGATATCCTGAAGTACAAGGCGAAACGCCTGGGGCAGGTAGCTCAAAAATTCAATGAGAGGGGTGCAACAAGAACGTGCTCAAGCTGTGGACACGTTCATTTGGACGGTATTGACCTTTCCATCCGTATCTTTCCAGTATAAAAAATGTGATTTCTGTTTCTTCAGAGATCTACAATCAACATTAAACTTTGTGAAACGATATGAATCAGCCCTGTGGCAGGGTCATTCTGGAGATCTTCCAGATAGTAGCAGGAAACTAGAGCTAGCTCCATTTTCCTGCAAACCTCAAGTAAGCGTGGCTCACGTGACCATGCTTCAGAAATCCTAACTACAGGATGCTTTCGACTTCAGTCGAGAGAGGAAGTCACCGAGAATAAACTCTTTAATAGCTATCGCATTTAAAGTGTATATATGGTTTCCTTATTGCATACTATGCGCACCTTACTACCAATCCGATTACATCTTATTTACCCTGAAAGTGATGAAAAGCCTCGAAATCGACTCGGATCTTCTTATCTGGTACTATTCTAATAGTGTGAAATTAGTTTCAGTAACTGAATGCGAAAGAAATACTTAAAACTCAGTACTTTTTCTCATGATTGGCTTTTAAAGTGTGAAGTGTAGAAAGATTCTAACATCCTAAAAATGAAAATTGAATATAAAGAAAATATGGGAATGCTTTGCCTTATATCTATAGAGGAAGCTAAAGTTATTCATCAAATAGACTATTTATAGAGAGTAATTCTATCAATATGTGTGTTCACTTTTTAGGCTGTTTCATGAATTGGTGTTGATTTCAATGGCGTAATGTTGTGAAATGTTTACATATGTAAAATAACAACGTCTAGAAACTGGAAAGGGTTTTGGTTGGCTGGGTAACTTAATGCCTCTATAAATAGGAAAAAGGTGAAAAGAATTATGAGACTATTAACTATAATCTATGTGTGTGGACTCGGAGTAGGAGCAGATGTAGCGATTGCTAATGAGTTTAAAACTAGTGTCTATGGTTACGTAAATGCTTATATTGAAAAGGTCAACGATACACCTACGCGAGAGTCAGGTACAGGAAATACTACCTCTGAGAATAATCCCCATGAGTTTGATACTCCTAATATTAATATGATGGTTAGTAGCACCTATGGTGCTAACTATAAGATGTTTCTGAATCTTAGTGGTGGTGGTGGCAGTATGGAAGTTGCCAATGCTTGGGTTGAAGGAGCCATTGCAGGTGATTTACTAAAGGCTAGGTTTGGGAAAATATATCGTCGCTTTGGCCTCTACAATGAAATTTTGGATGCAGTACCTACATATATTGGAATAGAACCCCCAGAACTGTTCGATGGCGATCACCTGATGCTAACGCGGACTACCAATGCTATGCTTCATGGAAATGTAACTTTAGGTGATAATGTTCTGAAATATGCAGTGATGACGGGAAATGATGAAAAGGAATCAGATCAGTTTCCCCTAGGGTTAGACTTTCGGATAAGCTTACTGAACGGCCAACTTCTATTGGGGACCTCTTACTATACAACCAATGGTAATGCGGTACCTGATCGTGGTGTGGGTGAAGGTTCACCAGGGGGAGGGATTCTTCCTTGGATGGCACAGGATAGGTATTCCGTGGTGGGTGGTTTTGCTCACTATGAAACTGATCAATTTATTATCCAGGTTGCGAGTTTTCAAGCGAAGCATGAAGCAGTAAGAGATGCAAGTGGTGTACAAACCTTGCTAAGTGAAGCCGATTTGAACACTAGACAACAAACAAGGCTGCAAGGAGCTTCCGAGGTCGATTACGATGTATCAACAAGTTATGTAAGAGCTGCCTATATCCTCGATGTGTCAGATATGGAGGTCACACCCTATATACAGCATGATATCTATGAAAATGAAGAGACAATTTCTCAAAAAACATATGGTGGCGATAACGAAGCAGGGTTTTCTGATGATGGAAAATTTACAAAGTCTACAGTAGGAGTTGTGATTAGACCAGTGTCCATGGTAGCCATTAAATTAGATGCTAGCCAACATAATCAGAAGTTTAATGCTAAAGACGAACCCTATGCTGAAGTTCGGGCATCATTTTCTTTATTTTGGAGGCTATAACATGAGCTTAATCCTAAACCTACTCAAATACATAAGTCTAACAACATTCTTCTCCTATCCTTTACTAGCCTTTGAGATCATTGTGAATGAAAGTGTAAGCCAAAATCATATTACAGACTCACAGTTAAAAAATTTCTATGAAGGCAATGCTACTACGTGGGACGATGGAAGCAAAGTTCAACCAAAGCTAAAAAACTTTAGTTCAAAGGAAGGTGAAGCCTTCCTTACTGAGGTCATTGGTAAAAGCTCAAGGCAATATGAAAAGAATTGGATGTCAAAAGAGCTTTCCGGAGAAGGAACAATTCCTGGTCAGATCAACAATGATAAAGGCATGCTGGACTTTGTTAAGAATAATAAGGGAGCCATAGGGTTTGTTAAAAGTGGCAGCGCATTACCTAGTGGTGTTAAACGTCTGGTAATCAAGTTTGATGGTAGTCCGGAGGAGAACTTCAAAAAAATGGTCAAGCTTACCTGCGGATTAGCAGATAATGAAATCGAGCAAAAAGCCACCAAAGGACGGACAGGAAATATATTCAAATATCATATGTGTTTAGAGTCAAAGCTAGATTTAGGTTCGGGTTGCAAAATATATTGTTCTAAGTAGCTTGCTAACTTGATAATTCTGAGGGTCCAAAGGGACCCTCTTTGCATAGAACCCAGGACACTGAGATCTGAAAAAAGTGTCGAAAGAGGATGTCACGAAATTCCAAGGGTTTTCATTTTTCTCCACAGTGTGGAGCGGCTCATGCCTAGCTGCTTGGCGGCGTGTCCCTTATTACCTTCAGCGTCATTAAGTGCTGCGACAATGCGATTGCGTTCCGCTTGCACATATTCCAATGCAACTAGCTCATGGATGTCGTCACCAGGGGGCTTTTCCCCGCGAAGCTCAGGAGTGAGATCGCTGATTTGTAGTAGTTCGCCATCGCCAATCGCAAATGCATTTTCGATATTATTACGGAGTTCTCTAATATTACCAGGCCATTGATACTCAAGGAGAGCACTACGGGCATCCTCGGTCATAGAGTTGATTTTTCTGACGGAAAACTGGTTATACTCTTCAATAAATCTCCAAGCTAGAATCTCAATATCGCGTCCTCTTTCAACCAATCTTGGTAGAAATATAGGAACTACTCTCAATCGATACATTAAGTCTTCGCGAAAATGGCCCAGTTTGGTTTCACGGCGCAAAGCCTTATGAGTGGCAGAGAGTATACGAACATCAACTTTACGTGATCTGGTTGAGCCCAGTCTTGTGTAGGTTTTTTCTTGAATAACACGTAGTAGGCGAGATTGGGCATTAAGGGGCAGTTCGGCAATTTCATCCAAGAATAAGGTGCCCCTGTCACTTTCTTCAAAATATCCCTTATGGTCGGAAACGGCCCCTGTAAAAGACCCTTTTACATGGCCAAATAATTCTGAATTGGCTAATTCCGGGGTTAGTGTGGCACAGTTCACAGCATTAAAGCTTTGGCTTTTTCTGGAGCTGAGGTTGTGAATAGCCCTAGCCACTAACTCTTTTCCGGTGCCTGACTCTCCCCTTATGAGAATAGCGGACTCTGTACGGGATACTCGCCTCAAGGTTTCAAAAAAGTTCAACATTTTAGGAGAAGAACTTACTATACCTTGAAAGGTGAACGTTTTAACATTAGGAGCTTTATAATTCTTCATGTGTTATCTTTGTTGCGAATATTTTGCACTATTATTGAGCAATCAAAACTAATATAAACGAGTAGAAAACTTAATTCTAGAATTATTTCAGGAGGGTGAGATATTGATTTGTTTTGGCTTGAACTTTGCTGAGATAGAATGAACTGTTATCGGAGGACGCTATGAAGATTAAAGAGTTTTACGACAGAGACACGTATACTTTGACTTATGTCGTTCATAAAGAAAAGGGTCATGAAGCGATCGTTGTAGATCCCGTCTTGGATTTTGATCCAGCATCTGGCGGCATCAAAGAACAATCGATTCAGGAAGTGTTAGAGTATCTTAAGTCTAAGAGCTTGAAGCCGGTGATGTGCTTAGAAACCCACGCCCATGCTGACCACTTGAGCGGTTCCCAAGTTCTCAAACGCTTATATCCGGATATAGAAGTTGCGGTTAGTGAACGTATTACCGCTGTGCAGAAAATTTTTACTAAGGTTTTTAATGTTGATGCTGCCACTGATGGGAGCCAGTTTGATTATTTGTTTAAGGATAACGAAGTTCGCGAAGTTGCGGGGCTTCATGTGAAGGAGATACCAACACCGGGACATACTCCGGCCTGTAGTTCTTATCTCATTGAAAATGCTGTTTTCACAGGGGACGCACTATTTATGCCCGACTATGGTGTGGGACGTTGTGACTTTCCTGGCGGAAGCGCATCAGATCTTTATGATTCGATTACCAACAATCTCTACTCATTGCCTGATAATACCGAGGTTTATGTGGGGCATGACTACCAGCCTCAGGGGCGAGATATGAAGTTCAAATCAACCATTGGAGAAGAGAAAAAAAGTAATATATTCCTCGATGGAAAGATCTCAAAGGCTGACTTTATCAGTAAAAGAAGTGCGCGAGATAAGATCCTGGAAGCTCCAAGACTGTTATTACCTAGTGTTCAGGTTAATATTCTCGCGGGGCACCTGCCTGAACCAGATAGCAACGGCACGCGATATTTGAAGATACCTTTGAGGGTTTCGCGGGATTAAGCGCTTAAGATCCCGGATCGGAAAAATTGAAAAATAAGTTAATAGTTTTAAGGAATGCGAAAAAACTTCGGGTACAAGGCACGACGACTTACTAAACCGCAGCGCACTAACAAGGTAGGTGAGGATTTTGGAAGGTTGGCATAACGCAGCAAACGAAGAATTTTTCGGATTCCTGTTAAGATTCATATCGCACATGGGGGAGTGGCCGAGCTGTGGCTTCCTCGCTTACATTTTAAGCCACTAAGCCAATATGAATTAATCATAGCAGAACATGTTTGCGACATGGTGGCATTAATCTGCCTCATTGTCTAGGTATCTCAGAACTTCTGAGCTTACCATGTCGTGGAA
>JBNKNM010000308.1:0-5708 GCA_050293845.1 Pseudobacteriovorax sp. | reverse complement strand
TGGTGGCTTTTGGCGAGGAAATATCCCTAAAAATTAATTACTTATAATTTAAAAAGATTAAACCTTAATGATTGCCGACAACATGGGTGGAAACAAGAGGAACCTCTTTTAGAGAAAGTATAAATGCTTGTATTCAAAAAAATAATTATTTTAATATCACTTAATATTCTATATTCCTGTGGGATGAGTGATGATAATAAGACCGCTTTTAGAAATGGAGAAGACAAAGACCCCGACTATACATCTAATAATAGCGATTTAGAAGTAAGTTACTTTTTGGAAACCATAGCTGGAGAAATTCAGGAAAATACTGTCGACTATAATACCGAGTTCGGCTTAATTTCAAAAGAGATCACTCTGAAGCAAAAACCCCTTGCTGTAGAATCCTTTAATCAAATCGACCGACAAATACTAACGGATAATTTTACGCAAGGTAATAGTGGAATCCAGGCAAGTGAATCGTTCCAAGCGACTGAAGCAGGAGTTCTAGACATTTTAATTATTATCGATGATTCATCGTCTATGGATAGTTATAAGCAGAGCCTTTCAGATAATTTACCTGCTTTACTATCCAATATCTCTGATACTAACTGGCAAATAGCGGTAGCAACAACTTCAGACCCATGTTTGGAAAGCATGGGAATTAACAATTATACTTTGAAAAAGACTAGTGCAGGCGGCAATCAAACCGCTATCGAAGCACTATTTCGTAATACTATACGTAGCGCCTACGGAACAGGAGGGCGTGAACGCGGCATAGAAATGGCTTATCTGGCTCTATTGGGGGAATGTCCTAACGGTATCGATACTCCTTGGGTCAGAGATCAATCTGATAAAGTTGTACTCATTGTGACAGACGAGAGAAATTGTGGTTCATCCAACGGTGAAGGGTGCGGCCCCAGCGACTATCGACCCATTGACTTTTTAAACGCTCCCCACACTGCAAACACAAAAGTTTTTGGCCTTCTACTAGAAGATCAACATATGTATTATGGTGACTATCCTAATTGTGTAGGATCAGGTAGTTGGGAGTCACTACCGCAAGACCCTGCCGACTACAAATACCTAATAAGTCAGACAAATGGTAGTTATGATAATATCTGTTTTTCTGACTACGCAGAAGTTCTTGAAGACATGTCACAAAACATTCAAAATGAAATCCATGTGAAGTTTGAGTTGAATCAAGAGCCTTCAGCTATCGACAGTGTACTGGTGGATGGTATCCCCGTAACCTACACTCACAATAATGGAATTATAGAGATAACTAGTAATATTGATCCCAGTGCTAATACGGTAACCATTGACTATCGGCATTCACCTGTTAACATTGTCGACAACTTTGACATTGCTAATAGTCCTGATGAGAGTACCATTACAGTAAGGATGGATGGTAATCTGGTTACTGAAGATCAGTATGAATATAATTCTCTGACACAAAAACTGGTTTTTAACAGTACCCCTCCTGAAAATAGTAATATCGAAGTATCATACCGTGAAAGTACCCCCCTTAATAGTGCTTTTTCCCTTAGCGATAAACCCATTGAGGATAACTATCAAGTATATGTTGATGGCATACAGTATGAAAATACAACTATAATTAATGACACTGAATTAACTTTTGACTCTGCACCAAATGATGGACAGGAAATTACAGTTATCTATGAACGTGAAAGTGACAAGACTAGAAAATATCTTCCTATCGATGTCGAGCCCAATAAAATTGAAACCGTCATTGCAAAAGATTTTAGCACGGGTGAAGAAATTCCTATTAGTATAGATGGTAATGCTAATTTGGTTTTTGCAGACAATGAAATATATAATGGCCGTAAAGTATTAATTGAGTATAACCTCGACTATGATGATCTGGAGTTTAAGATTCCTTTGAAAGGAAAGCTAATATCATCAAGTCTCGAAATTAGCCCTACCGGCGACAATCCGAGTGCCTGTCAAGAGGATATAAAAGTTGATCATGAGTTTATTCAATTTTTTTGTGCTGACAAAGATTTCGAAAAGTTATCTATTCGTTATCAAGAAGCCATTGACTATGAAAATACTTTTAGCTTAGATATTGATTACACAGGACCTTTAGATTGGTTTGTTTATGTCGATGGAAAACTGATTGAAGACTATCACTTGTTTGATACAACAGTCGTCATTTTAAAGAATCAATTGCCCGTTGGATCTACAGTACGGATCGAAGCCTATCCTAGCAAATCAATTTGATCTCGAAGAGGAAGGGACACGACACGAACATTACTCCTTACTCCAATAAAATGGTCGCTGTTAACGAGGAGATAAATGGCCGGATACGGGGCTTAATCTTCTTTTTAAGTAGTTTTCTCTAACTGTCCACAACTCTCTAAAATCATACCCACTTAAATTAATCTAAATATAAATACTTAGATATTTAGTATAGTTTTCCTATACAAGAGACACAGGTTTTATCCTATCAAAAACATCTTAGATAATCTCTCATTATCCTACTTGAATCTTTCCATGGAGAGCTGTTCTTTAAAACGCTTTTACAGAACAGTTTTCCGCTACTTCTTCCAGGAAGTACGTACTTACAAGTAAAAATTAAAATAATTTAATAGCTTATTAGCTGGCATCAAAAGTACTGAAGATGGGAACAGCTTTTCAATATGCATATTAAGAAAGGAATCAATATGACTCTTTGCAAAAAGCTACTCCCCATAGCAGTATTGTTAATTGCGGAAATAGCCTTGGCTCACCCTGTTCCTTCCAATTCGAATTGAAAATATAGGATACAATGGTACCGGTTGTCCTATAGGAACTGTGTATGAAAGTATTGCTTCAGATAAACAAGCTTTCACTCTATCTTTTGGCAGTTATATAGCTGAAATGGGGCCAGGAATTCCATTAAGGGATAGTCGTAAGAACTGCCAAATCACTCTTACCCTTACAGTCCCTAGTGGTTGGCAATTTTCCGTTGGTACCTTTGATTATCGAGGATTTGCTGACCTTCCACGGAAAACAAAAGCGGTTGCCATCACTCAGTATTATTTTCAAGGTCAAAGCGGTACTTGGGGAGTTAGTCATACTATCAACGGCCCATTCTGGGACCCCTTCCAATTTACCGATAAAATACCACTTCTCAGTTGGTCACCTTGTGGGGAACAGCGAGCTCTCAACGTAAACACATCTATAGCTGTTCGCAATTCTGGTGCCCGTTCACGTGCGGCCTGGGCTGGAACTGACTCGGTGGACGGCTATTTGACCCAAAAATGGGGTATTTCGTGGCGTCGATGCTAACGAGAAATCATTGACACCCTTCCCCCTCTTCGGAACTCTCATGAATCCTTCTGAAGAAAGGGGGGGTAGGTGAACAAATTCATATTATGGTGCCCTGTATGGCAGTAATGTCACTGACACCACCTCTAATCCGCAGTGCTTTGTGCTGATTTCTTCACTGCGCGTCAGTTCTGTTTTTCAGAACGCTGTTCGAGCACGGAACTCAGCTTCATTACGAAGCTCGTCAGCAAATTGATTGAATGCAGCTTCTATTTTTCCAGCAGCGGTAATTTTTATAAGCCAACCGATGCTATCGGGAAACTTCAAGGCTGTATAGTAGCGTGAGCCTGTCCCTTCATCTTCGACGACTTGCCAGCGATCCGTGTATTGATCAAAGCCAAAATCGCGTATCCATGAGACACCGCGCGCTTCATCGTCAAATACCCCAATGAATTCGTCTGAAGTTGTTGGTGGAAGACCATCAAACAATTGTATAGAAAGTTGAATAGGTGCACCGGCCTCCATTACAGAAACAGATGCAGATAGAACTTCCGAAAATGTTTCGTAATTGTTAGGATCGCGAACTAGTTCCCAAACAATAGACCCTGGAGCATCGATAGCTATTTCCGCACGTACAACAACACTGCCATCATCTTCTGTAACCCAATCTATGCCATATTTATCAATCGCTCCTAAAGGTGCGTTGTACTCGTCTAAATTTGACTGGGCCTGGATCCCTGTTGATAGCACTGAACCGAAACCGCACAGGAGTGATAATAGTAGCTTTGCTGAAAATTTAAACATCAATAGATCCTTTCAAGTTTCCAAATGATACACATAAAGCCGTTAAACTGGGGGCAGTTTATATTAAAAAGACAGCTATAAAAACTTTAATTGAGGTTTTTAATACTAAAAGGTTTAGAAAGAATACTAATAAGATACATATTGGATATACAACTGTGTCTCGATTCCTACATTTCGTAAATAATAGATCACAACCTTTATAAGTCAGTGTAGTCAAATGGCAGCGTCAATGTCGTGAATGAGCTTCAAGAGAGATCCAAGACATAAAATCATATGAAGTGTAGCCTACCAAACCCTGACAAGTTGCAGATTATTTAAAATGGTACGCTCCATGCAATCAAGTCAGTGGCAACATCGGAGTCTAGCAATGATGAGATATACATTTTGGTAAATACTTTGCGTTATCGTTGACCATTGTAGTTTTATGATTAGCTTTATTTTCGGCAATACTCGCCGTCCTGAAAGTCAGTAGTTGGCCTTGGGCTCCGGCATGAAGTAGATATTTTTTGGAGGTACAATAAGATGTCTGCACTAAATTTATGGAGAGGTAACAATCTTCCCTCTAGGTCTAGCTTATTTGATTCTCAGGATACAGGATGGAATGACTTTGAGCGTATGTTTGAGGAAATGAATCGGATGTTGGTGCCGTTAAGAACTAGAGAGCTTCTTTTTATCCCCGCTTGTGATATTGAGGAAACTGATAATGCTTATTTGTTCAGTCTTGATGTTCCTGGACTTAAAAAAGACGAAATCAGCATCGAAACAGCTGGAAAACAAATAATTATTTCCGGAGAAAGAAAATATATAGAAGAAAATAAAAAAGGTACTAGTCATCAAGTAGAACGACGATACGGGAACTTCAGACGAGCGTTTACACTACCTACTGAAATTCAACCTGATGATGTCGAAGCAAGTTACACCAATGGCGTCTTAACAATTGTTACGAAAAAACCAGAGGCTATCAAGCCCAAGAAAGTTGAAGTTAAAGGCACAGCGGGCAAACTAACTGAAAAAGTACTCGCTAAGTTAGGTGGGAAGCGGAGAGCTGCCGACACAGCTGAAAACTCTAAAGTGGTTAACGTCAACTAATTGCATATCAATACTTTTGATGTACGGATCTACTGAGCCGTACATCAAAATATAGGTTGATCATTTGCAAACCTATCCCAAATTTCAGCAGTATTGTCATAGCCCCACCCTGCCCTACTCCACAACTAAGGTTGAATACGTCATAGGGCTTGACTTGATTTTACCGCATAGAAAACAGAAATTAGCCAAGAAAGCTCAGCGTTATCTTACATGGGATAACACGATAGCGATTGGGGAGGATTTACCTAGAAAATAGTCCCTAAACGAACTATTGGGGAAAGGAAATCTTCCGACATACTATTTTCTACTCTAAGTGGACGCTAAGGATGAGAAAGTGGTATGTTTTATCAAATGATAGAAAAAATACAGCTCTTTAGTCCTACACACGAGATCATTATGGACAAAATCACTAACATACAAAAGCAGTCCGATGTAGATGAAATACGCCTAGGTCTTATGGTTCCCTCCACCGGGGTCGTCGACTTCTATAGCTCCGAAATTGCTTGGGCAGCTAAAATTGCGGCCAAAGGTGTCAATAAAACAGGGGGAGTTCTTGGTAAGAA
>JBNKNM010000307.1:0-5738 GCA_050293845.1 Pseudobacteriovorax sp. | reverse complement strand
GGATTAAGGACTTGTATCCCGGATCGGAAAATTGAAAAATAAGTAAATCATTTAAAGGAATTCGAAAAGCTTCGGGTGTCAGGCATGACGACCTTACTAAACCGTAGCGTACCGAGGTAGGTGAGGATTTCGGAAGGTGGGGCATAATGCAGCAAACGAAGAATTTTTCGAATTCAGGTTATATCTTAATTTTTTTACATCGAACAGATTTGTCTTCAACTTCAATTGGTATTATAACTAGACATTGCTATTTATAGCCTATATAGGTTGACATTGTGAGAGTTGATTTGGCCCGGTTATCCATATAGGAATATCACAATGGCAAGATTTATTAGTTTTTTGGGATTGTTTATCATGATGGGCATTGCCTGGCTGCTGTCAAACAACCGTAAAAAAATGGATTGGCGGGTCATTATCGGTGGGGTTGTTTTACAGTTTTTGCTGGCTTTGGCTATTATTAGAACTGACCTAGGAAATACTTTCTTTGTATGGTCAAAGGACTTTATCACAACCATAATTGAAATGTCAGACGCAGGAGCCGTCTTTTTGTTTGGTGAATCCTTTAAGGATCATTTCTTTGCCTTTAAAGTTTTGCCCACTATAATTTTTGCTTCAACACTTTCCTATATTCTATTTTACCTGGGTATATTGCAAAAGGTTGTCGAGTCTATGGCGTGGGTTATGAAAAAAGTTATGAATATTTCAGGAGCTGAATCCTTGGTTACGGCAGCTAATGTTTTTATAGGTCAGACCGAAGCCCCTCTTTTTGTGAAGCCTTACTTGAAGTCTATGACACAGTCAGAAATCATGGTAATGATGACAGGTGGCATGGCGACGGTTGCTGGTGGAGTGTTAGCAGCCTATGTGGGATTTGGCGTTTCCGCAGGGCATCTCCTTGCAGCTTCCATTATGTCAGCACCTGCTGCTATTGTGATAGCTAAGATTCTCTATCCCGAGCTGGAAAAATCACCAACCTTTGGTACAGTGCGTATCGATTTGCATCATGATGAGGTTAACGTATTTGAAGCAGCCTGTAAGGGAGCGGCCGAGGGACTTAAGCTTGCTTTAAACGTTGGGGCTATGTTGATTGCTTTTATTTCATTAGTGAAACTGATAAATGTGGGCCTTGGTCATATTGGCGACTGGATGGGATTTGCCCTCAGTATGGAGTATATTTTGGGCCGACTGTTTCAGCCCATAGCATTCTGTATGGGGATCAGCTGGGAAGAAAGTTTTCTTGTGGGAGAGATGCTGGGAACCAAGGTGGTCGTTAACGAGTTTTTGTCTTATATCCAGCTTGGGGAATATATATCAGGAGGTAAGGTGGGTATGCTTTCTGATCGAGCTATCATTATTACCACCTATGCGCTTTGTGGGTTTGCGAATTTTTCATCCATAGCCATTCAGGTTGGTGGCATTGGAGCGCTCGAACCGATTCGGAAAAGGGATTTTGCCAGACATGGACTCCGTGCCATGATCGGGGGGACTCTTGCTGCTTTTATGACAGCTTGCATCGCCGGCGTGCTACTGTAGAAAGCTGACAGGCGTCTCTACCTAGGACCAGCTTAGACACAAGCGCACCTGGAGTATGAAGCGTTCCATCGCTTGCCGTTTTCATAGTTCGAGATGTCTAGTTATTTAAGATTATATATACTTGCAGTAGGCAAAGAGATCTACTGCGAACGAATAATGCATGTGCATTTATGTGAAAATGGCATCAGCCTCAACTATTGTGAAACTTATGAAAAAACAGCCGCTTAAATATTTTTTTAAAAATTCTTCTTGAATGCGATGTCAGTATAGCATAAAAAAACCTTGCACCCGTCCTTGAAAGGACCGGTAATAGATTAACGATAAAGGTCTTTTTATATGTCGCTAAAAACTGTATTTGCTTTGACCATCGCTGTACCATTAGTCATGACGTCCTGCTCAAAAAAACGAGAAAAGCACTCTGACCCTGCTCCTAAAACTCCTGTAAAAGAGTACTTTTCCCACGGTGATCCACACCAGCTGATTAAAGGCGCCCAGTTAAATGGAGATCCCATTTTTAACCTTGATAATCTTGAAAGCTTCCGAAACTTTCATGCTACCAGTGCATTCCAATTTACCGAGAGAGAAGAAAAATATAATCCTCAGGATTGGGACGAGGTTGAATCTAATAACTCAACAGAGGCAGGGCTAAAAGAGATTGTAACATTTTTAACTCCTGTCGTTTACGAGTTCAAACAAGATACAGCTGACACCTATATCTATCAGCCCCAGCGACCTGAGTACGGTGAGGAAAACTTGAGGCTGCGCTTTAAGATAATAGATGAAACATTAGAGCTCATTTCCATTAATGATACGGCAGTTAAAGTTCTACATTATAGCCTTAAAGACGACGGTAAGGCCTTTAGCATTCTTGTAGAATACGAAGGTGGTGTTGAATACGGAACCTCTTTATTATCGATGGCCTTCGCGGCCAGCGATGATAACGATGTACCCTTCCCAGAACCTATCGGTGACTACGCATTCCTTTTTGGAAACGTTCCGCTGGCTTGGGAAAAGGACATTGTTTTAGATGCATGTGGGGACTTTGATAGCGGGGAACAACAAAGTATAAGAGAAAGCTTGAACCAATGGTTTCAGGATACCTTTGATACCGGTGCTGATACTATTCCCGTTAAGCTAAACTTTAAGAACAATTACGCTCCATTTTCAGATTTAAATGACCATTGTCTGATGTTGGTTAGCAATTTTAAATTAGAAAACAGTGATAATTTCTACGTGGCTGGTGTAGATCTTCCCGTTGTGAATAAGGCAGCTAAAACCATCATTGATTCCGATATATTCATCTTTATGGACCACAAAACATTTGGGTATAATGGTAGTTCTGATGAAACGGCTAGTCATGAGATTGGTCATTTCTTCGGATTAGGTCATGAGTTCTCCAAAGATGAAGGTGGTGCTTCCTTGTATGAAAGTATCATGGGCTATAGCGAAGGTGTAGACTATGTAACGGACAGAGACTTTGAAGCTATTCGAGCCATATACAATGCACCTCTCAGCTCTTCTTCAAACTAAGACATACCGTCAATAATACTTTATGGAAGTTCCTTCCGGGCTTCCATTTCCCCCTCTTGCTTCAAGGCTTCCTATATCACTGAAGATTCTTTCAAAAGCCATCCAAATTTGATACGTTTAGGTAATAAATCACAATACATGGGGATTACGGTCGGGGATGAATTATCAGCTAGATGGAAAAAGAGCGATCGTCTGTGGCGCGTCGCAGGGAATTGGTAAGGCTATAGCTCAGGAATTGGCTCAGCTAGGGTGTTCTGTGGTGATTGTATCGCGGAATGAAACTAAATTACAAGCAGTCTGTAGGGAACTTCCTGGGAATGGACATAGTTACATAGTAGCAGACCATAGCCGGCATGAGAACATGCTGGCCAAAATGGAAGCACACATTTCAAAGCCCATCCATATTTTGGTGAATAACAGTGGAGGGCCTCCTGGCGGCTCCATAACAGAGGCTACACCAGAGCAGTTCCTTACAGCATTTAATCAGCACTTATTAACCAACGTGGCTCTAGTAAGAAAGGTGCTTCCCGGTATGAAAGAACTCCATTACGGGCGCATCATTAATATTATCTCTACTTCGGTCAAAGTGCCGCTGAAAGGTTTAGGTGTCTCGAACACCATCAGGGGGGCTGTTGCGAGCTGGGCGAAAACCCTGGCCAATGAGCTAGGAGGATTTGGCATTACCGTGAATAATGTACTTCCCGGAGCTACAGAGACCAGCAGGCTTCATGACATCATCCGCAACAAAGCAAATAAATCACAATTATCCGAGGAGCAGGTGCGCAAGCTTATGTTGGCAGAAATCCCGGCCCAGAGATTTGGTTTGCCAGAGGAAATTGCAGCAGTGGCAGCATTTTTAGCTAGCCCGGCAGCAGCTTATGTGAATGGCACATCAATTCCTGTCGATGGTGGGCGAACAGGGGCGATATGAAAATTCAAAATTTTATAGCAGGAGAGTTTCACGACTCCCAAACCCAGCAATCCTTACCTAACTATTGCCCTATTAATGGGCAGGAATACGGTTGCTTGCCTCGCTCTTCGGCAGCTGATGTTGAACATGCTGTAACGGCTGCGACCGCTGCCGCAGGTTTGTGGTCTTCTCTTAGTCAGTCGGAACGCAGCCGCTATTTGATGGCGATTGCCGACATCATTGCCAAGCGTGCCGAAGAATTTGCCCAAGCTGAGACCCGGGATACGGGAAAACCGATAGAGCTATCGCGAACCGTTGATGTCCCGAGGAGCATTGCTAATTTCAGGTTCTTTGCTAGTGCGGGCGAGCAGTTTTCAACTGAAAGTCATATTAACCAAAACAGTATTAATTTTACTCGCCGCGATCCCCTTGGTATTGTGGGGTGCATATCCCCTTGGAATCTTCCTCTCTACCTTTTAAGCTGGAAAGTGGCTCCTGCGTTGACTGTTGGCAATACTGTTATAGCCAAGCCTTCAGAAATAACCCCAGCAACGGCCCAACTTTTGGCTGAGGTTTGCCAGGAAGTACAGCTTCCTCCGGGGGTTTTGAATATAGTCCATGGCCTGGGACCCGAAGTCGGTCAATCAATAGTTGAACATAGTGCCATAACAGCGATCACTTTTACTGGAGGTACTGCCACCGGGCAGGCCATTAATCTAGCTACAGCTAAGCAGTTCAAAAAACTGTCCTTAGAAATGGGAGGAAAAAATCCCAATATCATATTTGCTGATTGCCGGTTGGCAAAAGCCGTAAATTCAAGTGTAAAAGCAGCCTTTCGCAATCAGGGGCAGATCTGTCTTTGTGGCTCAAGAATTTTGATTGAAGAAAGTTTATACGATCAGTTCAAAGAAAAGTTTGTTACCGCTGTCAAAAACTTGGTCATTGGTGATCCACGGCAATCGGCAGTCGATTTGGGGGCAATTGTATCAGAAAGTCACTATAATAAAATTCTTGCTGCTATCGAAAAGTCGGTCGCAGAGGGTGGCAATATTTTAACGGGTGGAAAAGCTTGGCATGGTGATGGCGATATTGCCGAAGGTTGGTATATTGAGCCTACTGTGATTGAAGGGTTGGGTGCCAGATGCCAGACTAACCAAGAAGAAATTTTTGGTCCTGTTGTAACTCTTGATAAATTTTCCACAGAAGATCAAGCACTGGTTGCAGCTAATGGAACACGATACGGCTTAGCAGCTAGTGTATGGACTCAAGATTTGGATCGTGCGATGCGTTTTAGCCAAAAAATTCACAGTGGAATTGTTTGGGTAAATACCTGGATGAATCGGGATCTGCGAACTCCTTTTGGTGGTACTAAGCAATCAGGTCTCGGACGCGAAGGAGGCTGGGATGTCTTACGTTTTATGACTGAGAGTAAAAATGTGTGTATCGAGTTTGAGGGATAGTATCATGGATAAGCAGAGATTTGAATCGCAGTTAGCCCCAGAACCCGTAGGCTTGTACCCCCACGCTCGTCGGGTCGGAAACCTGCTCTTTCTATCAGGAGTAGGGCCTAGGCAAAAAGGTAAGAAGGACATTCCTGGGGTAAACTTGGATGCCTCTGGAAATATCATGAGTTACGATATTTCGGCACAATGCCATTCAGTTTTTAGTAATGTTAAAATGATCTTAGAAGAGGCCGGGTCTTCCTGGGATCGATTAGTTGACGTAACTGTGTTCTTGACTGACATAAAGAATGACTTTGCAAGCT
>JBNKNM010000306.1:0-5753 GCA_050293845.1 Pseudobacteriovorax sp. | reverse complement strand
CCTGATCAGGCTGTACTAGCCAACACTAAAATTCTGGACTTTGAGAATATGCTAATACGAAAAACTACAACGCTCGGTGGCTTAATAACAAATTTTCAAATCGCAGCATAAATCGCCATCACAGGCTTTACGACGGTTTTTCGGTAAATGATGACTGTTATATTTTGGTAAACGCTATTTTGACGCCTCAATTCTCTGCTGCTCCCGTGCCATCCACCATGGTGCACCGCTAGCATGAAACAGATAGGTGGAAACTGATCTCTTTATCATCAGCTCATTTAAAAAGGGTCTTCTGAAGACAATCAAGTGCCGGGCTTGGAAAGCCGCAAGATTCTGGATTTTCATAAAATATTAATGATATCTCGCTCTTAAAGTCAGGTTTCTGCAATAAATGCATTTGACCGACCATACCATATATAAGTATGGTTTATAGTTGAAGATATGTAGTCAACATTGAGTTCAGATTGGTATTTTTGATACTCTAGCCCCGTTTTCATGGGACTATAATCTGTCCATCCCTAAGAATTTTGACGTCAGAAGTGAAGGTTTCCAGCAAGGAGTCGTGAGTTGCGAAAACAAATGCGGTGCCGTTTTCCTGATTTAGTTTCTGCATAAGTTGAAGAATGTTCTTGGCGGTGGTGGAATCTAGATTGGCGGTCGGTTCGTCAGCAATAACCAGACTGGGATGGGAAACCATAGCGCGAGCAATGGCGACACGCTGCCGCTGCCCACCTGAGAGTTCATCTGGGCGGTGATCTTTATGCTCGGTAAGACCAGTGTTTTTGATCCATTCTGAAACCCGTCGATGGCGTTCTCTTTTTGGGATTTCCTTGCGAATCATCAAGGGTACCATGACGTTCTCATAAAGAGTCAGCACCGGATTAAGGTTGAAGGACTGAAATATGAAGCTAATTCGTTTGGCGCGAACATCAGCCAGATCATCATAGTCTGCAAATGAGACTGGTTTACCTTCTAGCATGACTTGCCCGTTTGTAGGTTCGTCGAGCAAGCCCAGGATATTCAGTAAAGTCGACTTCCCAGAGCCAGAGGGGCCCTTGACGATGGTAAAATCTCCCTCAGACACGGCAAAGTTAAGCCCTGTCAGAGCATTGACGGTAGTTTTTCCTGTTTTGTAAACCTTGTCCACGTTTTTAAGTTCAATCATTTAGAAGCTCCATTTGAGGTCAAAGGAGATGCGTTCATTGAGCGGGCGGAGTTCTGGAGAATCATGTCCCTGCTGACCAAAAGCTAAGTAGGATGCGCCGCAAGTAAATTGGTCACTCAGTAATCCCTCCAGCCTTGAGATTCCCACATAACCTTTGTCCTCCAAGCTCTTAGCTCCCGTCACAAACACATTGATCCGATCCCACAACTCTCGATAACCGATACTCCCTATGACATAGTGACGCCTTACAAACGGGAACATGGCAACCACGGTTAGAGGGGATTGATGCAGCTGCTTAAGCTCCAAGTCGGTGAGGTTTGCCGGGAATTTCAAATACTCAAAAGTGATAGTAGCGTTGACAAGGCCTTCAAAGGAGGTGCCCATGAGCCAGCTTACAACATGCTCTCGTTCCCATAAAAAAACCTTTTTTTTCTGTTCGTACCCCCACTCACCGTAGAGCTTGAATACATCAAAAGCAAAGCCCTGGAGGTAGGCTCCATAGCGATTAATGTCGCGAATACGACCGGCAGATACGCTGACTTCAACCCCAAGCAAACGATTATAGGTTCTAATAATCCCTGAGGTTGGTTTCATCATTTTTTTTGGCATACCATTTGAGTGCTCCTTATCCACCGGAAGGTATATTAAATCTGCTGTCGCCGACTCTGTTTGGTAAGATACCCGCCCCAGCCAAACTCCTGTTCTCTCTTCTCGAAGGCCCGGAGCAGCTTGGGTTGAATGCAACAGGTCACTGGGGGAATAAAGGAGGCCTGGTGCACGGCGGTTACGTTCTTTACCTATGGAGATGGCCAACTTTTCGTGAGGCCGTAGCCGTAGTCCCCATTCATTCACCAGCCCCTCGGGAATAGGAGATCCATCTTCAAAATAGTAGCCAGAAAAGTCGCCGTATCCTTGAATCAGATACTTTGCAGGAGTCTGGAGCTTAAGGGCACCTTCCCAATTGGCCCATTGCTCTGCATGAGAGTGGTCACGCAGATGATTATTGATATATTCCAGGTCGACATAACCCCGGTAAGTTAGAAAGGGATCAAAGTTAGGTTCGGGCGCGGCGGTCGTCTTTGCAACCGCTCCACTGTCTAAGGGTTCCGCAGCACCTAAATCATCACTTTCTGTCGCTAAAGATGCTGCTTCCGCGAATGAAATTGAAGGAAAGGTACCAGCAACAATAGCAGTAATTAATGAAAATTTTTTTAAGTCCATATACACAGCTTATTTACCCAAGTTGTCTGAGATAAAACGATTGCTGGGGATTTCTTTGACCTTCTTGATGCTTACTACGCTTAATTCACTTTCTTGTTTGGTGATCAAGTTTTCCATTACCAACCGCGCTGGTCTCTGCATAAATCCAAAGTCTTTAACATCGCCGTAACGTAATCGTTTGAGTTTATTGCCTCGGGAGTCGAAGAAGACCTGTTGCACCGGTTGTTTGATTTTTTTGTCTACCCAAAGATAAATCTTTGCATAAGTGGCGTCTTTGGATTTGGCCAGCATTTCGAAGATCCATTGATCTTTTAAATCTTTTTTAAGGTTGATTTTGTATTGACTTGACCAATCAACCCGCAAGATATCTGCGTTAGAAAAGTCCCCTCCAGCAAAACTGTCCCGATCAGCCACACGCACAATCCTATTTGCAGAAGGTAGAAACGTCCAGATCTCCTCCTTGATGCGCAGAATCTCACGCCCTTTCTCTCGGTCGGGCTTGAGAAAATACCCACGCGCATGGTTGACATCACGAATTTCGAAACGCACCTGATAGTTGCTTTTTGTTCCATCTAACCGGATATTTTCAAAGTTGTAGATAGCTTCAACATTGTTAGGTGCCAAGGTTTCCTCAATGTCCTTGACCACCTTTATCCCGTTAGCGTGGGCAGAAGTCACCCATCCCAAAAGAAACAATAATAGAATACTTGTCATAGCAACCCCCTTTCTAAGCATTTGTTAGTGCTTCCACAGGCTTCATACGACTGGCCCGATAAGAAGGGAAAAAAGCTGAAATAAAGGCTGACACAAATGCCAGACCTAGTGCCAAGCTAATGAACGGCAAGGTAATGTAGGGATAAAGAATAACCGGGGTTTGTTGTCCTGGCAGTGCAAATTCCAAACCGTGCGCACCTATTGCGGTGATAATACCCGCAGCTACTAAGGCTCCGATAACGCCACCGGTCAAGCTGATGGCTGCTGATTCAGCTAAAAATAAAAACATGATGTGTTTGCGGCGGTATCCTAGGGCTGACAATGTCCCTATCTCCCTGGTTCTTTCCATCACGGTCATCAGTGAAGTATTAACGATCGCAGAAATCACAATCGAGAACACTACGGCAACCACCGTGGAAAAAATTATATCTTGCAGACCAAGAACATCCGCTAGAAAACCTGATAATTGCAGCCAGGTCTCGGTGATGATGCCCTTTTCAATGACCTTAGCAATCGCGGTTCTGGCCGCTTCCAATGAAAACTCATTTTTTTTCCGAATAGCAACTTCGGAAGCCTCACCGCGAGTCCTTGACAAATTTTGCAACGTTGTAAAATCCATCCAAGCCATCCGACTAACTGCTGTCGGTAGAGCGTAGTCCACCACAGCTGTAATTCTGGTCACAATCGCCTGCTGCATATTGTCTTGATCTTGGATCAGAATCACAATTTCATCACCCAGCTCAGCATCGAGTCCACGCATAAGTGCCGGGGTGATCATAATCTGGTGAAAACTCTCGTTCGCATTAACGGCTACAATATTGGAAGGGTCATCATCAGTTTCATCGAGTGATGGGGCTGCCCCAAGATCGTCCCCATCATCGACAGTCAGACTTTGGTTTTTTTCCTTGTTAGAGTCTAGCAGTGTACCCGCTTGAATCGCATCGATTAATCTGGGACAAACCGCTAGCTCCTGAGCTGAGTTGATGCCAGTGATCATCACCGGAGTCGAGGTTTGGCTCTTCTGATGATTGAGCAGGCCCATGATGCGCAAGCGCGGACTAATTGCTTTGACCGCTGGGACTTTAAGAAGAGCGTCCTGTAAATTACTGGAATAAGGGAAAACAATCTTGTAGGGGTTGGCATCGATCACATCTCGGTAACCTTCTAGGTGGAGTTGTAGATCGCCGTGGATCTTTTGTGTGAGACCGCCTCGGATTTCTCCTTGCAGACCGTTCAGTAATCCGCGTGTTCCGCAGACCACCACCACTCCAATAAATACAGTCAAGGCCGTAATGAGGCTACGGCGGGTATTGCGTCCGACATTTCTCAGAGCCACTTTAAGCAGATCCATATGCCTCCCTTCTTAGACTCACAAGCTTTTTCGGCTGGTAAAGTAAATACTTTACTTTATAATATATCATGCTATTATAATTAGAGTAAAGGGAGAATTGCAATGGGCCGCTGGGACAATGTCAGGTTGGAAACCTACCTTGCAGAATTTGAGGATACCGCGGAAAGATCGCAAAAAGAAAAAGACATCATCGCCGCTGCGTTGAAGCTCTTCTCGGAGAAGGGGTTTGATCGCACTTCAACCAATGAACTTGCAAAACAAGCCAAGGTATCTGAGAGGACTCTCTTCAAATACTTTGTCTCTAAGAATGATCTGCTAAAGCGTGTAGTAATTCCCATCATATTAAAGTTTCTCGTACCGCGACAGGTCCAACAAATGAAAAGGGCCATCGCTGGTCCGATCACCAATGCAGAAGATTTGTTTAAGAGTTTTGCTAGCGATCGCATTCAGGCAGTCTCCCATAATGCACCTGCTGTGCGCATTCTTCTATCTGAGGTTGTGGGCGATGCAAGCTTTCGAGAACAGTTTGCCGCGCTATGGAAAAAGCACCTTTGGAAGGACTTTGAGACGGCTATTGATCACCTGAAAAAGGAGAATCAGATTCGTCCCGAACTGGATTTGCTTGTTGTGTTTCGCACAATGGTGTCATTGACATTGGGAATGGTCGTGCCGTTGTTGCTTCTTGACTCGAAGGTATCACAATCCGACATTGACTTGATCGCAGGTATTTTTGCTCGAGGGGTTTCTTCTAGTAAGTGAGTTTAAACCCTCTGGGGAAAGATCTCATCGCGATAGCTCTGATTGATGACGGCATGACCTTCAAAGTGCTTTGACCTCCTCGCCCATGGCTACAAATCGAACAGCGGTACATCAACTCTTGAGCATACGAAAAGGCTAACCACTCGTCGCGTTCAGAATAGTGAGAACCCGGAATTAGTTACTGAATCTATAGGATTATCAAGACCAACTATTTACTATTGGGTGTCATGATTGCGAGCAGAGGGATGGGATTCTCTCAAGGTTTCACAAGGAAGAGGTGGTGGCAGACAAAAGAAACTTGATCGGAAGCAAATAGCTTGGATTTATAAAGCTATAACTGGAGGTGATCCACGACAGCATTGCTTTGACTTTGCTGAGAAGGCATTTGAGCAATATGATTTTATGGAGTCATTTACTTTTATCCATCTCTCATTCCCGCGAAAATTTGATTGGCTTTTTTAATTTGAATTCTCCATTGTAACCACCTGATACCATTTTGTAATTCAAAGTCAGGGGGTAATCCATGGCAGCAATCGATCCGAG
>JBNKNM010000305.1:0-5757 GCA_050293845.1 Pseudobacteriovorax sp. | reverse complement strand
TAAGCTTATTGGCAGCGCCTCCCACTTCACAAGAAATATCTTTATAGGTCCAGTTTTCGGATGTATGGGCACATTTAATTTCCAGGTAGTCTTGGAATAGCAATAGTTTACCCGGAGATTTCTGCCCATCTTTCAGAAAGGCTTGCACTTCAATTTCCATATGCGTAACATCATCCTCGTTTTGACAGAGTTGTCCATGGGAGTAGGATTATATGTCCTATAGGGTTAGAATTAAATAAATTTTACTATTTTTTGGATTTAGTCTGTGAAATTGGCTTTCAATTTCTGGGTAAGCACTTCTGGTTGGTTTCCAACAATTCTCCATTTTTCTTTAAAATTTTCATCTATAAAGACGGTGGTGGGTAATGAAGTTATTCCAAAAAATCCTTCAGTCTTACCACTAGGATCCTTAAATACAGGGTAGTTGATATTATGCTGCTTAACAAAAGCTGGGATTTCTGGACTAGGGTCTAGGACGATACTGACTACATTGAGTCCAGGGTAGGAGCTATGTAATTGATTCATCAGAGGGATCTCTTCGACGCAGGGCTCGCACCACGATGCCCAAAAAACCACTAAATTGTCTTTGTTGTGTAGCAGGTTTTCTTCTCCCCCTGTAGCTATGTTAACTAGCTTGAATTGCTCGTATGTAATCGTGGAGCTAGGCTCCTTTTGCGTCAGAAACTCACTGCTGTCTGATTGGAAAAAATCAAAACCGAACTCTCTGATGATGATAATACTACGCCCAATTGATGTCCATGCGACTAACACTTTTTCACCCATTTTTTCCAATTGGGGAAAGCCTGACTGGCGACCGGAATTGATACCAGCTAGCTCATAAACAGAACCCCACTCAGAAAATTTAGAATGATAGGTTGTTGCCATAAGCCTGCCTTGGTTGGCTTCATCTGTAGCGATCCAAGAAATTAGCATACTATCCTCTAAGGGTAACAAGTCTATGCGCCCCATGGAGGGGAGTCCTTCTCCAAACTTCCCCAGGTTTTCAAATTGGATGCCATCATTGCTTTTAGCGATATAGTTTTCTCCCAGCCCCTGGCTGGCATCAAACCAAGCTAAAAAGTATTGGTTCCCTACTTTTGCGAGCTTAGGACCGTTGATGGGGCAGCTTTCAGTTTCCCACATCACTTGCTTGAAGGAAGATTTGACAACTCTTTGGGTACTGTCAATCACGACAAGAGTTATAGGTCGTATTTCATCTGACATTCGATCCCTATAGGCTATGGTTACCTTATGGTCTTCAGATAGGACGGTAAAACTGCAGCATTCGCATACTCGCTCGTCTAGTACTTTCTTTTTATTGTCGCTAAATTGAGTATAAACAAGTTGGGAGTTGCCATCTGTTCCACCTTCAAGCCATGCTATAAATAATTGCCCGCCAAGCTCAAAAAACTTTGCAAAACCCATCTCACCTATTCCAGACAAGGGTAATTGCCAAGAGCTGTCGGCCCAACTCTGGCCATCAATGGATTCTCGTATCAACAAACCTTTTCGTGTAGGTAAAATTGCAAAATATTTCTTTTGGTAGTAGGTAACATCCGGTAAATCAGCCCAATTTGCCATTGCTGGATTTTGTATAGCAGTGGGTGAACTCCAAACTGACGTAAAATGGCTCAGCATGAGCTGATCTTCTTCATACCACCACATAAACTTCTGCTTCTTGTCCATAGTTAAATTCGGGTACCGCGCACCTTTACTTGCAGGTACTTCGAAAAATCTTGGGGAACTTGGTAACTTTTTAAAATGAATCAGTTTTGGTATGTAAAAGCTTAGAACAAAAACGCCAACTGTTAACGCAATCAACTTGGCACGCATCATATCCGATTCCAATAAAATTAATAGTTCTAGAGGTATAAACTTTCAGTTCTGAATTTCGTAGGGAAATTATAGGTCAAGTTATCATTTGGGGCTATGACATTCGCAGATGTGCCCGCAACCGGTCAAAGCTCTGAAACGGTCACGGGCCATAAGCACACACACTGAGGGGCGATCCAGTGAAAACCCTAGCAAATAAGATTCGAAAGATCTTCCCCAAAACTAAGGTATAACAGAACTCTTAAAAAGAACATAGTTCCTATTGGTAGGGCTGAGAATCTAACAAGACCTCACCTTCCTCTTTTGGGGTGCTTTGCTTTTGGCTAGGTAAAAGGTCTTTTTTTAAGCCTTTTAGCTTCTTCCATTTAAGCTTAATTTGCTTGTACGCATCATTCGGTTCTATTTTTCCACCAGTCTCCAAGGCACAAAGAATCTCTACATCTTTAGCAAAGGCCTGAAGTTGTTTCTCAAATAAGTTTTTCTTATCAGACTGGGATAGTATATCGTACATATCACGCGCCCTTTCCATATAACAGCTAACTCTGCCAGCATAGCTAACTATATGCCATTATACAATATTTTAATGTAACTTTTATGTTTTTTCTAACAGCCTTACATTACGAGATTTTTAAAAATATCTGAGAAAATTTTCGGGGATCTCTTGACATATGTCAAAGTCAGCTTAAATTACAATCCGGTTGGTGTAACTACACGATTTTGTATAACAATTCGATAGGAGGATGTCATGCGCCATCAAGCTGATATTCTATGGCTCGAGGAGTTACGCAGAAATCTTGCGTGTTATTTTTCCAGTTCTTCAGCCCTAGATAGCAATTGTTGGTCCAATTCTGTACCGGTACAAATTACTACCCAGGAGGACAAGAAATGAAAACCCAGGTATCAGAAACGTCAAAAAAAGTACCCTTATTTGAGTTCAAAAAAAATGTTGTTCTCAGCCATGACGGAGAAACAGTTGGCTTCCTAGCAGATATGTATTCGGACTGGTATGGAAATGCAAAGTACTTCACCCTGGACTCAGAAACATACTCTGATCAAAACCTGTATCCACTCGAATTTATTAAAAATGTCGAAGGTTCCGTCATTACCCTCTGTCGAGATTTTCAGGACATACGTGGTTCTAAGTTTTACAGTTTGGAAAAAGTTTTGGACCGAGATCCATATCTAACCTGTGATCGTATCGCTTGCTAGGAGGTGATAATGAAAACTAAAATTTATTTTAATAATATAAATTACTCACCAATGTTAACAGGGCGTATTAAGCTTATGACGAGTACATTACAAGCTTTTGCAGCTCCACCTGCAAATGTGCTTGTAGAGATTTCACAAAGTTCAGCCTCTAAGTTTCAAACGAGTATCACCTACCAAGACTCAATGGGTTTATTTACTTCTCAGTCTGATTATAAGTTTGACCTATGGGAGTCTTTTACAAACTCTCTCGAACAAGTGAAAGATGAGCTAAGAACAAGGGAAGTCTGTCTTTCGGATGGATATCCTTTCTTTATACCATCTTTTGCTTCGTAGCTGATGGGCCACTTAAGGTGGCCCATCAGGCGGCTTCGTTTCCGATCCGGGATAGAGTCTTGATGCTTTTCAAAAGATGAGTACAAAATAAGAAAAGCATAATAAAAAATATTTCAGTTATTAATAAGGAATAGTAATTGAGTATTAAAATAAAAAGGGGACCACTGGTGCGGCCCCCATATCTTTTTTAGTGGAAAAGTTATTCAGCGGCAGGAGTCTCATCGCTTACTTCTTCAATTTCGTCAAACTCAGTGTTATCTTTTTGTTCTGCTTCATCAATTTCGTGTTCTTCTTCTGAGGATTGGTAAGTGTCAGCATAGCAGTCAACCCATTCTTCATCGCGTTCTTGATCACAAGAGCTGTGAGCTGAGCCATTTTCGCCTGACATTACAACTGTAACTTCTTCTTCAGCTGTACAATCCCATTCATCTGATCCGAATTCACCTGCTGTAAATGTTGATTCTAATTTTTTGGGAACATCTGAGTCGGCGACATATAAGGCACCACCTTCTGCGAAGGCATCAGTAGTATCAGATTGGACTATATAACCGTCATCGTCAAAATAAGCGCGATGGGTAAAGTTGAAGTCAATGTCGTTTCCTTCGGGATCGGAACCTGAAAATATATTGGAAAAAAGAACTTGTCCATAGTCGCCATTGTGTTTTGCTGCACCCATTTGACTGAATGTATTGCTCTCCCAAGTTCCTGACCTAGAAACTCTTAAGTTGCTAACACCATCACCTATTAAGTCAATAACGATATGCTGTCGGTATAGGTCGTTATCTGATGTAAATACTGATTTTACGTTAACAAAACTTCTGTTTGCATCTGTATAATTGAGGTCGAAGCTGACATTGGAAGCCCAAGATTGCTCTTGGCCTTCCCATTCTTCCGATCCAATGTTTAATATAGTACCTTTAGCGCCATCGGTATCAACTCCCGTAACAGTGAATACCTGTGTTAGTGATCCGTCTTCACACATTGAAACCTTAAGTTCACCTTGATCTGCTTTAGAGTTATCGACCCATATTCCTAAATTCATACCCTGATCTTGATCGTCTTCACTCAATCCACTGAATGTTATGGAATATTTAGTGCCAAATTTTATATTTTCACTTTCAACTTCCAAGTGGCAAAAAGTACTAGAAATATCCCCAAGGGATCTGATTCCTTCCTTAAGGAGCTGGCCAACTTCGCAAGCCTCAGCGGATTTAGAGTTTGATTGCAGTCTTAACCCGGAGCTAGAGTCGCCACCGAGAGCAGCTGGTAGAGTCAAAGCTAAGGCATCTGAAATCTTTAGATCGTCCAAAGAGTCCGCAGATGTAGTGCCAGCTGTAGTACCTACTGATGTAGTACTTACTTCATCTTCTTCGGTGGCACCGCAACCTGCTAAGCTAAGCGCTGTTATCAGAGCAAGCGAAACTTTGTATGATTTTTTGATTAACATGATGGAAATTCCTTCTGACGTTGAGAAAATTACCAGCCCGTATGACTATAAAGAAACTACATTGCAAGCTGGTAACAAAGGATTCATCGCAATAGAATTTAATATTCTGAGATAAAATTTAAAAAGTAGAATAATCAACTAGATGGTTTCCCTATTTTAACCACATGCGAATGGTTGTGGATTTGGTTTGTGTGTTTATTGCTTATTCAAGCAGCAATGAAGTGCTCATTTTTTAGCTTTTATTTCATAAATGCTGGCCAGGAGCTATTGGAATGTATACTGTAAAGTCATAATGATACAGGAAATTAAATAAGATCTAGAATTATCGAAATTTGAAAACTCCATCAAGAATAAACTAAGTAATATTAATAGATTAGTATTAATGTTACTGTTATTCGGCAGTACAATTTCAAAAATGATCTTTTGAGAACGTCTTAGCTCAAATCTGTTTAGCTGCAAAGAAATTGTGCACTAATGGGATGAATCCACCTCAAAAGCTACCAAGTGGTATTATGAGGTGGATTCATCATGAATGTTAGCGTACTTGGGATCGATTTAACAAAGACTATTTTTCATCTCTATTCCAGTGATAAGTCCGGAAAATATCTCAGAAATGATAAATGTAGGCGGGGGTGGTTGCTAGAAATTATTCGGAATCTTAATCCCGAGATCGTCTTCATGGAGGCATGTGGCGGTGCTCATTACTGGGCCAGAGAGATTCAAAAAATAGGACCCAAGGTCAAATTGATTTCATCGCAATTTGTAAAACCCTTTTTGAAATCTAATAGAAATGATTACTTAGATGCAGAAGCTATTGTGGAAGCAGGGACAAGAGCTAATATGAGATTTGTACCAATAAAGCATGCTTGGAATCAAGACCTTCAGTTATTTCACAGAATTCGTGAAAGACTGATCAGATCAAGGACGGCTCTTTG
>JBNKNM010000304.1:0-5833 GCA_050293845.1 Pseudobacteriovorax sp. | reverse complement strand
TAAACCAGTCAACCCAAAAAATTTTTAAAAATCGAGGGAGAGATCGAAGTTGGGCATCCACCCATCGGGGAAATGCACTGGAAGGACCCAAAAACATTACCAATAAAAGGATTTAGCTGTCAATAGTGTTTGATACGTTTTTGAGTGTACGGATTGGGTCGGAATATTCAGTCGATACCTATGGACATTAAAATCATATAAAATACAATAATATTAGTTATTTAATAATTTTAACTATGTTTTTACATATTTATAACTTATAATGTGTTGTATAAAAGAAATTAATTAAAGGTTTCTTATATGAATTTCGATAAGATCTTTGAAGAGTTTGACGATTGGCTAAAAGAGGAAAACAAAGAAGGGGTTATTGGGCCTGGATATGTAACTCTAAGAGTAGTAGGGCAAGGAGCTTTGTTTCTCGCTGATATTAATCTTAAGCTTCGCGCAACTAAGGATCTTGATGCTTTTGTAGAGGCAAAACATGCCGTAGTTATTCAACTTGGAAAAATCCTTAAGGCTCACGGACTCTCATTCGACCATTTAAGCAATGAAATTTGGATGCCAGATGAAACTAAATATGTTGATGTTTTTGATAGTGGCTATTTTCTAACTGTTAAAAGAGCTGGTGTCGAATATATCATGATCAGCAAGGCTAAAATGGCACCAGAAAAAAACAAGGAACTTATCGCCAATTATATTGCCGAGGGTAAAGCTACAGAGGAATTTTTTACTTTGGCGCAAAAGTATGACATCGATTTAGAAGGGCTACTAGATGGATATTAAAAAGGTAATGGAGCTTGCCAAGGCAAGGCAAGAGACCAGGAGGAAGTTAGAAAAAGATCCTGCTGTCAAACGCGTCCTAGCGACCCTTGTGAAGGTTGGACTTTTGGTGGATCAAACCCAGGAAAATCCTCGAATTACAACCCTAAGTATTCGTGATATTTTCAAAGCAGCAAGGGCAGAGCCGAGGGTTATTGAAGTCTTACCTGCCTTAGCTTATTACTACAGAATATTCATCAAAGATGACAAGCTACCTAACGACCTAGAGAAGGTGTTAGAAGCTTATCGGAAAAGGCAATATCTTCCATATAAGTGGGTGGAAAAAAATCATATCAAATGGCTCGATTTCCATTCCCCGAAACTTGCTGGAAGGCTAAAGACTAGCATTGCTGAAGCTCCAAAACTAAGTTTACAGATTCGCATGATCCGTAAAAAAAATGGTCTTACGCAAAAAGAATTTGCTAATATTTTCAATGTTTCAAAATTTTCACTAGAGAAGATCGAAAAGGGAAATCTTAACGTGCATGCTAAGGCTCTTCTCACGATTCAAGAAATTGTCAAAAAGGCTAGTTAATAGGACAAAACCTAGAAATAGTCTAACCTTTAATCGAAAAGCTAAATACAGATAAAAGACTTTGTTGAGAGCTGTTTAGCGCAGCTCTCTTAGTTGGGGGTTATTGATCCTGGAAGGAATCTCCCGCTCTCCAGTCATGGTCTCCAGTTACAGATCTTTGGTAGCCCCCGCTGACCGAGGAAAAGTAGCCGCTAGCTGTATTCCTATTCCCCCCGCTAACCGAAGAAACGTGACCGATGGCTTCATTGTAAGCACCCCCGCTGACAGACAAGGTATGTAAGGATTTCGTAAAGTTAGCATAACGCCGCAAGCGATGAATTTTTAGAATTCCGGAAATACAACACTAGGAAGCTTCCTGGCTCATTCTGAATCCTGTGATCGCTTCACGCAAGTCTTTGAGCTTGACAGGTTTCGCTATGACAGTTGACATTCCTGCTTGCAGCAAAATTTCCTTTTCCTCCTTCATCGCACAGGCTGTTATGGCGATGATGATAGGGGGAGGCTGTAAATTCAGACTAATGATTCTCTTCGTTGCTTCTATGCCATCCATAATAGGCATATGGTAATCCATAAGAATCATATTATATTTTTTGTGCTTAACAAGTTCAACAGCCTCTGCACCATTAATGGCAAAGTCAAATTTTAATTTTAGCTTATTTAGATACATCCCCATCAAATCACGATTTACTTCATTATCATCAACAACTAATATCCTAAATTTCGTGTCTTTAGCAACTTTGGTCATAGTACTCTTTTGTGGAGTTATCTGTTCCAGGGAAGCAGCAATAATGGGGATCTGAAAAGTGAAAGTGGTTTCCTTATCCTTACTTGTCAGCCATATATTTCCTCCCATCAACTCCACAAAGCTTTTTGATATAGCAAGGCCTAATCCACTACCTCCATAGTTTCTTGTTGTCGAAGCATCACCTTGGGAGAAGGATTTAAACAATCGATCATGTATACTTGATGGAATACCTTTACCATGATCAGTGACGCTTACCTGCAAAATAGATTCTTGAGTAAAATCGATAGCTAATTCAACATCTTTATTTTCTGAAAACTTGATTGCATTACTAAGCAAATTGATAACAACCTGTTTTAATCGTGTAGGATCACCCCAAAAAGCTTCAGGCACAGTTGGAGAAAGTGAATATATAATAGAAATCCCTCTATCTTCAGCTTTCACACTTAACATATCTAGACATGATTTGAAAAAGTCTTTAACAACAATTGTAATTTTTTCAAGTTCTATCTGACCATTTTCTAACTTTGAAAAATCTAGAATATCATTTATTATAGATAAAAGATGCTCTCCTGATTCTTCGACTATTGTCGCCATTCTTATTTCTTTAGGATCTTTCAAGGATTCCTTCAATAGAGAGTTCATTCCGATAATTCCATTCAAAGGCGTCCTAATCTCATGAGACATATTTGCTAAAAATTTAGATTTAATTTGAAGAGCTGACTCAGCCACTTTCTGACGTTTATCAAGCTCTATATTCAGACTTTCCAACCTTTCTTCATTGGTATTTCGGATTTTTTCATATACGAAGGAAATAGTTGTAATAAATCCAATAAGGATAATGTTGATTAGTAATTGGAAATTTTCTAGCTGCTGAAATGTTACATTACTTTTTATCATCTCCATTTTTTGGAGTAGGAACAAAGAAGAAACGCCTATTATGGCTACTGATCCGTAAATGAATGCAGAACCCCGACCCAGCAGAAATGCGGCCAAAAGAGGTAAAGTTGAAAAGAAACATACTGCTGGGGCAATGAAGCCAATTCCACTATAATATAGATTGATATACACAACTAAAAATATAGTACTTATGGCTAAATGTGCCGTTAGTTTTAAATATTCTTTACGACGGCACAAGAATGCATAGACTAGAAAAATAGGTGAAAGTACCAAAGAAAAGATATATATGGGTGTCGGAAAGGGTTGAATCTTATGTCTTACAAATATAGTTATAAATAAAGTACAGCCAAGGCTTATGGATAATACTCTCATCACTTTCAGGCGAAAAAGTTGCTGTTGAGCTTGAAAACTATCCAACGGATCGTCCATCTATACTAAATTAGGGGGTAAGTAAATCGATGCTGTAAACTCCATTCCATGAGTTCTATAAGTGTTACATTATGGCATAATTTGGTGGGAGTCAATCCAACCAGTTCCCCGTTTTTTCACCTTGGCTAAACAGATTGACATAATCTAGGGAAATATTGTCTTGATTTTAGTTAGTTAAGTAGTTTGCAGGTAATAGAAGATTACTGGCTTTGCTAGTAAAAGCCCTCATAAACATATTCTTCTTTGGTCAAAGCTTGACCCTTAGGCGGATCGGACCCAAGCCCAACACACTCCAAGATCTTGTCTATAGCATCCACCTCAATGATCGCTACAATTACTCGTACATTTCCACCACAAGATGTCCGTGGCAATTCCTATCTCCAACCGTTAAAAAGCCCCTTGTAACAGTCAACAAGGAGAACACCATGATACAAGAAGATATAATTGAGATTATCAATCTATTACTTGAAGAGCTACAGGCTGAGGAGCCCGACATCGATGACCTAATTCGTTTGAAAATGGGGCTTTGATTGGGCTTACTCATTCAGGTGGGGGTGCTTGAAATCGGCTCTTTTTCTGCCACGACCCAGTACTTACTACATCTGGGACACTTTTCTAAGGGGATATACCTACCAACAACATCAACGTCAACATATTCGAAGTTCCAACAAATCAGATATTTGTCGTTTTCGCGGCAATTCTTACACCCGCGCTTATTCCATCCACCCATACTTATTCTCAAGCGCAAGCCGAATTCGAAACTTTTCCATTGCGGTTTCCTCAACTGTTTTCTCGAATTCCCAACGCGGCTTATACTTCCGGCGATCCTTGAGAAGATAGAGAGCCTTTAAATTCTTATTGTTATTGATCCGCATAAATATTCCGGCATGGGGTGCGTATCTATGGTTCTTACCTTTGAAGTCAGCCTTAAACACCCGATCTTTTTCTAGGATGTACTTCGGCCTATTCCTACGTGGAATGATGGATCTCTCATTTTCACGAACACCCGCAGGTATAGCAAAGCGATGGCCGTCCTTATTAAAAGATCCCCCATCCTCTTGCTTAGTCATAAAATCATCTTTGGAATAGACTTCCGCATAGGGCTTTCCTGGTGTAGCTTTTGAGTATCGAATACCACGGGTAATGTAACCGTTTCTTACGGTAAATCGCTTAGGAATATCGGACCTAACCTTGAAAGCAGCTTCAGCGGCGGCATTGGAAAGAGCATTTAGGACAGAGCTATGGATCTCTTCCTGGATGTCGTTTAGGTCAGGGGTTTCTACTGTAATTTTAATCATTTGCTTACCAGATCATTTTTACATAAAGGTAATTAATTTTTCGAAATGTAGTCCCGAAATACTTTTGTGACGTTTACAATTTGTTCCCTAAAGGTTAACGCGTTTAAATCTCTAGTCTAATTGACGATGAACCTACTCTTGAATTTGAACGTGGGTTCATCAAAATTCCTCACAATTATCCCCTTGTATGTTCTAATGTTCTAACCTCCAAAGGGGAGTGGATCTCTGGAAATCGGATTTCCTGGGATCTCTAATTTTTTCTGCCTGAATATTTTTCTAGGAAATTTCTTAGCAAGTTCTTCAAATCTAGGATCTTTAGTCCTCCAAGCAATTCTTTTGAGGAAGACTATAAGATCATCTTTTGAATAAAATTCGCCTTCGAGATACGTTTCTAGAAGCATAAATAGATGCTCTTTCAAAGCTCTATTTAATCTTGTTTCTTTGGTCAAAAGATCTATAAGGATCTTTTCATTACTTTCTTTAGGCATAAGCTTCAAACTCGCTTTTATCAGTTAATTCCCACACTACTTCTTCTCCCTCAGTTACCACGCATTTAGCATCCCCATAAACCTGCTCATTGCTTCTCTTGCAACGATCACAGATCCTATTTTGCACGCCAATACTTTTAAACTTGCTTTGGCACCTTAGGCAGTATCTTTCCTTCAACTGTCCCGTAGAAAGAAATGATATTTCCCCCTTAAGATAACGACAACACAGGGATTTAAGCTTTTCATTATGCTCTCTTGAGGGCAGGATACCCTTTCGCCATTGATCGATTTCGATAGCTCTTGCTCCTGTCATAGCTTCGAGCCACATGATTTTCGGGTGCCTGTCATTATTAAGCCTCACAAGGTTCCTGTAGTAATTAACTTGCATCATCTACTTTGGTTTGTTCGTCTCTTATGAACTGACAATAGGCCCTATGGATCTCACAAATTTTTTTCAAACCCATCTCGTTTGCAATATTTTTTAAAATTGTCCTTACCTTGGGAACTGTGATTCCAATTTCTTTAGCGATGCGTCGATAATCGCGCCGACACAGATGCAGTACAAGTACTAACCTTGTTTCGTAGTCAAGATCCATTGTATTTAGAAACCGTTGCTGCTGCA
>JBNKNM010000303.1:0-5857 GCA_050293845.1 Pseudobacteriovorax sp. | reverse complement strand
CAATCAAAAGGATTGGATATGGATTTACAAAGTAATTCCATAGATCCTGCAACAATTCCCACATAAGCCGCTTGAAACAATTAAAATGTCTACCTGATTTTAGTCTGAAATTCTTTCATGCCTGACTTTTTAGCATACCTATGTCAGAAATACAAATTGCTATGATATTAAAATGTTAGAGTTTCTCTCCAGCACAGTACTAATGAAAATAAATTGTGCAATTTTCCACGTTTTATTCATTTCGAATATAAAAATCTAACTATTGGGAGATGGTGGTGACTTGCAATCCAAATGTAGAAGAGATTAAAAAGTATCCCGAAAATAGCTAATACAACGTAGTTTACTTTTTTAGGGAAAGTATCTTCGTAGTAGTAGTTGAAGGGACTCATCACTGTGATGATTTCATGCCCAATATCGATTTTATTAGATACTAAATAAGCAGTGCCAATGATGAAAAAGCTAAAAACGAATTCCTTTAACCTTCCTATGACTGCGATAAATAGTGCAAATGAACTTATAGAAAAGTAGACGTATAGAAAACAATAGTTGAAGTTATATAGGATTTTGAACTGAATAAACCTGTATAAAATGCAGCAACAGAACTTGCAGCGAAACATAACAGTATGGGGAATACCACAATAGAATGAAGAAAAGATATTTCGCCTATCCTAAGCTGCCATCTTGAAATAGGAAGTTGAAGGTAGAAATCAATGACCCTTTTTTGGAAGTAGTTATGATATATACTGGAAAACAATATGGGACAGGTAACAAGGATAATAATTGGAAAGAAATCCAAAGCTATGTAAGGTAGAAATCTATTGAATTATCAAAACCAAATTTGAGCTTTGCGACATAGAATCCTAGAATGATGAGCCAAAAAGTCAGTATTGCCCATTTTTTTTTCCAAAGCTCCTGGAATAAGTGCCAATAAACTTTCATATTGAGTTCCCTGAGCTAGATGACTTCACAAGATCAAGGTATGAATTCTCGATTTGTCGCGCATTACTTCCAAAGGATGCGATGGGGCCTTCTGCAAGACTTTTTCCGAAGTGAATAATCCCCACGTAGCTGCAGTTTTCGGCAATATCATCAAGGATGTGAGTAGAAAGTATTGTTGACTCTCCTTGTTGGGTTTCGTCTTCTAGCATGTCCATTAAAATTTTTCTTGCGATTAAGTCAAGGCCAGCAGTCGGTTCGTCGAGGATATAAATTTCAGGGTCGGAAGCGTAAGCAATAGAAATTGCAAGCATTCTTTACATACCTATAGAGAAACCATCAACTATTTGGTTCTGAGGAAGTTGAAAGCGCTCACAAACTTCGTTAATTTTTTTTGCTTTCCAAGCAGGATAATACATAGACAATATGGATTTTATATCATGTGCTGTGGAGTGACTGGGGAAAACAGGTGATTGGGACACATAGCCTATACGCTCTTTCCAATTATTTCCCACATAATTGGTGTTTCACCATTAAAGCAAATCAGCCCTTTATGTGGACGCATTACGCCACTTAGGATTTGCAGTGAGGTGCTCTTTCCTGCCCCATTCCTTCCTAAGAAACCATAGACTTCACCCCGAGGAAGATTGAGGTCTAGGTTGCGTAACCCTTGATTTTTACTATAGAGGAGGCTGAGGCCTGAGGTTTTAAGAGCGATGTCTTGGTACATCGGAGCTCCTGATTGGTCATAGGGTGCTAAAAATGTAGTTTGTAAATTAAATAATTGCATCGGGTTAACTTGGGCACTTGCAAGTAAGGCATCGTATAGCTAGAAAGGGAAGCAATCGAGTCTCATTCTATTTTTTTTTAGAATCAATACCTTAACTCCAGAGAATGGCAAAGAACCCACGACGGCGCCGTATATAAGGTGCGAATAATAAATAATTATTGCGTTAAAAAAGTGATATACCGTCCGGCGATGGATACCTAAAGCCTTGGCAATCTGCCGCTGGCTTAAGATTGCAAGGGGGTGGCGCGTATTTGTTAATATTCGGCACTCGGCGCAGTTTTGCAATCGAGAGATAGGATAAAGTTCCTTATCCTTCTATTTTGGAATTCCTTTTACAGCAAAATCTTGCGTTCCATTTACTGGAATGTAGTCAGGTCTTGGCGGAAAAGCCTAGATAGACAGAATAACCCGAAATCCCTGAGCTGGGATAAGTACAACAAGATTCTCTTAAAGTATCCGTACAACGTTTTTTTTGATAAGTCCATGGGAAGCTTGCTCTAATACTTAACCGTTCTATTTGTTCAAAAAAAAGTGTAGTTTAGTCCCTTGTTTTATTGAGGGAATATGACAAACACTAAATCAGGCCTTTTCGCTGCTGCAACTGCTTATATTATTTGGGGAATTTCTCCAATCTACTATGCCGAACTAAAGGCCTTATCAGCCCTGGAAATCCTCGGCCATCGGGTTCTCTGGTCCGTAGTTCTTTTGCTCCCCATGTCACTCCATCATATTGGCCCGAAGAAATTAATATTGTTCCTGTTTACTCCCCACCAGATTTACGCCATTTTAGCCTCCACATGTCTACTTGCTTTGAATTGGTTAACTTTTATCTACGGGATCAATAGCGGCAACACTATTGAAGTCAGTCTTGGCTATTTTTTAAATCCGATATTTACTGTCTTGCTGGGTCGATTTATTTTTAAGGAGTCCCTTAGTCTTAATAAGAAAATAAGTCTTTTCTTAGCCTTTATCGGTCTAGCATATCAGGTCTACAGTACCGGTCGGCTTTCCTGGATTAGTTTTGCCTTGGCATTCAGCTTCGGTTTATATGGTCTCATCAAAAAGACTCAAAGGATACCTGCTCGTATCGGTTTTACCCTTGAAACTCTGATTCTGCTTCCATTTGCAGCTATATACCTATTCTACCTGCATAGCCAAAACAATCTTGTCTTCACTAAGGTGAGTATCTCAACCCAAAGCCTCATTTTTCTAGCGGGTCCGCTGACCCTGTCTCCCTTGATTTTGTTTTCCTATGGAGCGCAGCGCTTACAACTTTCGACTATTGGTTTTCTTCAGTACTTAGCACCCAGCCTACAACTCCTCGTGGCTTTGAGCTACTTCAATGAGCCATTAGGTCGGGAGCGGTTATTTTCATTCACTATAATTTGGCTGGGGCTCCTGATCTTAATATTACCTCCTATTAAAATTCCCATTAATAATTCAAACCCTCAAGGGTAGACAATAATTCTGCTCTAAGAGCCTCGGATCTTGTAGCCGATAGAAGAAAAGGCGTCTTTAGACGTCAGGTACGAATCAAAGAGACGAGCGAAAGCGAATCACTGTATGCGTCGTTACATATAAAATTGATGTCAAAACTAGAGGCAGTAGTTTCCCCTAGGACAAGCTTGGTGGCAACCTACTTACTGGCTAGGCGGCATCCGGCGTAGAGGTGGCGTGAATTTTATTCAGGCGTTTATATGGAACTACAGGAACCATCGCTGATATGCAAACCGAGGTGTTGCAAAATGCTACAACTTTAAGGACTAGATTCCCGCTAAATCATGCTATAATGTAACAGTTATAGAACTCATGGAATGGAATTTACAGTATCGATTTACCTATCCGTACCGCTCCTGTGGATGATGACGGAAACGTTTGCTCTGAGGATGGGTATGCTCAGGTCAAGCGCTGTTTTGAACTGATCGAACAAGCATTAGGTGATTTAGGAGCATCTCTTAAAGGTGTGGTACGCACCAGGATTTTTGTAACTGGCATTTCCCAGTGGAAGAATTTTGGCCGTGCACACAAGGAAGTGTTTGCTAAACACCCACCTGCGACCACTATGATAGAGGTGAAGTCTCTTATTGATCCGGCGATGCTTATTGAAATTGAAGCAGATACGATCGTTGATTAATAATTAAACTGAATTGCGGACACTTTCGACTTCAGGATTAATAGGGTATACCTATGAGTTCGCTTTAGAAGGTTTATGTATTATTTCATTGTATCTATTTAATTCAATGATCAATAATCACTTAAACAGATTTGTTAATGCTCTACTTCGATAACAAATTCCTTTTAATTGAAGGAGCAGAGTATGACGAATGTAAATTGGAGAGAACTGGCTAGTGTCATTCCCTTAAAGGAAGATGAAAAGGTTTTTCATTACAATTTTACCTTAGACGGAGCGTTTAAGCCTTTGGCCGATCTGAATGGCTTCATTAGGGTCCCCGTTTCAAGTCTGCCTTATCAATTTACAAGAAGTGTTTATAAAAAGAATAATGAAGAGTGGACGGTCGGTTTCAATCTTTATCAAAATGGAGACAAACTAGAGTATCAGTCTTTCTTTTATTTAGGAAATCCACCAAGTAAAGAGTATATTACTAATAAAGGTGATTTCGATGGTGCTGGTCCAGTAGGTCGTTTGAATGAAGGGAATGCTAATTCGGTAGCAAGAGTTCCGAAATACAATTGGTTAACATGTTCCATTAAACCTATGGATATAGATTTTTCGTTAGAGGTCGTTGAAACTTAAGTAACTGGACAAAATGCAAATGCGACTGCGCAGATTGCAAAGACGACTGATTTTCATAATCAACAACAAGAGCCTGTTACTTATAGCCCTACAATCAGCTTTGTAAAGGAGCAATCTGTTTCCGGTACAATTGAAGATACTCACTCTTTTAAGACGGGGCTTAAACTAAAAACAGAGACATCGGTAAGCTGGTTTGTAGGAAAGTCTACATTTAGTATGGAGTTTTCTCTAGAATATGGCTACAGCCATTCGACGTCTTCAACATCGCAAACCACAAAAAAGTATCAAGTCAATGATAGTATGAGTTTTATAGTGCCTGCCGATCAGCATAAATATGTTTCCGTCATTTTATATTCTGATGACAATGCAACAGCAGAAGTTGAAATGCAGCTTAAGTTAAAAGGAACACTTGACGGTAGCCCGATATCTGGAGAAAACCTGGAAAAAATTGCTCAAGCAATGTCACGTACAGAAGTTGTAGCGAAAGATGCGACTTCGATGACCTATTCTATAAAGGGTAAGATTAATGCCAACATTGTTTCTCACAGTGATATCGTTGTAGAAGACAAAAATTAGCTTGAGGAAGTGCTATTGAAAACCGCAGCATAGGAAACTCGTGTCTGTTTGGCGACAAAGCAGCGAAACTTTCACCCGAATCAAGGTGTAATCGAAAAAGTACGGCAGTTATACCCTTATAATGAGGGGAGTTTTTTCTTGCGGCAACGCAGAGTCGGGTGAAATATGGGGAAAGCCTATTGTATGCGATTATAAAGATGCTTACACTTGCTTTATGAGAACGGAAATGGATTACCTTGTGTTGTGCCAATTTTTATTGGATAAAAGGAGCCAGAAAAAAGATATGTCCCAGGATAATTGGCGAGATGAGATTCCTCTGGATTGAAAGGGTGTATATGTTAAAGTTCTTATTGGTATTTTCATATTTATTTGTGGTTATACCATTAAAATTGACTCATATTATTTTTTCACGATCCTTTGAAAGAAGATATAAAACTTTTTATCGTTATCCCATAAGGTATGGCTTTATTAGCTGTTTGGGAGGGAATTAGTTTGCCGAAAGAAAAGGCAAAGCCAAGGCAAATGAGCTGCAAATCAGTGACAGCTCCTATCTTTTGTGGTGAACGGATTGATATGGATAGATATGAAATATCTCCGCAAATGGAATTTTATAATACCTTAGGAGTGGAGTGGCCCCCTATCTGATGTTCAGCTCTAAAACTAAAGTCAGCAATAAGACTGTTACTTTTATGAACTTCGGCTATGGTCAGACTAAAACTACCTTAACTGGTCTCAACGAAGGAGGAGGAGCAAATATTGTGGTTCCCAACCGTTGGTATAAACTGGCTATTGCTTATCGT
>JBNKNM010000302.1:0-5873 GCA_050293845.1 Pseudobacteriovorax sp. | reverse complement strand
ATAAACTAATGATATAATCCGATTTTTCAAATTCTCGACTGCCGAATACCAATTCCACCACAACCAACGACACAATGCTTGAAGGGATTCAAAATTGTCTTTAAGAGAATGAATGGGACGCTGCTATTTGGACTTGCATTCCATCTAACTGGAAAAAAATTCTAATGAATGGGAGGAAGAGAAATCAGCTTTATCTCTTATTGGAGGTCAAGATTTTACGTAAGTACCATCAAATTCATTCCCATCTTCTAAGGCGGCACAAACTCCTATTGTATTCGAAATTGGAGTATCATTCTCTATATACGCTTGACCATCACACCATATCGAATATTGCAGATAGTAATGTTTAAAGATTGTTTTTTTCTATGCTTCATAATAAAGTGGTCGTTTCAACATTTGTGAGTCTATTAAAAGAAAAAATCGTTTCGCACCAAATAGAACAAAAGAGCTGATGCAAAAATCTATTAGTTTTCATTTTTTAACACCTGCGAAATTTTTTCTTAGTTCTTAGTCCTCTTGTAAATCATAGCTTGAGACATTTTTGATATAGGTAATCAACATCAGTCAGGAGACTAATAACAGCACAAGAGGGTATGTGAGTATCGATATATACTTTTAGATGTAATAAATCAAATTTTTAGTTTCCTTTCTCCAGCTCTAATAACAGGATAGCAATAGGACATAGACATGTTTCGTGCTCCCATTCAGAACTGCGCTATTCCCTTTGATGGTAAAAAATAAGAAGAGACTTCGATATTTTATGAATGAATAAAATTCTTTCCCTAGCTTGTGTATAGTAAAAAGTCGACAATCAAGCAAAGTGTCTACTGGCATACTTGAAATTTGGAGCCATTTTTTCTTGATTTTATCTTTTTGGTTCAAATATGACAATTGGAAATGAGTCAATCAATTTAAAACAAGAAGGTAGTTAAGATCTCTTTATCGATTAAACCAACATCTTTATAGTTACTTGATCACTGCAAATAATGCTTAAAAACCATGTTGATCAAAAAGGTCGTAACCATGACATAGACCACAACGAGTCGTGTATGCAAATCCATTGGTGAGCCTTCGATAGACAGTCTTTGAATGTTTAGCAAAACCGTAAAAATTCTTTCGGAATCGTTTTCTTCTGTAAAGCTTACTCTACGAAATATTAAGTCGCATCCTCACTTACAAATATGTTCGCCGTTCTTCAATAAGGTATTAGGCCAACTTAAAAGTTTTATGGAAATCGTTGAATGCATATTTTTAGGCAAAATTAATTTTCAAACTCAGTAACTTGATCAATGTGAATCAATAAACTACATTGCTTACAAAATTATGATGATCAATTCATGGTTTTCCGAGTCTGTGTCTAAATACCTTATATTCAACCCGATTGATCACTTAAATTCGACGACAATTACAAAATATTAAAAGAGGTGATACATTATGCGCTACCGGATATTAGCTTGCCTTTGTTTGATGGGATCTTCGGCCATCGGCCTGGCAAACGAAAAGATTTCTTTTAAGGTCAGTGGTCAAATAAATCGCGCACTATTTATTTGGGATAATGGAAAAGAAAATGACATTTACAACGTGAACAACGCTAGCTCTCGAAGCCGTTTTCAGTTAAAAGGAGACTCAAAAATCGAAGGAAATTGGTCTGCAGGCTTTACCTTAGAGATTGGTTTAGAAGACTCCCTAAATACCTTTCTTGATGAGGATCATGATGAAAATGGAGATTTTCCTGGTGCTCCAACTAGCACGGTAGCGGTACGCTTAGCTGCTTGGCATTTGAATCATTCAAATTTCGGACGCCTTACTATCGGGCAATTTGATGGTGCATCACGATATTATTCTGGGTTTGCTGACTTTTCAAGGGCATATGTAACGGTTAACGGGGCTTATTCAGCACACTGGAATGAGAATTTTAGTATCATCAATAAAGCTGGTGAGGACAGCGGCTATGATTGGGGAGATTTTGGCGTCGATGATATGGATATTATACGCAAGGAGCTTATTCGTTATGATAGCCCTATCTTTCTTAATGGTTTTCGTCTTGGTTTCTCTGGAGGTGAAAACGACTTCCACGATGTTATCCTTTCTTGGCAGCAAGGAATTGGTGACTTAACTATAGCCGCAAACGTTATGTATCAAGATTTTAGAGATGGATTTGATGGCCAGTATCGCTGTACCCAAGGAGGACCTACTAATGATAAGGCGAGGTGTTTTACCCTTGGGGGAACAGCAGGATTCCAGCACATGCCTTCCGGACTATTTTTGACTTACGCTGGTGCTAGTCGAAAGCATAAGAGGCCTACGACCGAAGACAGTAGATATTATTTCATAAAGGGCGGATGGACCACTAAGTTTGAAGGTTGGGGAAAAACCTCATTATATACCGAATATTATCAAGGTAAAAATGGACCAGCAGCTGGTGCTGACCTTGCTGGTGATGAGGCAGGCGTTTTAACTGATCCGCGTCTTGTAGTCTATGGTGCTGGAATTGTGCAGTGGGTGGATGCTCTAGGTATAGAGGTATATTTAGCTTATCGCAACTATACCCTCGATGCCGAGGATGCTACTGGTACTTCATCCAGCGTCAAGGCATTTGATGCAGTACAATTGGGTAGTCGCATCAAGTTCTAAGTAATTTACGAATAGTTTTTCACCTGATTCAGTCTTGATGCAGGTGAAAAGTGAATCTGTTTTACTTCCGGAACCCAAAAAACTCTTCGTTTGCTGCGTAACAACCTTCCGAAATCCTCACCTACCCTGATCTAAAGAGGTTTTATCCCTTCAAGCTTTAATTGACTGAAATGCTATCCCTGATGGCTTGAACTAGTAATTCTGCGGAAACACTTAACTTCATTGCTGTGTTTGTTGTCAGTCCGATAGGTCCTGTTGTTTCGCTAGTATTGCATGGCAACTCATGAAGTATTCCCGTTTCTAGATGCTCTTTTACCACCGAGCGCGATATAATCCAGATGGCGTCTGTTATCTTTACATAGTTAAGACAAAAGGTAGGCGATACCGACTCGATAGTATCTTCGAAATTAGCAATACCATTGGCTACAAGCAGTCTATCAACTTCAGGGCGAATAATGGAGTTTTGGTTGGGAAGCAGTATCGGAAAATTAGAAATATCTTTGAGCCCCACATTATCTTTTGCTAAGATAGGATGATTACGGCGTACGACAAGGACAATAATATCCGAGTAGAGCTTTTCAAAATGAAGGTTTTGCATGTACTGAGGGTGGGACATCCGACCTACCACTAAGTGAAGCTGTCGCTCATTTAATTGAGATATTAAGTGTTCGTTAGGACCAGTAATCAAATGGATTTTAGCCATCAGCCCTTCACGTTTTGCCTGATATATGGCACGAGGCATTAGGGTTCCTGCAACCGTGGGTAAGGCGCCAACGACTATGGGTGAAACTCCCTTATTTCGTGCTTCTAAGATACTGGCAATGCCCTGTTCTAAAGCAATCTTTGAGGTGCCAGCATAGCCACGGAAGGCTTCACCATAGTAAGTTAACGTCACGCCACTGCGTGAACGATTAAATAGACGAATTCCTAATTCTTCCTCAAGTTCAGAAATTGCCTTTGAAACCGCAGGTTGGGTAAGACGCAACGAGCTGCTGGCCTTAACAAAACTCTTTTGATTAGCAACTTCTAAAAAGCAAGTGAGGTGCCTAAATTTAATACGATGCTCCATACTACATACCTAATTTCAATTTACTTTTCTATCGTTTCCTTTGTTTAATGACAGTTAATATATCAAAACTAATATATTGCAATAGGTAAATATTATTTTTCATATCAAAATGATTCTGCTACTGTCCCCAGCAGAAGAACATTAGAAGAGAAAAACATGCAAGTATGGATTAATAATATCAATCTTCACTACTGTCTTGAAGGGGATCGCGACCTTCCTGTTTTAGTTTTTATTAACTCCCTAGGTACGGACTTTCGTATCTGGGATGACGTAGTATCCAACATCAAAGGTAAGTACTGCATTTTACGCTACGATAAGCGTAGTCATGGACTCTCTGATCCGTCTTGGGAAAATGTCTCCTTGGACGATCATGTTCGTGACCTTTCGAGTCTATTATCTCATTTGCAATTAGACAAAGTAAACCTATGCGGCCTTTCTATTGGAGGTCTTATCGCTCAGGCTTTTGCAAAGAATGAACCGGAGCGAGTTATCTCCCTAACGCTTAGCAACACGGCCGCAAAAATTGGTCAGATGGCTACTTGGAATGATCGCATGCAAGAGGTAACGACTTATGGTCTAGAGACTATTGCAGATGGCATCGTTGGACGATGGTTCTCAGAAGAATTTAGGACGAAGTATCCCCATAAGATAGCGTTGTACCGCAATATGCTTATGAATATGACGGATGAAGGGTATATATCTGCCTGTATTGTGTTACGTGACACAGACCTAACAAGTGAAACTAGTAAAATAATTGTACCCACACTTTGTATTGCTGGCAGGGAAGATGTGGCAACACCCTTGGAAAGAGTGATAGCCCTTTCTACAGCCTTAGTAAATGCAAAGCTTCGCATCATAGAATCTGCAGGGCATATGCCTAATATAGAACAACCAGAGAAGTTTTCAGTTCTCATCGATCACCATATCATGTCAAACATGGATGCGACATCTAGCCAGAGCGAGAAGCTGCTTGAATTGGGAATGGATGTTCGTAAAGCAGTATTAGGCGCTTCGCATGTGGCCAGGGCAGAAACAGAAAAAACAGAATTTGATCGGCCTTTTCAAGAGTATATCACCAGAAGTGCTTGGGGAAGCATATGGAGTCGTCGGGAATTATCAAAACGGGAAAAAAGTCTAATGACGATATCGATTCTAGCAGCTTTGGGATACAACGAAGAACTTGCTATGCATATCAGAGCAACACGAAATACGGGGGCCAGTAAAATAGATGTACGTGAAGTGCTTTTACATACCGCTATTTATGCTGGCGTTCCGGCAGCAAACGATGCTTTCAGAGTTGCCAAAGAGGTTTACCAAAATATGGAAACAGAGGGACTGGGTTAAATTCCCTTAGTAAGAAGTATATTAAAGCAATGAGGTGTGATATGACCAGTGAAATTTCATTTCTAAAAAGAGAGTTCAAAGATCACCCCAGAAGGAATTGGCCAGATTATAAATCGAATATATTGCGTAGTCCAAAACAAGTTCCTTTACCCATCGAGCCATCGCGATCGGTAATTTATGCCCCCATATTTGAGGATCGAGAAATTAGCAAACTTGACAGTGACTTAATACACAATTTTGGTTCAGGAGGCTCACCTATTGGTGAACGTATCATTGTACATGGTAAGGTTATTGATCAGTATGCAAACCCTTTACCCCATGCTTTGATTGAAATATGGCAGGCGAATGCTGCGGGACGTTACCGGCATGGAAACGACAACTTTAATGCTCCCCTAGATCCTAACTTTGCCGGTTGTGGACGAATGTTGACAAGTGCTGATGGCAGTTACTCCTTCCGTACAATAAAGCCAGGAGCCTATCCGTGGCCAAATGGGGGTAATAACTGGAGACCATCGCATATTCACTTTTCCGTAATTGCTCATGGTCTACCGCAGCGTTTAGTGACTCAGATGTATTTTGAAGGTGATCCTTTGATCTCGCAGTGTCCTATTATCAATGCCGTAGAAAGTAAAGACGCCCTCCATCGACTGATTGCGCCCCTGGATATGAAAACAACGATTCCTTTTGAATACCTTGCTTATCGCTTTGATATTGTTTTACGGGGGGAAAATACGCATGTTTCAGGAAGTTAGTCAATTACCCCCACCTAAAGGAGGGGGCTTGTGAGGTGACTCGCAAGGGAGACTAGTTGACCAGACCACTAGCA
>JBNKNM010000301.1:0-5873 GCA_050293845.1 Pseudobacteriovorax sp. | reverse complement strand
CCAAGTGTCCATTTAATACCTCCGAGTTTCAGTATCGGAAGACATCTTTCAGCCAATGAGTTTTGACAGATCCTATCGTGGGTTCTTACCAATCGGCATTTTCTAATGAACCCGATTCATCCTTATTTAGCTTTAAGGTAGGTCTAAATCCATTTCCGGCTATTGGCGTCGATCTCGATGTTCATGAAAATCTAGTTTTCTCAGGTTCATTCGCTTTTGCTGGCCTTGGTGGGGGGATCGACAGCGGTTTAAATTATTATTTCGATGTTGAAAAAAAACAACTCTTCGTTGGCTCCAAAATCGGAGTATTCGGGCTAGTTAGTAGCTGGGCCTACTATCAATCTTTAATTATGGGCTGGAAAGAAGACCAATACTCTATTGAATTTGGATATGCTTTAGGAGAGCATGAAAGCATTCGTTTTCATCCTGAAAAAAATAAAAAGTCGAGATTCTCGTCACCGATGTTCGCAATCTACTTTGACTTATAATCTATCACCCTAGCAAGAAGTCCCTTGCCATTTTTTTTACCTAAAAATGACAGACCATACACAAAATCCACCACCATTCAAAAAATCTAGTCAATTTGCTATACTAAGTGACATGGGATTAGCATTACGAAAATCTGAAGAACCAAAACAGCTCACCATCAAGTATTTGGATGATGATACGGGTTTGTATTATTTTGGGGCGCGGTATCATGATCCGGGGCTTGGTGTAGAGTCTCATTAAAAACCGCGTAAATTTCACCATGCTGCCGTAAATTTAAAAGCAAACTTTTGTGACATTCTACGAAAATTGCTCAGGTTTGGTTGATACCAGGCAGTAAAATCCCATTGTTTAGAGGTTTATCCGTGGAGACGTTGCAGCGTAATGCGAGTGGAAAGCTGAGAATGTCTTGGTACGGAGTTTCGTTGGACTCAGGAAGCTTGATTTACTGAGAAGGAATTATCTTCCTGATCTAGCAGTATAACGAGGAACCATCATGCTCTATTACAAATATTTGCCAGTATCAAAATACTCACTTACTAATTTAGCAGAAAAAAAAGTCTGGTTTGCGCATCCTCACACCTTTAATGATCCCTTTGATTCGCGTCTTTTCTATGGAAGCCTAAAAAACGATTACAACATGGCAATAGCGATCTCAGACTATCTGGAAAATTTGATGAAGAATGGACAGATTGCTCTTCATGATGTAGCTACTTGCAATATGGTTATCAACAATGTACTGAGATCCATTACTTCTCAAAACCCGTACCCACGGTCGATTTTGGAGTGGTTTTTAAGACAATATGATCTCTATAATTATGTTAACTGGGGTGACTCTACTATAAAAGCTAACGATCACTGCCATTTTCAAAACTTTAGGGAGATAGAGAGAGAACTTGGAATCCTCGCTCTTTCGGATAGAAGGGATAGCATCCTCATGTGGTCACATTATGCTGATCAACATTGTGGTATCTGTCTAGAATTTGAGATAGACAAAAAAAACATTGGTGCCCAAGTGCATGTATCGAAAGTTAACTATACACGTACGGGGACTCCAAACGTTATCTGGGTTGAAAACATTCAAAATCGTCAGCATTTCAAATCAGAGTTAGACAACTCAGTCATAACAAAGCATCAGGACTGGGGGTATGAGCAAGAATATAGGATGATTGGTATATTTGCAAACCAGTCAGTCTCGGTGCCCGGTCTTCATCTTAGGGGGGTCATTTTTGGTTCGCGATTACCACCAGACCAGCAAGCGATGATTCAGAAGATTGTAAATATAACGTATGGTCTTGGGAATGTCCAACTGTACCAGTGTAGAGAATCTCTCAATGCTGAGTTCATAATAACTGAAATTTAGAATGCTCCGTGACAAAAGTCACGAATGACTTCACCCATGGCTGGCACTTAGATTGAAATTTTCTTTTCTTCATTTCCCACCAAAGGCCAAGTTTTTTCAACTCTCGATTTACTGCGGTTTCGTAATCTTTCTTATTAGGAAGTTCATTGTAGATTGCTTCAGCAATATCATACACCTCGTGCCATTCCATCGACATTGTCTCATCAACTACTTCCTCCCAAATATTTGGATATTCAGTCCAGTTACTTGTGTCTGGAGTCGAAAGAATGGTTTCACATACTATTTTTCTGATAGCTGATGGATCTATTTGTTTCTCGGCTTGGCGTAAGATATGCCATCGAAATTCCTCAGGAGCTGTATAGCGTTCCTTTTTTCAACAGTTTTTTCGAATCCCTCTCTTTCTGAAAATGTCATACTCAACTCCTGCAAACTGTATGTTTTATAGTCCTTTTAAAATTCACAGTTTATATGATCACCATTTATAGTTTGTTTGTCTATTATATGCATGTTTTGCCATGAAAGCTAATGAAGCTAGTATTGGAATTAAAATGGTACCTAATAGGAAATACCCAGGATGATCCAGAGAAAGTGTCCAGGGTTTGGTTATTATTTTTAAAGGCAAAATGGCCTTTCCTTCGTCAAAATAGCACGCACTTTGAAACATGGAATAACAGTCAGACTCACAAATCCATATTAATACTGATACTAAAAACATAATCCCCAAAAAAATCCCGATGGGCCGACTTATTGATGTTTGATACTTTGATGTCACATTGTTAAATAAATACATAAGTTTAGTGAGAATTGTTCCACACTTCCATCGCAATGCTTGATACTCTAGTTTGTTTCTATGAACACAAACTCTCGCTGCTACTTGATATTCGCGAACTTCGTTGTCTATAAGAGCATTCTCAACGTTTCGGAGGAATGATCTGGAGTCGAAAAAAATGAACAATTCTACTTTTTTATATATTTCTTGCAAAGCATGTTTCGGTATAAATTCTAGAGGACTTAGGTCTAATGAATACTTTTTGAGATCTGCAGTTCCTTCGTTGAAATTCATCCAAGCGCTCACTAGGGTTCTTGCAGGACACATTGAGGCCAAAAGTAATTCTCTAGTATATATTATAGGGATTTCGGAATTGAGCTTGACTCCAAGTAACCAAACTTTATTTGCATCAAAAAGGAACCTCTTCATTGGATTATATTCAATCGATACGTCGAATAAAATTAGATAGTCGATTGTCTTCTTTCTATATGATTTGCCATCTATTTTTCCTTCAAGAAATAATATACTTGATTCTGCACGATCGAGTAGATAGGTGTCTGTCAAATTTATAAGTACAATTTTTTTAATGGTACAACTACCTGATATGTCTAATTTATTCTGGGGATTATGCACTATTAGAAGTTCAATTTCCCCTTCCAATATGATGGGGAGATTCTCGCTCATAAGTTCAAGTGTATGTGCCTTGAGTATTTTGATAAGCTGTTTAGGTCGTTGAATATCAAAGTTTTTTTCTGTCTTTTTCGTTTCTGGATCAAATATAAGATTAAGCTGTGAAGGACCTCCAGGTCTTATCTCTTGTCTTGATATTTTTACATGACTTGCGTCATATTCTATGTTTGTAGGGTCGCTATCATCACCAATATATCCCGCTTGAAATTCCATGTGATTCACCAATGTCACTTCGTTGTCTCAATGTCTAGCTGTTGACATATATTGTAGCAGAATGTATGTTTAATGGGTCCTTCCAATGCATTTCCCCGATGGGTGGATGCCCAACTTCGATCTCTCCCTCGATTTTTAAAAATTTTTTGGGTTGACTGGTTTACTATTTTTTTGTGCGAGAATCCTATATTTCATAATGAAAACAAAGAGTTATATGATTTGTCGCCGGTAAACTGAGTAAACCCGCTAGGAAAATCTAGGGGTTCAAATTGTCCATGTTATTAAGTCAGAAAGAGTTCGCCGATAAAATCGGTGCCTCCAAGCAAGCAGTCTATAAAGCGATCAAAAACGGTCGCCTCTCCAAATCAGTTGTCATAAAAAACGATCGCCCTTTTATCGATGAGGTAGAAGGAATTTTAGAATGGCACAACAATGCGGATCTTAGAAAAGACCGTGGTGATCACAATATCCCCGAATCTTCCACCCCTACCGGTACCAGCAGTGAAGACATCAAATCTATTTCCGACTCTAGCAAGATTGACAGTCACTATTCAGCCTTAATCCGAAAAGTCCTCTATCTTAAGGAAACGGGGCAGCTTATGGCTGCTGAGAAGTTCATCCAAGAAGCCTTTCAAGCATCACGGACAGCAAGAGACTCGGTTCTTTATGCTCCACAGAAAGTTAGTGGTGATATTAGACTACTCCTCATGGAACTTGTTAAAAATACGGCTGAAGTCGAGGAACTAAATGACTTTCAACACCAAAGAATCGACAATGCCGTCACCACTATCCGCTCTTTAATCAAATCCGAAATGATTAGATCGATGACCGAGATCTCCAAAGAAAATCTAAGGAAGAAAATTTAGTGCAGGCTTCAAAATATGAGGTTGTATCCATAGACGAGATCTATTGGGATTTGGCTTCTATACTTGATCATTTCTGGTCTGGGTGGAAACCCAATGAAGACATTTCAATTGTTGAGCATGCGCGAAAAAACCTTTACTTGGTTTCGGGGAAAAACCCGTTCCCTGGCCTGGTAGATTTTTTTCTGACGCCCTACCTTCTTGAGATCCTAGAAGCCCTTATGCCGGATAATGGGATCGAAAAGATCGTGCTTATGAAGGGTTGGCAGACGGGCGGTACTCTTGCAGCCTTGGCTTGGATGCTATGGGTCATGGATGTTTCACCAGCTCCAATGCTTATTGTGCAGCCCAATGATGAGTTAAGGAATCGTTTCTCTAAGCAGAGAATAGAACCAATTATATCTCATTGCAGATCTCTTCGTGGAAAGATCAAGGAAATGCAAGAGTATGCTGCCAGTAGTAAGAAGGAAAAAAGCACCTTGGTTACCAAAGTTTTCCCTGGTGGATTTCTAAACCTTGGTACCTCAAGGTCAGCATCATCTTTGCGTTCAGACAGCGTTCAATATATCGTTTTTGACGAGGTTTCGGCCTACGATAATGACTGTCAAGGAGAGGGTGACCCTTGTGGTATTGCTCTTGGCCGGACCTCTACTTTTGAAGGTCGAAAAAAGCTCTTTTATATTTCCACACCAAAGATCAAAGGATTCTGCCGGATTGAGGAAGAGTACGAGCTATCGGATAAACGCCGCCTGTTCTTTCCCTGCTTTAATTGCGGTGAGATGCAGTTCATAGAATGGCGGCGGATTGATTTTTCAGGAGCTAAACCAGTCTACAAATGTATTAAGTGTGACTATAAGCATCATGAAGAGGATAAGCCAAAAATTCTTTCTTCTTCGGAATGGATTCCAACTGTTGAACCAAAAGAGAAAAAAACAAGAGGTTATCACTTACCAGCATTATACGCTCCATTAGGTATGTACAGCTGGGAGACTGCATTAATGCAGTTCAAAAAAGGGAAGAAGAACCCCCAGGAGCTAAAAGTCTTTGTCAACAATGTTTTGGGAGAAACCTGGGAAGACAGAAATATCAAGTCCATTGATCCCGAGGATATCAAAACCCTTGCTGAAGATTATAGCTTTGGTCCCGAGGATCTTTTGCCTGCGGGAATTGGACTTATCACAGCAGGCATTGACACCCATCCTTCACATGTGGATATTGTGGTGAGAGGTTGGGGCCGTGAGCTAGAAAACTGGATACTAGACCACGTGGTCATTGACGGAGATCCTAACACTGGGGCCGTTTGGGACCAGGTGGATCAGGTCCTATCTCAAACCTATTTGCATCATAAAGGGGCCGTTTTAAGGATTGCCGTTAGCTGTGTCGATACGGGTGGAAGTAATACCGAGGCGGTCTATGATTTTTGCCATGGCAGATTCCATGACTATATCCTCGCTGTCAAAGGCTCCAAAAACCCTGCAGCTCCCGTGAT
>JBNKNM010000300.1:0-5883 GCA_050293845.1 Pseudobacteriovorax sp. | reverse complement strand
CAGTGTGCCGGACCTAGTTGTTTTCTGGGGCGTAGAAATCACCAGTCCACCAAATAGCGAAAAGGGAAATGGGCGTACCCACTGCCATCTCAAGCTGGGAGTAACCAATCAAGGAAAAGCCATTGCGAAATATGTATGCTTGCGCGTACGCTATCACTCCAAATCCTACTATGAATTGGAAACTAAGTTCAAAAGCGATCTCATCCATTTTTCTCGACCCCATAGGGCTGCCAAAGAAAACTTTTATATGATTACAGCCCGAGCCCTACAAGGTATGGTAATCTACCCTGGTGATTATACAAATTTTTTTGTGTTCCATTTCACTTTTTCGGAAGAGGAGTTGTCCAACTCTCGGCTACCACGCTTTGAAATTTACTACGACTTGTTTGCAGAGGACTTTCAAGGGATGGTAGGTGAGCCTGTTCTTATACAAGGAAAAAAAGTCGCAGAGAAAATCAGAAGAAGTACAGAACCTTGATCCAAATTTTCCAGATTCCAGGAGAGTACCTTCTAAATCATGTGGTTTTTCGGTGCATTGGATGCAATTAGTTTAAAGCTAGTAAACTTTCTATTTATTTACCAATAAAGCAATACTTTTATTCCAGCAGGCAAAGTAATGTTGTAACTTTCCAATTGTATTACGAAAGCTGGTCCGCAGCTAGCAAGCTCCATTGACAAGGAAGCCTAAAGCAGGCTACATACTGAACTTGTGGCATGGTTATCAATATTATAGAGGAATAGCAATGGATAGGAATCTTGCACTTGAGTTCGTTCGCGTCACTGAGGCTGCAGCTTTATCATCGGGACGTTGGATCGGTCGGGGCAATGAAAAAGAGGCTGATCACGCAGCGGTTGAATCCATGCGAAAAGCCTTCGACACGATCACTTTTGAGGGGACTATAGTTATCGGGGAAGGAGAAAGAGATAAAGCTCCTATGCTTTATATAGGTGAAAAAGTTGGAGACGGCCACGGACCCAAAATTGATATTGCCTGCGACCCTTTAGAGGGAACATCCATTACTGCAAATGGTCGTAGTGAAGCATTAGCTGTCATTGCAGCTGCTGAACATGGGAACTTCCTACATGCTCCCGATACCTACATGCATAAAATTGCTGTTGGCGCTACTGCACGCGATAAAATAGATATTCGTGAGTCCGTCACTTGGAACTTGGAAAGAACTGCTAAAGCTACCGGTAAAAAAATGGAAGACCTCATGGTGATTATTCTCGATCGCCCCCGCCATGCAGAGATTATAAAAGAAGTTCGAGAAGCAGGTGCACGCATTCGCTTGATAGGTGATGGAGATGTATCGGCAGCAATATCCACGACTCAGCCTGAAACCGGTGTCGACATGCTCATCGGTACAGGAGGAGCGCCTGAGGGTGTCATAGCTGCAGCAGCGCTTCGTTGTTTAGGGGGCGATATGCAGGGGGTTCTCAAGTTCAGAACGGATGAGGAAAGAGAACGCGCTAAGAAAATGGGGATAACTGATTTTGACAAAGTATACCACCACGATGACTTAGCTCGTGGCCACGTCATGTTTGTTGCCACCGGTGTTACAAATGGCTCTTGGCTCAAAGGCGTACGTTATACCGGAACGGGAGCAACAACTCATTCTATCGTGATGCGTTCAGAAACGGGAACGGTTAGAGAAATCCATAGTCGTCATAGTTTTTCTAAAAAACCTAACTACGGGTGGTAGGGGAAGCTCAAAACATAATTTTTCAAAAGTTGGTCTTGTAGTAAGCGGCAGCTTTGCGTAGCTTGGAATATTTTTCTTGCAAGGTAGAATGCTGCTGCTCAAGAGCACTTTAGGTGACCATGCTTCAGAAATCCTAACTACAGGATGCTTTCGACCTCAGTCGAGAGAGGAAGTCACACGAGAGATCCACTGTTGGGGTAGTTTGTACTTTTTTGATAACTCAATTAGGCATTTTTTTTGAGTGTCTAATCTCAGCTGCAATCCTCACTAGCTCTTTCCCAGACATATAATTACTCCGAGGGGCAATATCGGTTATTATCTTTATATATCTTATACTTATGCAAGTATTTGAGAATACATGAAAGCTGCTATGCGGGCATGTGCAAAACATAGCATCGTGATGGAGTATGTTTCTTGAATCCCTTAACCCTCCGCCCAGATCATCTCTTGGCAAAACCATTGCCTACACCCTTGAGCGCTGGGATGAGAGATCACTCTCTTCCTGCGTGACGGCGGCATTGAGGTTGATAATGATCGGGTAGAGTCCCTTTTTAGTGATATAAAACTTGGCCTCAAGAATTTTTTGTTCGTGCAATCAAACCTTGGCGGTGAGGCCTTGGCGGAATTTTATAGCCTGATTATGACCTGCGAGCTACATGGCATCAATCCTCAGGATTATCTTTCTGATATTTTGATCCGCCTTGCCAATGGTCATCCCAAGTCTGATATTGACTCGCTGCTCCCTTGGAATTGGAAGGCTGATCCTTCTCGTCTTAAAATCTCAAGTACCGATGAGTATATCTCACCTGATACACTGGAGAATGATAACTCAGTCTGATATTGATATCACATTTGCCATTTGAACTTTCAATAACACTGAACTCCGGAGTCCAACCAAAAAAAGCTGTCGTATTTAGCATAAAATGCCTTATTAGTGCACTAATTTCCCCTGAAAAGCACGTTTTCCGGTTTCGCATCTTCGCCAAACAGCTCTACAATACTTGTATGATTCGGACGCTTTCAGTTTTTCTGTGGACTTGGGCAAATCTTTGGTGATTTTTTTGACCACAAAAATATACCAGATGAAGTAAACGGGCAACAAAACCAAGTTCAGCGAATATCCCACAGTAACTTAAATAATGATGATTGCCGGAAGCATCACGATATATATTTTCTTGATGAATCCAAGGATTTGGTTTTTCGTTTCTTCAGAATCAATAACGAACCCTGACCCAAGGAATCCCCATGGGTAGAAAACATGTTGTCCGAAGAATCTTCTTAAACATGACATCCGTTAAGCCATCAAAATATCCTATACTTCCTTCCTATTCAGTTTCCCTGATATTTCTGCAAGTTATCAAATTACTACCCTGAAATCAATCAAAAGAAGATATTGAATCTTGGCCAGTATTAGGATGGAAAAACCTTTGTTGGATCGCTCTTAGCCCCCACTTACAAAATAGTATAAACTTAATTCAAAAAAAGTCTTCAAATATAATTTATAAAGTGCCGATGCTGGCTTTGAACCCAACGAGGGATATTTAAATGAGACATTTATTCGATATAGTACAGTGGGCTAAAGAAAATGGCGATGAAAGGGTACTCGCACGCATGAGAGTATTTTCTCTTCCTGTTCTTATGAAAGAAAAGATTAAATTAGAATCCATTGAATCCGGAACTACATGTAGTCAAGAGACCTTAGACAAAATTAGAGAAGCTGCGGAAAAAGTAACAAAGAAAAAATGCCCTTATTAGTGGAGAAAATTATGACTCAATATAATGTAAACTTTGAACTTGATATAAATCATCGGAGATGTGTCTTAGGTAGGGAACCACAAATTTTTCACTGTAATCACTACAATACCTATCTTCAAAGAACTATCATTGAAGATGCCCCCTATATCGATTCTGTTGGATTTCTTATCGGAGCTGCTGCAGAAGTGTCCTATTCTCAATTTTCCAATATTTTTAATAAGAGTCAAACCATTGAAGATAAAAAAAGATTAGCGCAAGAAGTATTTCAATGGGCTGGTTTTGGTCTTATAGATCTAAGAGACCTAAGCGAAAAGGGTGGAACATTGACCACTCCTGTCACGCATTATTCGAGCTGCTGGGCACAAAAATTTGGCTATTCGAAAAAACCGATTGACTACTTTACAACAGGATGGGTGGCTGGAGTAATGGCAGCGCTTTACGAAATTAATCCTAAAAATATTTTCGCGAAGCAAACAGCTTGTATCAGCGTTGAAGGAACTAAAGAAAATATCTTTGAATTTAGTATTGGCAATTCCAATTTTTGTTTCCATAATTCTGTAGGGTTGGGAAATCTCACAAGTGATGAAATCATCACGATTGAAGATAACAATGTAGATTATGATGGTATTTTAACTGCATTGGCTAATATGCCCATCGAAGGGAATACCGACGGACTAATACCAGCATTTGGTGTCATTCTAACTCGTCACTATGCAAATTACTATAATCGCATTTCTTTCGAATTCGTACGACAAATGCACGAAAAATTTGGGAATGAAGGTATCGAAGCAGCAGAGCCCCTACTCATCGAAGCCGGGCACCAGTGTGCCTTCAATACTTTTGGTGGAATCATGACATCCCAAGAATGGGAGGGTTTGATCAAACCACAACTTAGAAATAAAAAAGACTGGGTTCACGGTATTGTTGCCGTTGTAAATGCATTGGGATGGGGTCGATGGCAGGTCACTAATGTATCTGAAAAAGGTGCAGAATTCATACTACACAATGATTATGAGAGCGTGGGGTATGAAGCTATGTATGGTAAAAGCGACCATCCTGTCACCTATCTCGCCTATGGCGGCATAACTGGAATTATGGATCTTGTATACCTTTGCAATATCGAGGCAAAACCTAGCTTAACACCAGAGTTCTACGCTAAATCCTTCAGAGGGAGTGACGTATATCAAGCGACAAATCTACTTTCCCGTGCAAAGGGTGACAAGGTCACTAAATATGAAGTCTTCAGATAGTAATCCGATTCTTTGTGTCAGGACTCATCATTGTGTTTTAAAGACTAGAAAACGCTACTACTTTAAAGATTGCATTACCGTAATGTCTTTATCAAGATTCGCTAATATGGAATTGAAAATTCAAAACTTCTCGCAATTTTCAAAAAATGCTAAAGACACCTTTCGTTTGGAAGACAATCAAAGAGGAATTATTGTTGCGGGTGTTATTGGAAATAAAGTTATGGATGTCTTTTTTGGTCGCATCGTAGGTGATCGGGAAGAGGATCATGCTCACATCATAGACCAATTCGAACAAAAATTGATCGATAAGCATTTTGGGCATCATTTTGTTGAAATAGATCAAGTCAATTCGTGATAGGTATCTCATAAGGTGGAATAAGCGCGACGGCCTGTTGAAAACGTCCATGGCTATGGGTCTTCATTCATGGATCAGTTCCCTATAAATATCACTTCGTAGCAAAAATCATAGTCAGAGACGAGATTCCTACATACGAAACAATCAACCAAAATACTACTGTACTTAAAATTTCGATAAATAGGATGATTTAGTAAGTTTTATCAATCAACCTGTGTAGAACTTCATGTCCTGGACTCAATAGTTTTGCATTTTTTAAAAAATTTTACGAGATCTAGAGGATATTAAGTAATTCCAATATTTTTCGATAGCTACAAAATGATCTGAAAACTATCTTACTATTTTTAGTATTCTAATAATAATACGAAAATTATTTGCTATTGAAATAATTGCAATGACACCAATAACAGTAAAAATGATAAAAAAGACAATGATCAGATATTTGCGACTCATCAAATAAACCCATAAATGTCACATTCGCCCTTTGAACTTTCGATAAAACTGAGCTCCGGAGTCCAACAGAAAAAAGCTGTCGTATTTAGCATAAAACGCCTTATTACCACACTAATTTCCCCTTAAAAAGCACGTATTAGCTACATAAAACTGCGTTTCCTCAAAAAATAAGGAAACTGTATTCTTTGAATATTGCTGCAATTATTCCCAGATGACCAAGGTTTTGGACATTCCTAGTAGGCGTTTCCATTTGTGGCTCATTCTCAGTTGTTACCCTATTTTGTAATTATCTGAGGGGTCGGGGAGTTTATACTCCCAAAACCTTTGACTTAATCTTCCAAATCGATATGCCTTGGCGCCAGTTATC
>JBNKNM010000299.1:0-5884 GCA_050293845.1 Pseudobacteriovorax sp. | reverse complement strand
CACCTTATCCTATAAATTTAGCTACCATAAAAAATTCGAAAACTCATTTGACATGATAAAAATGTGTCGTAGCTCTATTTTTACTCTTTAGAATAAGGGACCTCTTCTAAGGGAAATACCGGAGAGCAAAACCCTGAGAACAACAAGCTAAAGTAAAGTCTAACTTTAGTATTTCCCTGATTAGAAGACCTGACAGGGCACCATCGAAATAAGACCTTTGCTGGGATAGCACTCATATCAGAATTACCCCACAGAAATCATCAGCTGCATGCAAAAGTTCATTCTACTTGTGAAACTCAGGTTTTGGAGGGCCATTCGTTTAACGTATGGCGCCACAAGCAGCTTTATTTTACTTCTGACAGCCCTTCTAACTCGACATCAACAATGTCTATCAGCTCTCGTTGAAACTCCTTGTTTGCTGTGTGGCTTCCTAGTTGTTGTTTGATACTTTCGATTAGGTCCCAGTCACGTTCGGTAATTTTCATATATACTCCTTATTAAATCCCCATCTTTTTAGTTCAAGATAAGAATTTTTACCAAGGACATCTTGTAAATTTCTATTTTAGAGCCAGGGTGCGCTTAAAAGCAAAGAGCTTGGAATTGAAGGTAAAGTTTACTTTTATGAGATTTGCGTGCTTCTAGATGGTCGTGCTCATATTTGTGAAATGGCGGCACTCACCATGATCTTTGAAAATTGAATCTAAATTAGGCTGGGGTTTTACCCTGGCAATGATGAGGTGCACCTTGCTATAATATACGGAGTGGCTGGACACTTTCAATCTGGGTGACATTGTTCCTGCAGAATCCATGGTTCTTTCGTTTATGGACAATAATGGTTTGCTAGAGGTAACCTACCGTGAACACCTCGATGATGAAACGATCACTCAAAGCTTTGATGTGCCAAATGGAGAAGATCCAAACACCTACATCACTAGAATCTTAAGAAGTAATGAAAAGGTCATAGACTTCACATAGTGCAGAGAGGAGTAGAGTATGTTGCCGGATTACCCAGAAGAAAAGAACAAAGTAGCTGAGGCTATCATCGACCTGACAAAAACGATTATTGAGCAACGAAAAGGCGTTTTTTCAACGATCCGACAGAGTCGTTACTTTGAAGGTGATTCAATGAAGTTGGTCAGAGGTGATGGCTCTATGGAAGAACGACGCTTTAAAAAGGTGGAAGCCAGTGTAATTGTCACAAAGGAACAACTTGAGGAAAAGGGCTTCGATCTGACTAAACAGACGGTTCTGAGTCTTGCAGAACAGATGGCAGAAAAGCAAGTGGGAATGATGTTGAGTCACTTAGAAGAAGTCACGAGAAATGTCGGGAATGTAGTTGATGGAAAAGGACAAAAATTCAATGCCGAGATGGTTTTTGAAATGCTTGAGAAAGTGGATATTAATTTTGATTCCAATGGAATCCCCAAATTACCAATGATGATCTCTAATCCATCCGGAGTAGATACATTCAGAGCAGTGCTTGATTCACTTCACGAAGATCGCGAACTAAAGAAACGCTACGATGAGATAATAGAAGCAAAAAGGAAAGACTGGAATGATAGAGAAGGTGCTAGAAAACTGGTTGAATAATGCGAGTGAACGTGGGTATCAACTTCCATTGTGTAATGCTCTCTTTAATGAAGGGTACACAATCATTCATTCTACGCACCACAACGCTATGGAAATGGGTAAAGACCTTATTGTCGAGGATAGCGATGGGAACATAGTCGCATACCAATTGAAATCGACTAAAGGAAAGATGCTCACGCTAGCAAAATATAGAGAAGATGTACAAGGACAGCTGTACGACCTTGCAATGGGTAAAGTCGTCCATCCTGCGATTTCTAAAGACAAGAAAGTACATAAGGCTTTCTTAGTAGTCAATGGCGACATTCATGAACATGTTCAGAGGTCGATTGATGATTTTAATCGAACTCAAAGAGAATCTAACAGCCCTGAAGTCGGTGTTATTGTAAAAGGTCAGCTGTTGAAAATGTTCTCTTCGTTAGTTCCTAATTTTGCACCGACCGATCCAAATGCTGCACATCACTATTTAAAATTATTTCTTTCTGACGGTCGCAGCTTACTGTCTATGGCTGATTTTAGCCGTCTCTTCCAGCTTTGTGCACCAATAGAGGGAGTAGACACAAAGTCAAAAGTGAAAGAGGCAAGCGCTAGTCTTGCTGTTTTTTGTGCATCTGCATTGTCGAACTATACCGAAAGAAACAATTATTTAGCCGAAGCATCCGCTTGGGTATGTTATCTTAATGCAATTGTGAGACTATGCCTTCAGACGAAAACAGATTTACATGAGGTGAGTAATCAGATCGTGGTCGCCAAATTGATGGCATTCAATGCGCTCGATCTACTAATAAAAGAAGTGATGGAACGAGAAGATTATTTTGAAGGTGATCCTCTGTTAGACTGCCTTTTCACACAGACCCGTACGACTCAATTATCGTCTGTATGTTCAATATATTATTTTTGGTGTAATGAATTTCAGGTTGAAGATATTGACAAGAAGAAGGCATTCTGTGCCAATTATTGCAGTGAAAACCTAAGCGACCTATTGATGATGAGTGAAGGAGTTATTGTAAGCCTCTTTCCGGTCTATTTTTTGATAAAAAAAGAAGGTGAAAAAGAAAAAGCTAAGGACCTCTTGATTACAATGAGTTACATGATAATCAAAAACAATCAACCATCAAGTGAAGGAGGGATACCTTCACCCTACTATACGATCACGGATTTACTTCCTTTTATCGCTGGTACTGCGACCAGCCCTATAGACGACTCATTCGAGGGAGATTCTTATATATTAGAATCTCTTATTGGTTTACTGGCAGTTGACGGCCATAAAGAATTTTTAGAGCAAGCATGGAGGTGGATTTCAGAAATTGCGTTTCTAAATTGCGAAGTTGACCACATCGGAACCTTTTTATGGCGCTCAGAAGCTGGGAAAAATGTGACTAATATCCCGACACCGACTCAAAGCTATAAATCCTTAGTCGATGATTTCTCAAAGAAGGCAGACAAGTATTGTATCCCGTTGTTGGAGTCAGATGCAGGATTAGCCTGTCTGTTTTATATGCTAATGCCGCATCGGTTTAATGCAACAGCTTGTTCTTGGCTCTGGAAGAAGCTTTCATGAGTGTGGCTTACTGAGGGGTGTGATTTTAGTTTGAAATCCGCTAGTTGTTAAGGAAGTCCTTCATGAGGGCTTCTATCGCTGCTGATATGACGACATTTTTTCTTCGCAAAGTTTTTTGAAGTTGTTATATATGTCATTATTGCTGTAAAGCGTCTTCATTACCTTTATAAGTTTTTTGCTATTCTTATCATCTGCAAATAATGCTTTGGTAGCATCAAGGTTGTATTTTTTGTTCTGCTTCATCATTTGACTTCCCCAAAATAATTATTGGGAACACTCAATTTTTCATTAGATCTCGATGCAACTTGGGATTGATCGTTTGATTTTAATCCTAGATTCTAAACTGAGCAATATTGTAAAAGAAACATTCGCTACCGGCCTCGGTGAAGAAAGTCTTGCATATCACTTTGGCCCTATCTTTTGCAATAAAATGCCAAACATTTTCTTATTAGTTTCAAAATGTTTAAACGCGAACATTGTAAGCGGTTCAGATTGACTTAAAAATTGCGGAAGTATATGACCCTTATCATAAAGTCAGAATTCAAAGCTATCCCACTTGACGTTCGTATTGCTTCCAGGAAAATAGCTACTTTAGATAGTCGATTTCGAAATCTCAGATAAACTTGAAAATATTTACGAGTGAAAAGCGTTTATCGTGAAGTATTCTCTAGGAAAGCTCTAGTGTTTGATGGCCACACATTGAATGTATGGCATCACGAGTAACATTATTCTTCTTCCGGTAGCTCTTCCAACTCAACATCTACCATGTCCAGTAATTCTCTCTGAAGCTCTTTGCCATAGAGTTGAGAGGAAGCGGTTCAAGTTATCGTAGAATAGCTCTTCAAATAAATAAATTGTGACCCGAAAATAAGTCCAAGAAAGCTGTTTGGTCCACCAAAATGGTAAGAATAATTTATAGGAGTGAAAGAACTATGGATTTTCAAAGGGCTACATAGATTCAAGTGAGCTTATAAACTGTTGTATTTCCTCTTTTTTTTTCTTAACATCTACTTTCTGTTTTTCGAATGATTGGAATCTAATCTCCTTATACTTTTCATCTGCCTTTGTGTACTGCTCGTACTTGTATTCTAATTGATTGGCCGCCTGTTCTAAAGAATTAATAAGGTTTTCAAACTGCTTTTTCTGATCCTTGTTGACGGCAAAGTACTGTCCGGTTTTTCTTTTCTTTGCTGCTTCAATAATTTGAGGTGCAAGCTCCTTTCCTACATCAACCCTGGCATCACCATAGTTATCAACTCCTACCCTCCCGTAGAGATAAGCCAACTTCCAACCTAGGAGGTAATTGAACCCATTTGTAACTTTATAATAACACTTATCTTTTAGGGCTTCTCTATGATCAATTTTTAAAGAGAATATTTTAGTAAGATTAACCACATAGAATTTAGTTTCGTCATCAGGCAGGGTAAGAAAGATATAATAGTTGTGATCGTTCTCAATAACTTTTTTGAACTTTGTCGCAGCCCAGTTTGCAAGCGATTCCTTTTCGTAAATGAATTGGCTTTGCCCGCTATCTAGAAACTCTTTTCCTATTGTTTCTTCGAATTCATCGATTAGCTTATCGACCCTTTTGTGAAAGGGGTCAAGAAGACCAACTGTAATGTATTCGACTTTGTCTTCATTTGCTAAGTCACAATCCTGGGTAAGTACAACCGCCCATTTGACTCTTGTGACATCATAAAAGTCGAAAAAAGATTTTTCGTCGTTACCATCTCGGAAAGTAACTAAACTTATGTCTACTATAGAGCCTTGGCTAAGGTGGGGTAAGTCTTCCGGTTTCACAGCCATGGTCTGCATAAGGAACTCCCTGCGCTACCTTTTCAATTTCTTGATCCAGCTCAGAGGAGATTTCGATATCTTCTTTCCAATTGAGTTTATCTATGGAATTCCGAACCTTGTCAGAGTTCCCTTTGTCCTCAGGATAAATCTTATCGATTCGTTCTAGAATGTCTTTTAGCTTTTCCATTTCATTCTCCCCGAGATTTCCTTCGGCCAAATAGCCAGAGAGCTTAGCACTTAGTGACTATGCAATTGATATTCCTAAAGTTAATATCCTGAAAAGACTTCAGCTTGAGGATTATCTCACAGCAAAGATGTTAAGAAACTAAGTCTATACACAGATTATTTGACATATTCAACACTATACTTGATTTAGCGGTATCGGTAAATAACTGATTTTACCTTAGATATTCTCACTCAAGTCTCCAACGTCCCTATATTTCAAATGAAACTCCATGTTAGAGATCTAGAATATTCTTGTTCGGCATTGAATTACCACTAGTTCTAAATAGAAAGGTCGAAGCCGGTCCTTTTATCATGTATTCGTTTAGGTCCAAGGGCTTCTGAATAAAGTCCATGGCCGGGCTAGGGAAACCACAGTAAACTGGATTTTCACAAAAATTAAGTAATAACTGGGACTTAAGGATTGGTTTGTGTAGGGTTTGCATTTCATCTCCTAATACCATACATAATTATGGTAATTTTGAGGAGGCATGGTGTCAATATTGGGTTTGGGTGAGTAACTTTGGAGAATCTCCCCTTAATTTTCAGCGTGCCCGCACAGAATCGCGTGGGGCGAAATAAAAATTTCTTCATGCTTAGATATCCGTAATATTAAATTACGGAGTGATCATGAGTATAGAAATCGAAACTCTGGCTAAGAAGTTTGAAAGTTGCCGCATTAAAGCAGCAGGTAAAAAAGTTGCTTACCCTACCAAG
>JBNKNM010000298.1:0-5898 GCA_050293845.1 Pseudobacteriovorax sp. | reverse complement strand
TTTAATGGTACACGTATTTGGAAAGCTAGCAGCGTCGATTATGCTAATGATGGGAATTTGAACTGGTTATTCGAATATTAAATGTGAAAGGATATCTCCATTCAGAATCGATTTCATGCTGAAGTGAATTTCGAAATAGCTATCAATTCCGGTAGAATACATACGATAAAACGTTCATGGAACCTCTATTTTTTGTAGAATATTGGCGTTCTCTTGGACGAACTATTTAGGGCTCCCTTGAGAATCCTGTAACTTGTGACATAGGATATTATGGTCATCCTCCTAGAACAAAAAATAGTGACAAGTATAAAAAAGCTCAGTTTTTGTTCTCAGTTTTGCTAAGCAATAGGACAGAGTTATCTACAGGAGACAAAAAGATGAACGGATCGACAGAGCTTGTAGCCCGCTATCGCGCTTTTTTTACAAAAGTTCTCATCATTGTGGGAATCGTAGGTTGTCTCAGTATATCCGCCTCCATCCTGTTTGGCCTGTATATTATTGAATCCGATAAAAGTCTCTCGTTATCGATCGTTGTATTTCTTACAGTATCTGCTGTGGTCTTTTGCTATTTAGCCAAGTATGTGTGTACTCCCCAGAACTACAAAATTTCAGCTTATATTGGAATATTTATTTCAGTCACTGCTGTCACTCTAATGATATATCAGGAAAAAGTACCAGTGAACTCAGGCTCCTTTTTCTACATGTCTCCCGTCCTACTTATCACAACCTATTTGTGTAGCATTAAAGCTGGCTTGATCGTTTTATTTTATTTTTTTATCATCATTATTCACACGGCTTACTTGCCATCGTCAAACTTAGATCTTATCGGAATGAGCTATAAAATCCACTTCGACAGAATTTGGGCCTGCATTTGCGTCTATGCAGCGGCATTTCTCAGCGAGTATACCACGACTATCATATTAGCCCAATTAGAAGAACAAGGTCGTGAAATACAGCTCAAAGAAAAGTTGTCGTCCTTAGGAGTTTTTGTCGGTGGTATAGCCCACGAAATCAATAATCCACTCATGATTATGACTGGAGCATTTAATTTCATTAAGCAATATATCAGCAGTACACCTCAGGGAAATACGATGACAAAATGGATTGATATTATTGATAGAAGCTCGGATAGAATTTCCCACATTATTCAAAGTCTGCTGTTCTTTACTCATGAAGGCAAGCAAAGTAAAAAAAACAACCATTTTTCCACAAAAATGCCTATTGATGATGCTTTACACCTTTTGGAAAATAGGCTTAAAGATACTACTATCCGCATCGAAAAAAACCTTAATTCCACGATTAACATTGAGGGCAATTTTTTGCATTTATCTTCTGTTGTCAGGATCGTCGTTGAAAATGCAATAGATTCTTTGCTGAATAGCCAGGTTAAAGACCCCCAAATTTCCATAATTGACTATATTAAACATGATTCCTACTATATTGAAATCCGCGATAATGGTGACGGTATTCCTGCCGCTATTCAAGCAAAGGTTCTTGATCCTTTTTTTACGACTAAAAGTGTTGGCAATGGTAGTGGTATGGGACTAGCCTTAGCTCATTCGATTTGTCGTGCCCTAAACTGGGATCTATCTTTCACCTCGGTTTCTCACGATACTCGTTTTTATATTATTATTAAAATTCCTTCTTCCTAACAATTTTACAGTGGAGGTTTAGTTCGGAGATGTATTTGAGAGCCGAATCATCGAAGAAGCGCATTCACAGAACTATATAATGCAAACTTCAATCCAAAGAGCGCTACTTCCTCGATAATCGCGGGGCATTTGGTTGTTGAGTTCTTACTTTTAAAACTCGTCGAAATAAACGATCCTAACTTGGACGTATTTGCTAGGAAAACACCTAGCCGTGGTTGGTACACCTTGCTATATAAGGTGGTTCGGACCGATACATTTAGTCGGGCGACCCCATCAAAAGTAAGGTCGCCCGATAATTAGAAAAAAACTTTTTTTTAAACTAATTCACTTTTGTAACTTTAATCGCGCTAATTTTCGCATTTTCTAGAGTCGTTATGAATTGAATGTCTAGTCTGCCATCATTTACGGTGACTTGGGATTCCGAAACGTAAGCAGCATTAGCACCGACTTGCGAATAGATGTCCAAATTGGAAATTTTGTTGCTGCCTTCTATATTCACATTGAAGGTTCTCATACCTGCAGATGTGTGATAGATCTCGGCAAAATGTAGAGTTACCAAGTAATCTCCGTTCGGTACTGCCACTGAATAGCTGTGATCTCCATAGCGCTCTGTCTGATAAAGGGTATCATCTGAGGTTCCGGAAATGGCGTTAGATGTGGAATAAGTCTGGCCACCTGAAAAGCCTGAATCGGCCATATATTCAGTACCGTCGGCGCTGACATAAGCACCACCACCGGCATTTACAGCAAAGACCGTATCATCAACAACCACTGCGACACTAGCCTCTGTGCTCAGCTGTCCATCGCTTACGGAAACAGTAGCGGTGTAAACTCCAGCATTCTGATAAACATGTGAAGGAGTTGCACCACTTCCACTGTCGCCATCACCAAAGTCCCAAGAGAAAGATAAGGCTGTGCCTTCAGGATCTCTAGAACCACTAGCATCAAATGCAACAGTTAGCGGAGGTGCCCCACGAGTAGGCGTTGCACTGACCCGAGCAACTGGGGGATCATTGACTCCAGGAGTGTCATCTAGTCCTTCTGAAAACTTATACCAGTCGACATGCATGATTGAGCTGCCGTTGCCAGTAAATCTCAAGACAACATTCTTGATGCCTTCAAGCCCACTAACGGGGCAGCTCACTGTCGTCCAGCTTTGTGAGCCACCAGTGGGCCCAACATTACATATTCCCGCAACACGTCCTGAGGCAGATCCCTCACGAATCTCGATACGGCCACCAGATTGACTAGCAACACGGAATTCTACACTCTCTGCACCCTGGCCAAAATCGAAACCAGTAAATCGGGTCCAGTCACCGTTACTGATAGATGACAGGTAAACATTGCCAGGACCAACACGGGTTGTTTTGATACCACTTTGTCTGTCGATAGTTTCGGCTTGTACTGTTGAGTAAGGATCTCCATATTTTACCTGCGATACGCCAGCTATTGTAGGATTCACCCGATTGATGGTGCCATCGCCGCGATATGTGAGGCGATCAATGGCCACGCTTCGCTTGTAGATATCGCCATTGGCAATGGTGCGGCTGTGATAGGCGATGTAGGTTTGGCCTTTAAATTCAAAGATTGAGTGATGATTATTATTACCTAAGTTATCTGGTGGGCTTGGTAGTATGATGCCTTGGTAGCTGAATCCAGAGTTGGGGCTACTACTCATCATATAGGCAATTTGAGCGCCATCACGACTAAAGTCGTCAGAGTAAGAGAAATAGTAGATTCCATTTCTTTTGTGCATGAAGCTCGCTTCAAAAAACTCCGGAGCATTCAGGGCGCGCGCGGTGCCTGTAACGGAAGTCAAATCGTTGTTCAAGGAAATGACCCGTGAATTGTTGCCGCTCTCACCGCCACCAAAGTATAGATAGGCCCGTCCATCATCATCTAAGAAACCTGCTGGATCGAAAACCCAAGGCACGTCAGCACCCGGTGTGCTGCGATTTACCAATGCGCGGCCAATTGCATCTCTAAAGGGACCATCAGGACTATCTGCTACCGCTACACCTATGCTGCTGCCACCGTCTGGAAAGTAAAGGTAGATTTTGTCATCCCGTACAATCGTACCGGGAGCAAAGGCTAAGTTGGCCCAATTCGTCGCCTGGCGAACGTTGAAGACCTCACCATGATCAGTCCAGTTCACTAGATCATCTGACGAAATAAGGATATATCCTTGTATATCGTAACCGCCTTGGTTGTAGTCATCAGCAGAGCAATAAATATAGACCCGACCATTGTACACAAAGGCATTGGGGTCAGCCGTAAATCTGTGCGTGATCAGTGGATTGTCTGCAAGAGCCCTCGAACCCATGAATAAGGTAGCGAGTATGACGCTGAGCGCCATGATTCGATGTAAAAATTGAATCGGCACAACTTTCTCCTTCGTGATGAGTGTTGCTAAGAAAGAAGGACTGTCAACCAGTCTTCCGTTCTCGTTGTTTGGTTATTCTTGCCCTCTATTGAACAGGTGTATATATACCAAGACTCCGGCGCCAAGATCAATGTGAGATCTAGTGAAACAAGTGGTATTGCACCTACCATAATCTTTCAGGGGATGCCATCCTTCGGAATGGTTGAATAATGGAGGAATGAATCGGGAATGGAGACTTTCTACTTCAATAAAGCGAATTGTAAATAATGGGATCTATACGTTCTTAATTTTATCCATTATTCCCGCAGGAGGGTTTAGTAGCAGGCATACTCTAATAAAAAACTCGAGTGCCATGACATTTTTTAGATTGACTCCTTGTATGCAAAATTTCGCTTAGAGCCTGTTAAAAAAGCTACACGATAATATTTGCATAGGAAAACAGATAAACCTGGCACTATTCCCTTAATTAGTTCGTCCTGAAGAACGCCAATATTCTATAAAAATAGAGGTTCCATGAACTTCTTATCGCATGTATTCTACCGGAGTTGATAGCTATTAGATGGAAGCTGGTAGAAATGTCAAAGCCTAGGTAAACCATATAATCAGAGAACCCCTATCACAGCCGCTGACCTGCTCCATGATCGCGGTCTCCCTCTCTTTGAGTCCCAAGGCATGGGAATTACCTTTAGAAAGAAGCTCTACAGTAGCCTGGAAGAGCTTCAAAGATATTGGGAGAGTGGGTTGATGATTACAATAACCACCGAACCCAACAAGGAAAATGTGCTGCGAAAGGACTCCAATGCAAACTTTTCTTGATGGGAGATCAATAGAGGGTAAAGGTTGATGCGCTGAATTTGAACTAAAAGGTAGCCAAATCGTAGCATCAAAACAGGGTTAATGTCCGATCGGGTCCAAATTTTACACATTAGTACCCTAAATTATTAGCTTCCATATCCAGCAGCAACTATATTGGCCTGAATAGCATCATCAATGTGTGCAGAGGGATTTCCGGAGGTCATACATCCTTCGAAAAAGGTTCCCACTCCTGTGTGGCTATTGTCTCCCCCCACACCTAGTATGATGGCACCCTCTTTCTTCATTGGACTATACCCGTCAGGTCGGGGTCCATCGTACTTAGTTATCAGAGAGCCTGATTGAGCATTACCAGCCTTGAGTGCGAATCGATTTCCTGAGGGACCTTTTAGCATAGCAGTTACATAGTCAGCAATAATGGGAGTGTTTGTTTCTGTGACAGTGTGAGGATCATGGCCATGAAATACCCCATTTTCAAGATCAGCAAGAACCCAAGGACCATCACCGTTACCAACAGCCCATTGAGTGCTGCTACCAAAATACACAGCTTCCATAGTGGCATCTCCATTGTCCAAATTATTTGTTTCTGCGTTGCCATAATCAAAGCAGCACCATTGGTTATAGTGCCGGCCGCTAACGACCATATAAATTGCTTCCGCTTCATCACCTGTCGCTATGCCTGTGGTATTGTTGTTGCGATATCCAACTCCCCCAATATCGTTATCCCAGCTCATGGTCGTGTACACGCCATAAACAGGATGACCATTCAATGTAATGCGCGCGGCCTTGGCATCAGCTTCTAAACCACCATTGTTTAACCAACCGCCAGGAGGTGCCTTGGTCAGATGATTACCATGGGGTGATTGATCATATATTATTGATATTGTGCAGGAAATATTGTTGCAAAACCGATCTTGGACTGCCGCATTTGCATAACCTCCAGCGTTCAGGACTGGGATATCTCTGGTGGCACCATCCGAAGCGCGCCTGACTTGATAAAGACTTCCCGTGTAAGAACCGTATAGGGCACGTACTGTACTGTGGGCTGCG
>JBNKNM010000297.1:0-5913 GCA_050293845.1 Pseudobacteriovorax sp. | reverse complement strand
GGTTCATTGCATCTTACTAAATACTTTTTTCCACTTTCAATTTCCGTCACTTTTAAGGTGGAAGCACAACTTCCAAGACTAAAAGAAATTAGTAAAATCATAACTCTTTCCATTTTTACTCCTTTTATTTAATCAGTTTACCTTGAATATTTTATCTATAAGTTCACATAGTTTATCGTGGTCAATTGGCTTTTGGTGAATATATAGATTCGGATCTTCATAGAATTCTGTGGATTTTAAAAGCTCAATATATCCTGTGATTAATGAAATAGGTATCGTTTGATTTATTTTTCTCACTTCTTTTATAAACCAATCACCATCTTGAATTGGCATCTTATAATCAGTTACAATCAAATCAACATGACGATCTCTATAAAGTTTTAATGCGGCTATTCCGTCGCTAGCTGTATAAGTAAAATAATTATTTGAGTGTAGTGAAATTAAATCGGCGAGAGTGGATAATGTATCCGAATCATCCTCTGCAATTAGAATTTTAAAAACTTTTGCAGGTACAGACTCAATGAGAGAACCATCACTTTTAAAATGTAGGTTTCGGCATTCAGTCTTAATCCAAATACGTTGAGGCAGATCGATTACGTCGGTTATTAACTCTTTCCCTTCACCAAAATCGTATTCTAGTCCAACTGAAATTTCTCTTTCGACCTTATCTATATCTATTTGTTTTATCATTGTTTAACCCTATTTAGTAAAGATGTTTGTCTAAAATCTTGTCTGTATCTATAACAAAAATCGTTCTACACAGTATTATATATCTTATATATGTCATATTAATACGCATACTACATTCAAGTAACTTACAAGGAAATTAGCACTAATTGACTAAATTTTAAAAAACTACCGACCCGTTAGATCGGCATTAGAATTATTTCGGGCAGCGTCACTTTAAAAAATGGCGTAGCCGTAAATTTAGGATAGATCTGAACGGACTCTATACCTGTTTGAATATAAAAATACTTTTCTTCATCAATCAAATTGAGCCTTAGCCCCACACCCCCAGCCAGTGAAAAGGTACTATTCGTTATAACCTGAAGGCTAGCGGAAGTATCAAAAAAGAGATGATTTAGGGAACTTTCTTCGTACTGGGTTCGCCCCAATATATATTCGTTGGAGTAAGCTAGACTTTTCTTATCCGACAATTGCACCAAGGGAGTTGTTTGGTTCAGTACGATTCCCAAATCAGATACTTTTGCAGTCTGAAAGTATTCTCTTTGGGCATATTGAAAACCTAGTTGCCCTAAATCCACCTCCAAGGGTGATATGGTTAGGTCAATGGAAGAAGTAGCAAAGTCTCGAACTGCTACTTGCACCTGTTTTTTGTTTGATACTATTTGTACTCCATCAGTTTTGATATTAGCATATAAAATACCTGAGAAGCTAATTGATGCTGTTTAAAATAGAGTTTTCATTGTAGTCCTTTCAGGTTTTGGATGAAACATTGTGCTAATCATAAAAAGAAATCCCATTCTTTCTTAGATATTCAAGAAATTGCCGATCAGCTTTTTCTACAAGATCATACATAAAGAAGAAATCACTGCTCCCATTTTTAGAAAAATATATCTTAACTCCTCCTTCATTTACAGAGATAACTTTTATAATGTCTTTAAAACAAACTTTCAGTGCAGGTTTGTACCGATACCTAACTTCAATTGAATCTTTTTGAAAAAGTACATTTTTATAATCATCCTTTTTCATAGTCCAATAAGCAAAAATTGATCCAACGGTTATAAAAATTGAAAGAGCTATTGCCTCAAGTCCATATTTTTCGTATTTAATCAGTGCAAAATACCATGATAAGACGATTACAATGGTAATCGATGGCCCTATCAATTTATCTAACCAAATCGTTTTGTACTCGCCTTCTAAATGGAAGTCATTCATCGGAATATCCTGTATCTGAGAAATCATAGAATTGAGATTGATTGTCGAAATAAGATATAGCAGAATCAATCATATATGATGCATCTTGTAAGAGAGACCAACCATGATCGAATTGTTCTTTATCTTCTATTCTAAAGGTTTCATATGGATTAAACTTATAAGTGTTTCCAAATACGACGCCTAAATTAAAGGTTTCTCCATTGGTGTTGAGAGTTAAGCCAATGCGTTTTGTTCCTATTCTAAGAGATGTTTTTCCACTTAAACCAGCTTCACCCCCCTTATTAGCACCACCCCCATATAAAGTTATATTATTTTCACTTGATCCAAATCGTCGATAACCATTTGTTCCAAGATAACTTGAGCTATTTTTCATACCTACCTCGATAACTCCTCCTTCCTGCCCAATTCTGCCTTTTGAGAAGCTATAAAGGTTAACGCCCTTTGAAGACTTTCCAACGTTTATTCCAGTTTCAGCACTAATACCTATTTCTGACATTGCTATATCAAAATCAAACTTAACAGAAACTTTAGCCCCGTAACCATCGCCAGTTCCCGAATCATAAACTTCTCTTAACCCCTCTTGCCCCGGCCCAGTGACAGCCTCCGAAATTTTGTTATAAGCCGCCTCCATAGGTCTTAATAAAAACCTATAGGTATCGCTAAGAGGACAACCAACACATAAGCCAGTTGGGTCAAGATATTTCACGGGATTATTTTTAGCATAAGAATATAAATTGCACTCTACGGAACTTGTGATACATCGCTCTGGCTCTTCGAAAAACAACGGATCTGGTGTCAGAAATTGACCTGCAAAAGGGTCATATAATCTTTTACCCATTAGAATCAAACCTGTATCTTTATCCTTTGACTGTCCAGCAAAGTCCATAAACTGGGAAATAGGATTACTTGAACTAGAAAGACCATAGGTCGAATGAACGCCGTCAATAGGTGTAGAACGCGGATCAGAAAAAACTGGCTCAAATACCCCGTTTTTAATTACTCCAAGATTTTTCCCACCTACGGCAAATTTTTCCCATAGAATGCCATCAATTAGTTTGGTGTCATCGAGATAAAATGCGAAACTATCACTATCTTGCCGTGCTATCAAACTTCCCGTTTCATCATAGCTATAGTCAATGATTTTTACTGACTCACCATTTGTAACTCTGGCTTGGATAGGCTGCGAGTCGGGACCATAACTTAGTTCAATATTTCTAAATTTATAGATACGACCGAAGCTATCTATTAAATAATCTTGTCCGTCAATCTTAAGTCCTGAAGAACGATCAAGGGTTTTAGTCCCAGTATGATCGGTAAGACTCGTTAGCTCACCATCTTCATTATAGTCATTGCCACCTGCTAAAAATTTTCTAGCATCGTAGTTATAGCTTTTAGTATTGCTAATGCCGTCTCGGTCGAAAATCTCCCTGGCAATCAAACCACGGTTACTAAAATTCCAACTAACATCAAAGGTATTCTCAAACCTAGCATAGTTAAAACCATTCGGGCTTTTGGTATACGAATCATAAGAGGGGGTATAGACTAATTCTCCTAAAGAGATACTTTCTATCTTGTTTAGCTCATTATAGGTGATTTGAAAGGTATCGCTACCGATACTTATGGAAGCTATACGCCCGAACCCATCATAGATATACTCTCGTGTAGATTTGGTTTGTAACTGATTACTTAAATAGTAGCTTGTGGCAACGGTTTTAGTTGATCCATCGCTATAGTAGCTGTAATCCTTACGTATTTCTTTTGCGCCGACGATCAATCTCTTTTGTACTTGCTTATCCCTAGGGTCATAGCGAAAGATTTTTGTAAAATCTTCACCATTTACTGCTGAAAGTTTTCCTAGCTGTGCAGCAATCCTTGAACCATCTGGTAGGTTTCCATCATAATAATAAGCATATTGCTTAGAGCTAGCCCCACCTGAAAATGTAGTAGTTTTCATGCGACCATTAGAATCATAGCTTATCGCCTTGGTTCGAGTGGTAGAATGATCCTTATTTTCATAAGTAACAAGATCGACTTGATTTAGGCTATTGTAGTGGTAGCTAACCTTTCCTACACCTTCCCTAGTTATGAAGTCAATGCGACCAAATTCATCATAGTCGATGCTATGAGTGGTAAGGGAAGGTAGTACAACTTTAATAATCCTTTTTAGGCCATCATATTCAAACTTGGTGCTGTAGCCCCCTTGATTGATCTCTTCTACTAGAAGCATATCAGCGTCATATTTGCGTGTGATGGTATAGGTATCATTCTCTTTAAATTTTAAAACTAGTAGTCCGTTTTCTATTGTGGCTGTTGCCTTTTCCTCACCACTGACCCCAGATTCAAAAACATTTTGGATATCAAAGGGAATTGATAAAGGCGAGCTTTTACCAGTAGATAAGAGATTGCCAGAAAAGATGTTTTCTAAACTAAAATCAGTGAGTTGCCTGCCAGCCCAATACTTTGTGACTCCGTTATCAGGATCACTAAAAACAGTAGAACCTATCGCCCATCCACTAGGGATCTTGGTTGCACTTCCTATGGTAGCGTCGTCACCACCCCTTAAACTCATAGTTTTTAAACCAATTGCAGTTAGGGATCTTACCCAACCAAGACTTTGAGCCGTTGGAAAGTTGTAGCTATAGGATTCTATGGGGTTTGTTTCTGATGTGATCTCATCAAAGATTTTTTCTAATCGTTCGAAATCATCATAGCGAAAAAACGATAAAAATGACTGACTATCGCCTTTAGCCTCGGAAATTGATAAGGGATTTCCCGATGAATCTAAATCGTCAATATTGACTGTTACCCCTAGGGGATCATGATGGCTCTTGAGCATGGTCGTGTCATTGAAATAATCATAACTCCAAAGTCCAGTTTGCTTATCATCTACCGACTTTAACCGGTTTAGCTCATCGTAGTTATATGAGCGTAATAGTAGTTGTTGGCCCTGGCTGTCTTCAAGACTCTCTTCAGTAACTTGCCCGATAGCGTTGCGCTTACTTATAAAGACTTCGTCAAAAGATTGATTGGAATCATTACTAGTGCTACGGCTGCTTTCTTTAATACACGTTATATGATCGTTGAGGCTAGGAGTATAGCTGTATCTGGTATTAAAACTATATCCGTCCTTGGATATTTTTATATTATCCGAGCAAAAAGAATCATGATAGCTAAGGTATTCAGACGATAGCGATACCTGTTCGCCGTTCAAAATATAATTTTTAGTGCTACTTTTAACCCTTAATCCTGGTATATCGTGATAATTGAAAGATTCAGGCTCAATAGCTGTCGACAATGTCAAACCCAAGAGTTTATCTTGCAACCTAGTACCTTTGGCAAAGTTGGAAACAGTGTCATCGTGGAAGTACTCAGAAGTAACAATGGCAGAAGGGTTCGTTTTTACTATTTTACTGTAACCCAGGAATCTCTTAGTCTCTGAATGGCTAGTGGGATTTTGATAGTTGAAGTTAAGCATTTGATCCGCTTTACCAACGATCCTTTTCGTTACATTTTCAAGCACGACTTTACGATTTCTCATTCCCTCTTTTGGTACACTTTCTTTATAGGAGAATTGAAGAGTATTGCCTTTACCATCATATGATTTCACTAGTAGCCCGGTTGACGGTCTATTCAACCTTAGCATTAGAGCTTTACCTTCAAGAGAGGTCACAAATGAGGAAATTACCGATCCCGAAAGATCGGAAGCAAGTGGCGTGGTATACTTGCCATTTTGCAAGATAACATCACGCAAATTGACTATTTCCATAGTCCCACCACCTGTATTAAATCTAATTTGATGGTAGCCACTTTCATCAGAAAATATAACATCTTCCAATCCGTCTCTGTTAATATCTGTAAAAATAATTGAATCGAACGTTTTTGGTTCTGAAGAAGTGACAACCCTTTCAACTTCCGGGCCAAACTCAAATCCTCCTCGCCCATAGGCCACGTAAAAACCCCAGCTAGTATTGGCAATCATATCGATATTACCATCGCCATTGATATCGTGAAGCC
>JBNKNM010000296.1:0-5954 GCA_050293845.1 Pseudobacteriovorax sp. | reverse complement strand
TATATTTATTTAGCATTTAATTCTTGTATTGATGCAAAAAGGCAAAGTTTGAAATTGCGGACAATCAGTACAAAATTCGGAACATTAGAAAAATAATAAAAAGACCTTCCTATACAAGGAAGGTCCCATGCGTTCAAATCATAAAGATAATTACTCTTGTGATGTGAATTCAATGCCTGTTGTGCGTTCCATGACCTGTACTTGGTTTACCGTGTCAGTGACCCAAACGTTATTGTAACGTTTAAAATTCGAAACGGTTTCTTTGCGACCAAAAATACTATCTAATGATCCTAAAACAAAACTGGCTACTTGGCAGTATTTATACCATCGACACCACTTGTTTTTCTTCAATCCGTTGGCTACGGCTCCCGCGCCAGTTTCTTTAGGCATTTCCATCAAAGGTGGTGGGTTAATTTCTTTACCGACTTGAATCATAGCCAGTTGACTCAAGGCTCTTTCGATTAGTCCAATTTTTACTTCTCGAGTGATGGCTTCTTGCTCATCTGGAGTGTAATTAAATTCTGGGTCATTGGCATCAAATGTGATGGTAAACCAATCGCTAGAATTACCATCCTCAATAATACTATGTATATTTTTGGCCGAGAAAAAACCTCCTCGTTTTTTCATTTTTTCCACGCGGCTTACGAATTGAGAAAGATTATATCTTGCAGAATATTTTCGCCTGGTTTTAATGGGGTATGTGTAGAGAGCATTGACGACAAGATAGGAACTTAATTCGTTGTGGTTAATCGTATCAGAACGTAGTGTGTTTCGACCCTCAGGGAAATAGGGGCAAGCACCAACATTGCTTAAAGTAATATGACCACTGAATCCGGCATCTCCAGGTCCTAAAAAGGGTTGGGGGCGAGGTAAATTTTCTTCATTTAAAGGTTCAATAGTGACTTCCCCGTCAGGAAAATTGGCATAATCTCCTTGTGAACCAGGAATACTAGCATGCAACAGTACAGGGAGAGGGTTATCAGTGCCATCAATAAAAGCTGAAGATGCCACCCTAGCAGAAATTAAGGGAACTTTAGTAAAAAATAGTCCGGAATCTTGATTTAATTCTCGGTATTGATTCTGTATCTGTGCCCATTGAACACGATAGGAAAGTTGCCCATCAAGACCTCTCATCGGAGCATATTCTTTGTAGAATTGAGCGCGACGAAGTTCTAAGTCATACAGTCGATCTAGAAGTGAAAATAGAGGATCTAAAGACTCCGAAAGCAATTCTGTAGTTCGTTTAACATCACGATCAGCAAGGTCAAAGTCCGTTTGTGCCTCTCTAAATTCTCTTTTCGCTGGATTATATACATCACGCTTGTAAGTTATGTATGCTTGCTTTGCAGTTTTAATATTATTCGCTTCAAGCTGACATTCTTCGGGGCTATTAATGAGAACGCATTCTCCATAAGAATCCTTAGCCTCTATGATTTCAGTTTTATGACCTGATAGAACTATTTCCGCATCATCAAATAATCTTTTCTTATCTTGTAATTTAGCATCAGCACTATCACGAATAGCGCGCAGCTCGATAAGGCGCTCCTCCATGGGTTCATAGTCTGATATCATATTTTCAATTTTTGCTGCAACAGTTTTTATAGATCCTGAGATCGATGCTGATGTTTCAGCAAGTTCTAGGACGGCAGGACAAAAATCTAGATTTGCTGTCCTTGCAAAATTAGAGAGCTCCACACTTCCTGTTTCAGGAGGAAGAACATATGCAGTACGGCATTCTTGATCAAAGAGAAGGCCTTGAGCATTTTCTGGGTGAACAATATTACTAGCTTTGTCGGCGCAGGTATTGGATTGATAAGGTATTGCGAAAGCACTGCCAGTAAAAATCAATCCGCTGCTTATTGCTAAAATATGCTTTTTTAGCGAAATCATACATTTTCCTTAATTCTAAAAGTTAACATGGAATTGAAACAGATAAAAAAAACTCCTAATTTAATGTTTCACTAACACACGATATTGAGAATAGTGCTGCTGTATTTATATAATTAACTACCCCCCTTATATTAATTGTTAATAGCAAGTCATATGCCAAGCTAAATAATTTAGATGAGAAATTCAGTTATATGTTTTTTGTAGGCTATTAAGATGTTTTGTAGGGCTTTCAATTGTGAACTATGCAAAAGATTAATATCTTTCTGTTCCTCTTATCGGACTAAAAGTTCGGAATATCGGACTAAACTTCATCGTCATTATATTTTGATCTGTAAAATAAGCTATATTTTACTGGTATATAAATTGCTTTAGGTTGAACGTTGAAAATTCTGTTATGATTGGATAGGCAAATGCTAGGAAATCTTATGTTTAATAAAAAAATGATTTTAGCAATATTAACTTTATTGGCAATATTTACACTTTTGAATTTAAAACCACCAGAGAAAGTGGATCGTGTCAATAAAGTAGGAAGCATGAATATCGAAAAGCAAACGATCACTTCTGAAACCCTAGAAAAGAAGATGTCACGATTAAAAACTAGTAAGAATTACGAGCAAAAAATGGAATCAGGCACAACTATCGAAAAAAATATGGAATCAGGTAGAGCCATTGAGCAAATGACTTTAGTTGCCATAAAAGAGGAACTTGCAATCCATGAAGATGATGTTAAACGGGATCAAATCATCGAACGTCTTAATACAGATGGTGAAATAGATGATTTAGAACGAAAAATGTTAGCAGAAAAATTCAAAAGAATGTCATCTCTGAGAATTGCAATGACTAAAAGAGAGCTTGCATCTATTGAGGAAGAACTAGAAGAACTGAAATCTAAAACTAAGATATAAAATATTATGATATCATTTAAAGGAAAGTAATCAATGAAATCTCATTTTTTAGTACAAAATATTGCTATGGTTTTTACCTTAACTCCTTCATTAATGAGCTATGCAGCAACAAAAGTTGACGTACATCTTAATGAACAAACTGACCTAGCTGTAACTATTCAAGACTCTGGTGTTTTTACTGTTGATGACTATCCTACTAATTTAGATACAACATTTGATTTAGATCTAGTGGGAAGTACTTATGGAACAGATTTAAATGATGCGACCTGCAACACGGTAAGAACCCATGTGCGTATGTTGAAATTACTTCCTAATAGGCGTGAAGAAATCATCAGGAGCCTCAGAAATGACAACTCTATCCAGATAGATTCACGATTAGCAAGCTACCTAAGTCAGTCTTTGGTTCGACAGAAAGTAACTGAGACCGCCCGTGATTTAGGTATTGATACTGGAGCTTTGATTTTTCAAAATCCATATATTGTTGATGAACTAAACGTAACACTTGTATGGAGTGGTGATGCTCTTATTGAAAAGGTAGGTGAAACAGAGCAACTTGAGACGAGTCTAAAAGATATTTTTACCACAGTAAGTCCGGTCGGAGGAATTGTTTCAGGTCGCTTTACGGGAATTGATTTAGCCTGTGACCTAAGAGAAGGGAGTGCCCATATTGAAGTTACAATGAATGGCAAATATATGAGATATTTCAATGGTACTGAACAGGTATTGAACAAGGATGAGGCTTTGTCGTTGTATTCAGATTTACAAGATTGGCAGACTCAGAATTCAGCTTTATTAGAAAAGCTTAATCCATATCATAAAGCTATCTTGATAGGTAGTAAAACGACAGGTTTAATCGCTAAACAAGAGTATTCAGGGACACCGACACTGCTCCAGATAGTTCGGTATTTATTTGACGGAAATGGTACTCTTATCAATTTAGATACTGAACAATTAGAGCAAGGTGTTAACATCCAAATTCCGCCGCAAAGCGTCACACACCAAGGTCGATTTCAGAGAAATTAATTTTTACCATAGAGATCATGATATGTGTAACCTAATTATTAAGAAGTTTTTGAATTTTAAAGTAAAAAATGCAATTATTGTAAGCCTTGTTTTAATGTCTGGTATCGCTGGAGCGAGTAATCATGTCGATGAATTCATTGAAAGTGCCACAGCCAGAGCATGGGAAATTCCATATCTTTTGACAGGTTCAGGTAGTCGTCATCACTGGATTGTGGGGGCCCCTTATATACATTCTCCTTTAGTAGCAGAGGGAAGTATTCCACAATGCCCTGAGCTTGTTAATAATTTTACAGAGATGGAAATTAAAGTTTCCCAATTAACACAGGTGCTTAATGAAATACAGGATTTACTGGCTATAATAGATGCAACAATAGATCCCAACGAATTACTACAACTTTTAGATCAGCTAGATATTTTGTTAGATAGACAAGCGATCATAGATCATGAGTTGAAACTGGTTTTCCCTTCCAGCTATCAAGTGGTTGATAGGACTCTCGATGTTTCTTGGTCTATTCCAAATCTACAGCAGCTAGGTTTGTTAACTGACGGCTGGCAAATAGAGCGTATTGATATTATTCCGCAACAAGTATCCATACCGAGCTGGAGTTGGGAAATTGGAGACGAAGTGTCTTTTAGGACCTTAGAAGAATGGTCTATAGGACCAGAGCTTGAAAACATGGAAATCAGGGTATCTAGATTTGCATCACCTCTTTATGGGTGTATTGAATTAAATGACATTAAGATGCGGTCAGCACTTAAGTATCACTTGAAGGCACAAGATGGTCAGGAAAAGATTCTGTCTGTAAGCGGTGTTTTCGTTTCACGACGTGGTGGGGAGGATTTATGAGGCAGTTCTTCGTATGTCTGATTACAATTAGTGTTATGCTCGCTAGGGTCTCACAGGGTGCGACTAAAGTTGATATCGCAAGACAACTATTACAGGATACCAGCAGCCATAGAAGTGCTTACAAGCAAATCCAAAGTATAAGGCAATTCTATGCGAGTCAGAACTCTGAATTCAGTAATTTATATTCACACTTTTTTGACTTAAGCGATCAGTTTCATATTAAGGTCGATAAAATTGAATCCCAAATAAATACTGATGATCTCCATGCCAATAGCCGAATGGATAGCTATCTCAGCACACTCAATGTTATATTAAATGAGATGAATGATGTGGCTCTTAAGCTTCAAAGTCAGTCAAAATTGGCTTTATCGGGCTTGCGTGGAACTTTTACCAAAAAAAATCCTTCAAAGCCCTACTTAAATCAAACTTTTGACACCTTAGTACAATACTATATCTCTGATTTACATCAAAAGATAAAACAAATTGAGTTGGTTTACGAAAAATCATTGCGGCAATATCGTTCGTCAACGCAAAAATCTAGTTTACTCGTGCAGCAAGCTGTGGCGAATACAAACAACACAAATCTCAAAAAAGTCCTTGAACAACTGCAGATAACCCTTGTGATTAAGTCCCATGTTGAGCCATTAATCTGGGAAATGAGATCCCTTGATCATTTAATGGATCGTCAAATCCTGGCGTTTCTCGCTTTTCGTGCTGAGCAGACCCTAGCCGAAATGAATTCACTTCATGAATATTTTTTAGATAAAATTGATCAACTGGTAATTCCTAGCAGTTCACTAACGGCTGTAAGAGAGGAAATGTATGGACTTAAACAGAGAGCCTTAGAAAAACTGAATTTACTTTTATCGCGAGGGAGTAGTCGAGCGGTATTGGTATCTAAAGCCAAACGACGGGCTCAATCGCTAGTAAGAAGGTATTGCGAAGAATCCCAAGGGAGAGTCATGGACTGTCAGCTTTATGAACTTCTGCGCTCTTTTACTAAGCAAGATATAAAAAATTTACCAGAAAGTTATTTAAAGCAGTATGAATTTGCCTGGGATTTTCTTAGGGGGCAGGCCAGTGCTGAATCGTAAATATTTCACTGTAGCTTACATCCATTAGAACTTGTCAAATGAGGGACCGAGAAGCAGAACCTGAAAAATTCATAAAATATTTTCATCAAACTTCTCCAGGAAACCCAGTCTCTTTAGAGCCGGGAGGAATGGAGAAGCCCTGCGGCGAGCATCGAATCGTTGATTCGAAATCCTCCATTGCGGTTAAGGTTATAT
>JBNKNM010000295.1:0-5963 GCA_050293845.1 Pseudobacteriovorax sp. | reverse complement strand
AACTTTGACCAAAGAAGAATATGTTTATGAGAGCTTTTACTAGTAAAGCCAGTAATCTCCTATTGCCTACAAAATGCATAACTAACTATAATAATATAGATATTTTCCAGTCTTCTTAGTCTAGGTGGGACAACGGGAAACTGGGTGGATTGATTCCCATCAAATTATGCCATAATGTAACAGTAGTAGAACTCACAAAAATGGAATTTATAGCATCGATTTACCTATCCCCTATTCGGGATGTGGAGGCGACATGAATTTTATCAAGATATGGATTTTAATTTATGCTTTTGTAAATTTCGGAGTAGCTGAGGCTTTTGAAGTTACAAAAGAATTACAAGATCAACCTATCAATCGATATATTCAAATTCTAGAAGACACTTCAGGAAATTTGACCATCAGCGATATTATTGACCCAGAGAATAATCTGGACTTTGAAGATGTATTACGCCAAGATCTGAATTTGGGTATTACAAAGAGCGCTTTTTGGGGTCGTTTTACATTAAGTAACCCTTCCCAAAGCGATATAAACCTTATCTTGGTTAATCAATATTCTGCCACTGATTACATCGAAGTTTATTCGATGTCTCATGATGGCAGTTATAAAGTCACCCATAGTGGTGATCGCATGACTAGCGAAAACAAAAACATCAAATATAGATTACCCAGCGTAAAAATCACAATACCACCAGGTGAACACCAGTTTTATTTTCGCCAGCAAACCCAAGGTATAACTCAGATTGACTTTAAATTATGGGACTGGGAAGCCTTCTATAACATGAAATCCTCTGAAAATATTTTTATTTCATGCCTTTTAGGATTTCTCATTGTAATGATGCTATACAATGTATTTCTAGCAGTCACTCTGAAAGATGTGACTTACACTGTATATGTGCTCTATATTGCCGGCTCACTGCCCAACAACGCTGCCTACATTGGCTTTTTCCAGGAGCTATTTCCTGACACGCCCTGGTTATCAAACGATGGTTACATGCATGCTGCAGCTATTACATCAATTACAGCAGCTTTATTTGGAATCTTTTTTCTAGAGCTGAAAAAAAGATTTCCAATTGCATATTGGTGGGGTGTGGGAACCATGGCTTTGGGTATCATACAAATATCTATCATTCCTTTCAACTATGGAATGGGAGCCAAGCTGGCTATTCTCAGCGCTTTTAGTGCTTCCATATTTTCCCTAACTTCCGGAGTAGTTCTAAGTATCAAAGGATTTCGCCCTGCATACTGGTATACCTTTGCCTGGATCTGTTTGATGATAGGAACTATTGTTAGAATGACTGCTCTCTACGGTATTCTACCTCTTACCTTTTTAACCAGTTGGGGACAATTTATAGGAACCGCATTAGAAGTTGTCTTACTCTCCCTGGCACTAGGTGATAAAACCCGCATTCTACAGAAGAAATCAGAAGATGACATCAGAAACCTGAATGAAGATTTAACGCGACAAAACAATGAAATCAATATGCTAAACAGTACATTGGAACAAAAGGTCAAAGAAAAAGTACAAAGTATCCGTTCCATTCTTGAGTCTATTGAGCTAGGTATTTTTACCATTGGTAACGACCATAAAATTGCTCCTGAGTACTCCCAATTTATGAACAACCTGTTTCCCAATAAGAATATTGCCGGACAGACTCTTGAACAACTTCTTTTCACAAAGGGTAATATCTCTTCAGATAAGATCTCACAAACCATTTCAGCTATTGATTTTTCACTGGGAGAAGATGAAATTGTCTTCGAGGCGAATCGAGACAGTCTGGTTAAAGGTCTTGATTTCGAACTTGAAAAAGATGACATGCACCATTGGGAACTAGACTGGAATGCGATCATTACTGAGGGTACAACAGAACGCCTCCTTGTTAGTATTAAAGACGTTACTTCAGTGCAAAGGCTTAGAGCCAAAGCTAAAGATCAAGAAAAAGAATTAGAATATATTTCCGAAATTATTAATGTCGACGAATCAAAAGCTCAAAATTTTTTCACTTCTTGCCATAATTTTATGAAGGAAAACAGAAGATTACTATCAGATGCTTTTGAATATGACAGCGAGGTCCTGAAAATTTTATTTATCAATGCTCATACCATGAAGGGAGCAGCAAGAGCCCTGCATATGAGCCACCTGAGTGAAATCATACATGAATGGGAGCAATACCTTGCTAGTGTTCAATCAAATCAGGAGTTGTGGTCCAAGGATACGGCTTTTGATTTCCACAATCGTTCCTATGATGAATTAAAAATGTATGAAAAAATAAACTTTGAACGACTGGGTCGACAAAGAAATCAACAAAGCAAAATCATATTAGACACCGAACAAGCAGAGTCATTACTTTCTTTTTTTGATCGGCATAACGAATTAGCCACAGACTCAACCCCTGTTACAATTTATCGGCTGATTCATTCTCAACTATTCACTCCTGTTAAATCTTCCATATACGAAGCTTCATATTCACTTCAAAGCCTCTCTCGTGATCTTCAGAAATCAGAACCGGAACTCCGCGTCAAAGGAGATAATGTAAGTCTTTCCAAAAATGGGCAAGAAGTCTTGCGCAATTGTCTGGTCCATCTGTTTCGCAATTCAATGGATCATGGCATTGAGGCCAGTACGGAACGTTTACAATACAACAAACCTGAACATGGTCATATTGATATTAATTTACATGTCCAGGATAACAAGCTTCAGATTGAATACCACGATGATGGCCGGGGATTGGACCTAACTTCTATTGCCGAGCTTTCAAAGATTCGCGGGCTGATCTCCCGTGAAGATAAATGCGCAGACGAAGATATTGCTATGCTGATTTTCGAATCAGGATTCTCCACAACACAAATAGTATCACAGATTTCTGGGCGCGGAGTCGGAATGGGTGCCATAAAGCAGTACTTAAGCGAAATAGGTGGCTCCATATCCATATACTTACATGATAATACAGATACTCATCCTTTGCTTCGTGAAAGGGGGTATCGGCCATTTTCCTTTAAGATCCAAATCCCTACTCCCCATTTCATAGAAAGAAACAACAGTTTTCGCGGGAAAGCAGCTTAACCGCATAATAATAAACATAAAAAATACCATTAATGTCCAAGCTGTCCCCTCATGACAGCTATGGACACCAAATGGGTGATAAATGCTTATCCCTTTGGTGGGACTCATTCGCCAACCAGTAGACATTTTCATAAAAAGGCAGTAGATATCAATCGAGTCAATGGTCAATCGCCATTCTCAGAAAGTGGGAAACAATCATTCGGAAAGCTTCAACGAGCTTTTGCTGATGAACCGAATATTCGTGAGAATTTCGGACCTGAGATTAATGAGAAGACAGTTGGTGCTGGCACAAATACTCGAACCATTCAGAGAGATGATCAAGTAAAAGCGCATGAGAACCATATAGATGCATCGGGGCAACGATGATAAGGAAGGTTACACTAGCTTCGTTCCTGATATTTCAAATCGCAGGTACAGCAAAAAAGAACCGTTCAGCAACTTTGTAATTCAAGGTCACTATCAAAATGACAAGTTAATCGACTTTCCAAGTGATAAACAAGGTCGATTGCTGTATGGGGTGTTCGATCCAGATATATTGAGAGTATCGTTCAAAGTAACCAAGAAGAATGTAAAAGTGGAGAAGGTACGGCTTGAGTTATGTTTATCAGATGTTGTTCTCACGAAGAAGGGCTACGATACACAGAAAATTGTAAATTCCGTATCCTGCAAAAATCCACATAAGATCGACATGAAGCTCGTCAGTTCTAAGCAGGGTACTATTGTAGCCGAAGTACCCATGGACAGTGTTGTCTACGCGGTTCATCAAAAAAATGGCCTTATAAACTAGATTTCTATTTAATCTAAGAGGTACAAGGTATGAGCTTCACTAGGATAGATGGTACGAGAAAGATTCTTCCGGATAATAAGGCAGTTGAGTAAGTCGCGCATTGAAGCCATGATGATTGTGATGGCATTTTTACTTCTAGTGAATAATCTTAGCGAGAAGAAAATTAAAGAATACCTGGTAGAAGAGTGTGATACATTTCCCAACCAAATGGGAAAATCTATATCTAATCCAACGTTTATGTGGATATCCTATAAAATGCGCTATATATCGCGCATTATGACTAAGCTTGGCGATAGGATATATCATGAAATCATGGGTATAACATCAGAAACTAAGCTAATAATTAGGGCATTTGGTGAAGAGGCTACGGCAATTTATGGTTTTTACCTGATAGTAAAATACAATCAGATTTCGCAAAATGCTTAGAGTTAAGCCTAGGGCATAGTATGGCCAAAATAAATATTTCTGCACAAATATTAAACAAAAAAACATAGCAAACTGCTAGACAACAATGAATTTCTCTTGATCCACAAAGTTGAGATTAAATTATCTGATTTATCGAATTTCCAACTGCCGAATGCCACGTGCGTCGTAGCTCAACTAAATCAAAAGATTCAGTTGTTTGCAGCTTTACTAATGATGAGGGTGGGCCCCTCAAAATCGCCTTGCAGTAGGAGATTTTAAACCAGCTTACGCTGCTATGGTCAAAAGTCATGGTAGTGAGCAGTAAGAAAAAAGTCATGTTTACATGGCAGGTGTGGATAGAGAAGATGAATGCAAATGAACCACCGTTAGAAACATCGTTACGCATTAATAAGATGTCAAAATCAGGGGTTGTGGCATCCTCTGAGACCAATCTAGAGCGAAACTGCTTAGTGACTAGGTGGCATCCGGTGTAAAGGTGGCATGATCTCTATCTAGGCGTTAGTAAGGAACTACGAGAACCATCCTATCGGATGCTAACTGAAAGGCACAACAAGTAGCGCTTGGAGGCTGATAGTAAGGATGCCGATAGATGGGGCGGATTTACCTGTAGTAGTGTTGAGATGCCTGTAATGGGCATGGAGCGAAGGGGTGAAGTTAGTACAGGTATTGATATGACCAACTTAATTGAGGATGAATCGTGTTACATACCAAGTCGTTTGAAATACCTAAACATTTAGTCTGGGAGGCGTGGAAATGCGTTAAAAAGAACCGTGGTTCATCTGGGATTGATCGTGAAAGTCTGGAAAAATTCGAATCAAATCTCTCCAAAAACCTATACAAGATCTGGAATAGAATGTCTTCTGGCAGTTACTTTCCTCCCCCTGTAATGGGAGTTGATATTCCAAAGAAGTCAGGCGGGACAAGGACTCTGGGAGTACCTACTGTTGCTGACAGAGTAGCCCAAACAGTGGTGAAGTTACTTCTGGAACCTAAGCTTGAAAAAGTGTTTCTACCAGATTCTTATGGATATAGGCCTAATAAATCAGCTCATCAGGCAATTGCTATCACGAGAACCAGGTGCTGGGAAAGCAATTGGGTACTTGAATTTGATATCAAGGGACTATTTGGTGCGCCAGGCAAAGCTTGGCATTTTCAGCGGGTGTAATTCCCGTCTCGGTAAGGAGGGAGCCCATCCACCGAGGATCGAGTCTTGGGCTCATGGAGGCAACGACATGAGTTAAGCGTAGACAGAGCGACACTCTGGCCGTAACGCAAGTGAAGCTATTGAGCCTCGTGACTTTGAGAACCGGAGGCCGACAAGGTCGAAAACTTGGAAGGCTACAGTAGGCAGCCACAAATTGGGCGAGGCTGCTGGAGACTCCGGCGGGGTCTGAGAGCACGGCAAGAGCGGAAATGGAAATTTCAGGAACCTGGGAGATCTACTGCAGTCTCGTGTAAATGAGTATGCTGCCTGAAAGGACCATCCACAAGAAAGCAAATGCAGCAGTAGAAGTCGGACCCTCTGATACTACTCTGAGCGTGGGAAAGCCACGTACATGGGGAAGCGGAGGGGCAGGAAATTGCCCTAGTTAGCGAAACACTACCAGCACTCAGAGGCGGAATTTCTGTGTCAACAAAATTAGCTAGGATAGCTGAAAAGGCAAAATCAGATCCACGGATAAAGTTCAC
>JBNKNM010000294.1:0-6010 GCA_050293845.1 Pseudobacteriovorax sp. | reverse complement strand
GGATATCAGGATCACAGAGATTAAATACACCTGATTCGATCCTAGATGCTTTGGCTATCTTGTTTGCTACCTTTGCAAGAACCTTAGATGGTCCGAGTCCTATGCAAGTAGGGATTCCCACCTCCCGCAATACCGCTTTACGAATTCGACCTGCATACTCTTCCACATTATCAGTAGGACAGTTCTCAAGCCTTAGAAAGGCTTCATCAATGGAATATACTTCAAAGTCAGGAGACCACTCCCCTAGTAGGCTCATGACGCGAGAGGAAATATCACCATAAAGGGCATAATTAGAAGAGAAAACCTTTATACTATTCCTGCTAATCGTCTCCTTAATGAGGTGAAAAGGAGCTCCCATTTTGATTCCAATGGCTTTTGCCTCGGCAGACCGAGAAATAGTGCAACCATCGTTATTACTGAGGACAATAACAGGTCTCTTCTTAAGGTGAGGTTTAAAAAGACGCTCGCATGAAACATAGAAAGAATTGCAGTCGACTAAAGCAAAAATCATTATTCATGCCTGTATATGGAAAAAGTAACTACACCAAAAATTTCTAATTGCTGCTCATCTTTGATTATAATAGGTGCATAGGAACTATTTTCAGCGCGTAGCTCAATTACATCCTCTTTTTTAAAAAAGCGTTTGACGAGAAATTCTCCGTCCAGAATAGCCAGTACTACGGACCCATTCTTGGGATGTAATGAGCGATCGACAACAAGAATATCGCTACTATTGATATTGGCACCCTTCATTGAGTTACCGCTGGTGCGAAATAGATAGGTCGAAGCCGGTCTTTTTATCATGAACTCGTTTAAATCCAGGGGCTTCTGGAGAAAGTCCATGGCGGGACTTGGGAAGCCGCAAGATACGGGGTTTTCACAAAATTGTAGTGATATCTTAATCTTAAGACTTGGTTTGTGTAGAGTTTGCATTTGATCTCCTAATACCATACATATTTATGGTAATTAGATCGAGACTTGGTGTCAATATTGGGTTTGGGTGAGATCTATTGGCCGAAACGATATAGGCAGCCTTACTCGCAGACGCACTGCCACAAGCCGCATGAATGGGAACTTACAGGTACATGGCGACAAAGATGTCATAAATACTTAATATTCATTCTGAGGTTATTTTTTATCACAAAGCCGATAAATCCTAACCGAGACATAGATGGCATACATAGTAATTACGGAGTGTTAAATGCACTAATATTGACGGCATAGTACTTGCAAAGTATATCGATTTACCTAAAAATATCGTAGCACTTAAATATTATTTTGAACTTGAGTAGTGATGGAATCCGTTTTATAGATAATGAGTCCCACATCTCCATTTGCTTCTATATCAGAAGATCTGGGGCACTGTTTTAATATCTCCTATTCCTGAAAGGTGTTTACAAGCCAATTTAGTTAAACTATGAGGACCGAAGGAACTAATTAAAGGAAGTTTGATTGTTTACGCTTCAAGTTATGCTCTCAGCCAAGAAATAAATAATGATAACTCTACAAATGATAATGGCATTAATAAAAAATGTTGAAAACAATTCAGTTCAAACAGCTGCCTGTAATGCTACAATTGCCTCGATATTAATAGGAAGCGGTAATTCTCCACTCGTTGCGACCTTAAAAGCTGCGGGATTTATGATTATAACACTACGACTGATCTCTTGAAGCCTACTAAAACTGACGGCACTAGGGCTACATATTTTTAAAATGATTGATGATTTGGAATACAGGAGAACCTGATACGTGACATGGTTGTGGTACACTTCATTATTTCTACCTTTATTTGCTATAAATTCATTCTCAGTAATGGCGAAGGATAAGACAGTTTTACGAACATCGTTACCAGTATCAATGGATATTCGGCAATATGACCCAGCTACTTTTCAGTATTACTATGAATATGTTCTTTTGGAGCATATTCATAGTCCTTTAGTAAGATATTCTTCAAGCAAAAGACGTGTTGTTGCTGATGCTTCTAATAAATTTTACTGGAAAGGAGACAGCCTTTACTTTGAATTTAAAGGTGATCGAATAACTAGCAAAGGATACGCTATAACTGCTCAAGATGCATATTTTTCGATACTAAGAGTCATGGTAATGGGGAATAAAAATGCACACATTAATTTACAGGACATCCTGTGTAAAGAAAAAAGTATAAATTCCTTAGCGAGTAGTTGTTCTGGGCTTGCACAGGAAAAAAATCTATTAATCCTCACTCCCAGGATAAAAAAAGAACTCTTATTTGAGTCCTTAATGTCGATTGATTTTGCGATTATTCCCAGAAAAAACTTTGATGATAGAACCCTAGAAATTACAAATTTTTCTGATACGTACGGCCCCTATTACTATGATTCTAAGAATCCAAATGGAGCATTAGTACTAAAAAAGAACCTAAAGCATTGGGCTCACTTAGAAAATAGTAACTCTCCAGATGAAATATTGATTTTTGAAGATAAGCATATTCAAGATCCAAAATTAGGCAACTTAGTTACATCATTTGAACTCTTTAAAAACAAAAAGATCGATTTTATAGGAGTTAATGGGCTAAGTTCTTGGAAGAGTTTGATGAAACTCGAAGGAGTAACTCATTACAAAACAATTGAAAACTCCGTTGTTTACGCTCTCTTTACTAGCTATGGCATTGATACAATCCCTTTAGATAAAAGGCGCATGATCATCAAAGCTCTTCAAGGTGCTGTAGCACAGGAAAAATCTAAGCGCAAAGAAGACCAGCAATCACCTGTTCAATTTATGATTCCTGGAGGATTCGGATCATTATTGAAAGACCAAATTTCAGAGTTAAAAGATAATATAGATAATATAAACGTCAACTTGGGGAACACCATATTCACTATAGCTATCCCAGAAGCTGCTGTGAATTTTTATAAACACGTGTTTCGAGATCTTCTAAAAAACTTTCGAATAATTTCGATGAAAGCAACACATCACTTCATAGATGCCAATCCTAACGACCCTGAAGTTCCGATGCTTGTTATTGGTCAGCAGGATGTTGGGTATGGTCCTAGTTATCACAATATTAATTACTTAATAAAGAATAAACTTTTCCAATTTCATACAAAGGAGGAAGAAAAGAAGTGGTGGAACAAATACTTAGAGGCTGACGACAATGACAACTTGCAAGATGAATTAGTTAGGAATATTCATTTTAGGAGCCTATTTGAAGAAGCAACTTTGATTCCGCTTTTTTCTAAAGCATCTTATGCATTCTCACAAAACGGATGGAAATTAAAGTTTTCAAGAACTTCAAGAGATTCACCATTCTGGTTGTTGGAAAAAAGGTAAAGTCAGCGCGTGAGTAAACTTATAAAGCATGCTATTGAAGCAAAGTCTTGACAGTTAAAAATTTATGGCTACGATAACTATAATAGAAATATAGAATATTATGACGTTGTCGCTTTTAGAGTAAAGTACCTTATAAAACACTAGAATGGTGGGGAACAAGTAAAAGCCAAGAACTAGCAATGGCATTCGCTGAGGTCTTAGAAAGACGTATTTTCTGAGAAAAAGAGAAAAGGTGGTAAAAAAGCACCCGTGACTTCAAATGGATTTGCGGTACATGAGACAATAGAAGCTGCGTTTAAGACAGCATCATTTTAACTAGCTAAAGCTGTCTTTGAGTGTACAAGAAGCTTATTTTACTTTCTTACCAATTCTACAATAGCTATAAAAGTAGGTGACTTCATGAAATACTTCTCGCTATCGAACCACTTTTTATTAGGGTTGTCCGAAAAATCTGGTAGGATAATAAAAAATCTTTATAGGCAAGAAGATTATAAGGTCACTGATTCTATTCAGTATTTAATATCCTCAATAGAAGTTGAAGTAGTCCCCCTCCCTGATATTCTCAAGGGATCTCTAATTTTCGCTATAAGAGCAACAAGTAGTCGCTTACAAGATTTTTTTGTTGGAAGGCCTAATCCAAAGTATATTTTTCTATCAAGACTTTCCGAATCTGGTAATAGGACTTTCACACACAAAAATATGAATAGCTTCTCCCACCCTTTGGACTAAAGAAGTGGAAAGTAATTTCAATAGAAAAAGAACATTCTTTAGATTGGCTATTGTAATCAATACCCTTTTAATCCTGCTATTGTTTTCTGTTTACTTATTTTCTATATACTATTTACGCCTTTCGCAAGCAAAAGCATCTTTTGAAGACATAGAAAACTCTTTTGTGGCAGGGAATGCCGTATTTGTACAAAAATACTTACTCCACAGGATAGAGAATTTTAATTACTTCTCCTCTATCTTATTAGAGAACTTTGAAAGAAAGTCGCAATACTTCGTCGATGATAGCTATCTTGATACTGCGAGAAAACTATCAATTGATAATGCGATTCTTTATGGAACCCTGGAGTTCCAAGTATTTTACGATGCATTTAAAAAGGAGCCTTTGGGAAAGATTACTTTTTACTACTATCGATTTCAGTGGATTAATTACTTATTATTGCTAGTGTTAGGTATGTTGCTTGTATCTGCGTATATATTTTATCTATTTTGGAAGAAATTGAATTCAGAATACCAATTAGACACAGAACTTAGAAAGAGTATGTCTATTGCTCAAACCACTCAAATGCTTGCCCATGATGTAAGAAAACCCTTCACCCTAGTCTCTGCCCTCATTGAAGTGGTCTCCACAGCTAAAAACACCGATCAGGTGAAAAAAATTCTTAAAGACGGCATTCCAGATATTTCCTCTTCACTCGATAGCGTAAATGGCATGATCCAAGATGTAATGGAAGTAGGAAAAACCGACAGTAAGCTAATCGCTGAGCCTGATTCCATATCAGATATACTTAGCGAAACCTTAAAAAATCTATTCCGTTTTAATGAAGAAGCCACTATCGATATCCAGTATAAATTAGAGCATAACCATAAAATAAATGTTAATCGCCTAAAAGTTTCACGAGTTTTTGCCAATATTATCGGCAATGCCGTTGAACATATGAAAGGTAAAGGGGAGCTTTGGCTTCACAGCAAGGAAAAAGGCGACAAAGTCGAGATCTGCCTTGGTAACTCCAACACTTTTATACCAGATGATGACCGAAAACAACTCTTCGAAGCTTTTTTCACTAAGGGCAAAAAAGGTGGCACGGGCTTAGGTTTAGCCATTGCCAAAAAAGTAATCGAAGCCCACGGTGGTAAAATCTGGTGCGAATCTTCTAAAGAAAAGGGAACAGAGTTCTTCTTCACCCTTCCCCTAGCTAATGAACTTGATGATAGTAAAGTGGAATTACGACCCTCCAGCCAAGAATACTACAAAGCTGGATCTATCAAAGTTGATATTGAAGATGCAAAGCTGTCTAGCTCAGACACTGCTTCTGCTGAAGAGCAGGTGATTGAATATAACATTATAAAGACTATAGAAGAGCCCTTAAAGGTAGCCTTCATCGATGATGAGGCGATATACAGGCGGCACCTTGGAAGCCATATTGAGGTGAGTGACAAACTAGCAGATAAACTACAAGTCGAGGAATTTGAAAATGCTGAAGCCGTTATAGCCGAACTTGGTGGTATGGAGTTTGATGTCGTTATTCTTGACGTTGATCTGGGTAGGGGGCATTTTAGTGGCTTTGACGCCTTGCCCGCCATCCGTAAATACATGCCAAAAGTAAAAATCTGCATTCACTCCAACCGAGGAGCTCTAGAATACCAGTCTCAAGCCCTTAAAGCTGGTGCTGATCTTTTTCTACCCAAACCCATGACAAGGCTTCATTTACTAAAAATTCTAGCCTCAGCCCTAAATCTTTCAGACGACCAGATGCGATTAGAGGGTGATAGTGCAAATCAACAACCATTAGGCAAAATCGTCGTAGTTGAAGATAGCCCTATTCTTGCTTCAGCATGGAAAGGCCTGTTTGATGACGACAACGTGATTGAGGTATTCACAAGTTTTGGCAATTTTTTGCTAAATTCTAGCAAACCTCATTACTTCGATGAGGTTACAGCGGTCGTAACTGACTATTATCTCGACGCAGGTAAG
>JBNKNM010000293.1:0-6050 GCA_050293845.1 Pseudobacteriovorax sp. | reverse complement strand
CAATTCCCACATAAGCCGCTTGAAATAATTAAATGTCCACCTGATTTTAGTCTGAAATTCTTCCATGTCTGACTTTTTAGCATACCTGAATCAAAAATACAAATATCTATGATATTAAAATGTTAGAGTTTCTCTCCAGCACAGGCCGGTGGGTTGATCCATACTCAGGAAAGTCCTTCGATAAGACTAGTGCTCTTGATATCGACCATATTGTCCCGCTCAAACACGCTTATACCTACGGAGCCAGGAACTGGACAAAAGAACAATGCCGGGCTTTTGCTAACGACCCCCAAAAACCTACTCGCTGTCTAGAAATTGGTCCACAGGAGCAAACAAAGTTAAAAAAGGTACAGACTAGCTGTGATGCTCGTTGATAGCAGCGCATAATTGAGCCCGGTTGTGCAAAGAATCCACGATTTAAATCTAAGCCAAGATTATCTGGCACTAATGGGATGAATCCCCCTCAAAAGCCACGAAGTAGTATTATGAGATGGATTCATCCCATTAGTGCCTATTTTTCTCGAATAAGCCAGCTATCATTTCTTTTTGAAAGTATGCGATGAAGTTTGCAGATATAGAATCTGAACTCGCTCCATTTGAAGCGCTGTGATGGGTCGAGAATCCGGACACTTATCGGACAGTAATCGCTGTTAGACCAGGTTATCAATTCATGAAGCTAGCAGATTTGAGTATAAAAGCACCTTTGGCATACTGTCCGAGAAATAAGTCTCTATCGACTAGTCCCCAAAATTTGTAAAAAAAAATTAATCTATATTCGTTTCGTATGAATGATATGTAGAAAGCGTCCGCTTTTACACGTTTCTTGATGGTACCCCTGATAGAGCCGCACAGTGCTTGTGCGGCTCTGCAGTGACCTTTAAGATACCTATCTTGCTATTGGGCTTGACTTTTTATAGGAGAAATTATGAACAAAACAATAAAGATCTCGTTAATAGTACTAGGGGCTCTTTTGTTGTTAAATGGTGTAGGAAATATTATTGATGATTCAAGAGTTTTAACTTATGACATTACATCAATTTTATCAGGTATCGGTTTTATCATTCTTGCTACATCTAAATAAAGAACTTAAGTCCATAAGAACCTGTTGAGCGAAGCCGCTGCGCGACAGTTTTTCTTTGGCCGGTATTAGTTGATACCTTGGCTTTGCACGTTTGGTGTGGGTGTAAACAGGTTCGCTCAGGTTGAAACGCCAAATTCGTTGGTGAGTGTTTTAGCGGGTTGAGTGGCTACTAAAGAAGCAGCGGCTTTTCTTAACTTGGTAGGGTAAGCAACTTTTTTACCTGCTACTTTAATACGGTAACTTTCAAACTGCTTAGCCAGAGTTCGATTTCTATACTCATGATTACTCCGTAATTGGCATTGGTGCAACAATTGGCTTGAGGTAGCGAAGCGGTCTGTACCTGCCTTCGGCCTAGGCAGCAACTCCGAAGAGACCTTCGATGAAATTGACTTGCTCCATATAGGATCCGTGGGATAGCGCTACCTGCCCCTTCCTTATCATATGCATGGTCTCGTACCCACGAATCGTCTTGTGGGCTGTCCAGAAGCCTCTGAAGCCAAGGCCATGGTTTATGAGTTTTTTGATCCTCCGATGATCGCATTCGACTCGATTATTGAGATACTTAACCTGCCTAAGTTTGGTCTCATCAGGAAGTAAGCCTGCCTGCTTTGCTGAGTCTATGGCTGGTGGATAAGACGCGTTTTTATCCACGTTGATGACTCTTGGAATCGTATTGTGATCAGCGCCCAGTGCCTTTTTAAGAAATCTGGCGACAGCAAGTTGATCTCTGTGAGCCGAAAGGTAAAAACCAATTGTTGCCCCCGCTTTGTCTACGGCCCGATAAAGATACATCCATCGGCCTTTTATTTTTATGTAGGTTTCATCAACTTTCCATGAATCACCAGTTGACTTTAAATGAGGCCTCGTTCTTTTGTCGAGTTCTGGAGCAAACTGGTGGACCCATCTCATGATTGTCGTATGAGCCATAGATAGTCCCATTTCTGCCATCATTTCTGTTAAATCCCGGTAAGTCAGTGCATATCTGAGATACCATCTGACGCATAATAATATGATTTCAGATTTGAAATGCTTATACTTGAAAAGATTAGCTGGGGTAGGCATGTTAGAATGGCTCTCATCGTTTGAATTTGGATGATACTTTATCATTTAACTTCAGCAGATGCACCAGAGCCCTAATTGTTGAACAGGAAGTAGTATTCTGGGGTCTAATGGGACATAGCTCCCTACCCCAGGGCATTGTTGTTCTGTTGAATGTACTTTTCTAGTAATCGATAACTTTGTCGGAATTGACAAATAACTCAGCAATTTCAGATTCTTTAGCGATTTTTGCCCCTTTCCGCATTTTTTCGACTCCTGCTACTTTCGCACAATGAGGGCAGACTAATACTTTTCCTCCAGCCTTTATATAGCTATCATAAAGCGTCGCAATTGTCTGATCAGTGTTTCCCCATTTAAGGTTAATGGGCTGATTCTTATCGACGAGCCTAACTGCCTCAAGATTTAAGAATAATGTTACATCTTGCTTGCGTTCAGCAAGCATTTTACCAATTTTAAGTGCCATAAACACAGAGTGAAGGTCATCCGTACCATGGTCCAACTTAAGGGTCACTTTATGTTGAGTCGATGAAGCAAATAAAGTGTGAATAGGAACAACAGCGATACTTAATGACAAAAGCAAAATGCGAACAATCGTCATAACCAATCTCCATATCAAAAGTAATCTCACTAGAAATTTAAGCCTTCAGTATATAACAAAACTAAATTGCTGTCAGTGTTGAGCGAGGTACCTGAGGAAAATATTATCTGAGTAAACGCTTTATCTGTCATTCGGCTGTACAATTCCAAAATGGTCTTTTAGGAAATAACAAAATCAAGGAGAGGATGAAAATCAAAAGAAAGATAAAAGCACTTGGGCCATTGGAGGGGGTGTTATAACAGGTGTCGGTTTTTTCTTTTTACCAACAGCACCATTGGCCTTTGTGGGGTCTTTACTTGTCGGTATGGGAATAGGGTTGATTTTGACTGCTATAATAGCCAATTACAATAATCGAAATGCCTAGGAGTAGCGTTTCACTAAACTGCTTCAGGCAAGGCTACGGGGGGAAGATCAATGAGTATTTCAAAAGCCCAAAAATTTTGCCTTATTTCAGAAAGGAGCTGCAACCTAACCTTGCCCCCTGAGCTTTCTACTTCCTCCTTGACAGCACACATGCCAATACCGCGTCCTGATGTCGTATTAAGACTCTGGGAAGTGCTAAGATCCTCTGAGAAAATCAAATATGCGATTTCCTCACGGCTGAGCTTATCAATCGAAATCCCTTGTTTTTGTGCTTTATGAATTATGGATAAAATGTCTAGTCCGCGACCATCGTCGTGGTATGCTATATAATAGCCCGTAGGATTGTTTGAAAAAGATACATAAATGTTTCCAAAAGGGGTTTTATTTTGGTTTGCTCGTTCTGTCCTAGCTTCGAAACCATGGGCTAATGAGTTTCGGACAAGATGGCCAATCACATTAGCTAGTAGCTCTCGATAAGGTTCGGGAACTTGTTCAATGTGGCTTGTTATGTTGAAAGCTGGATGGGGTAATTTAGACTGATCAGCAATATTCATGCTCTCTGTGATAACCGGTGAAAGTATAGAATCTAGGCTATGGGGTATTAATTTATTCAATTTTTTAGTTAAGGGGTGATTAGGTAAGTTTTCTTTTAAGAGAGGATATATTTCATCGTATAACAATTTTTCCAAACTATCCTCAGTACTTTCGTGAAATAAATTCTTGTAGAGAATGAAATATTCTCTCAATAAGTTCAATATTTTTTGGGTTGCGGTTAACTCACCTCTAGTATTAATCTCTGTTTCAGCTTCATGACAAATTTCACTAAGTAAGCCCAGCTTAATCTGTCGAGCGTTGCCTTTGATCGTGTGTATAATGAATTTGATGGTTATGAAGTTACTTTCCTTTAATGCTAGCTCCAACCTTTTGGAAAGGTTTTTTAGGGATTTAATTGTCTGAAGCAATCGATTATTTCTATTTTCAATTAGTGAAAGCAGTATTGCATTTTTTCTATCTTTCATAGCCATATTTATTTTTGTAGCTTCGATGGAAGTGATATCCTGAATTGTGACCAAGATAGACCTTGTAATGTTGCGAGAAACTATGGGGGACCACTGTACGGAAAGCTTACGAATAAATTTTCCAAAGCGATATTCTAGTTTACTAGGTAGAAGGTGGCTATTGGTTTCGAATTGGAAGTCAAATTCATCTATGGAAGATTTAACTGCTTCAATTGCCATAGATTTTTTTTCTTCTTTCAGATGAACATAATTAAAAAATTCTTGTATATCCTTGGGATTACTGGGTAGAATTTTGATGAAATTATCACTTTTCTCACCGGTAATTTTTCCCTCATCATCAAGCATGAAAATAGCCTGATCTAAAGAAGAAAAAATAACTTTAAGATTGGAATGAGCGATTTCTAATTCAGATTTACTATTCATGAGTTGACGATATAAGTTTTGGGTCTCCGAATATTTATCCTGGGCGGTTTCAGCATCTTTTTTGGCTTCGAAAGTCTTTTGTTGCTGTTTTTCTAATCGATTTGAAAGAAACACTATAGCTATAATGATAGCAATGACAGATATAAGCTGGGAACCAACAATCAGCCGAACTGTCTTTAGGTTTTTTTTCGTTAATTTTCTTTCCTCAATAATGGCCTTTTTGTTTACATAGTCTATAAGTTTATTGATATTTTCTTCATATTTTTTCCGGTATGGTTCATATTCTTGAAAGTATTTTTCAATCGCTTTGGCATTATCTTCAATGGCTAATTCCAAGATACTGGTATCCAAAGACCTAAGGGTGTTCTCATCTAACAATATAATCTTATTAACAAGTTCTTCTACATGAGGATCATTCATGCCATTCTTTAATGTATTTAGAATAGCCTTATTAGAGTCATAAGCTGAGATTTTCCGTGAAGATAATGCTGCGAGCTGGTTAATATCCAGCAACATTCCTTTTGTAGCATCATCTTGCATGAGCAAGTAGGGCAGGGTTTTGTTCGCCTCCGATTTAAATTTAAGAGTTGAGGAAAAGTCTAAAGCATTGACCCTCAGACTCTCGTAGGTTTCATATGTAACAAACCCTCCGCTAAAAAATAATAGGGGAATGATAGAGAGGAAGAGGATTATTCCTATTTTATTCACTACGTAACCTCCAGATCAATTTATCGAATAAAGCTCTTAATAGTTGAGGTCAACGAGGATAGGTAAAACGAATCTGGAAATTCCTCTACATAAGTTTTATAACTGTTACATTATGACATAAATTGAATTGAAATTAACTGGCAAGAATGTGACCTTCCCATTCAAGGGGGTACAGATTTATAGGTAGGTCGACAGAATATCTTAGTAAATTCAATAACTAATAAATTTTTAGACATTAAGAATCCTAGCTTTCCTAGTAAAAGCTCTCATATATGTATTCTTCATCGCCCTTAACCAGCATCTGCGGTGGGTCCGTGCCCAGACCATAGACTTATAAAAGCGTCCGTAGTAGTTAATCCAACCTCTAACAATTGGATTAACTCTATTAGCAAGATCCTCCAGTTGGCATTGGGTCCACCTATGCAATTTCCAGCTTCTCATCTTTTTCTCATTGCTGTTTCCGACTTCTTGCTTACAGCTGGAAGAAAACTAAGAAAAAGTCTACCTCGCCTATCCTTTGCTCCTCTGGGAGCAAATGTATATCCCAGAAAATCAAATTTATAGACCGGGTAATTCATTCTCCTTATATTGTCCTTACAGTAAGCTATTCTAGTCTTTTCAGGATGCATCTCCAAGCAACATTCTTTCAGTCTTTGCTCTAGAACGGATTTCAAAGCTTTTGCCTATTCCTGTGTTCTACAATAGGGTCTTTGCGAAACTCAAGGGATATGAGAAAAATTGGTGTTTGAGTAAGTAAGAAAGACGGCGTAAGCTGACCAACGATATTCAAAATAAAAAA
>JBNKNM010000292.1:0-6068 GCA_050293845.1 Pseudobacteriovorax sp. | reverse complement strand
AGCCTGTCTGGGACTTTTATATGAAGCTCAATCTCAGAACCTGTACGGTTTGTGGGACATTGCTGGCAGTGGAACGTTCTTTGATATCAGTTGGCAGCAACGATATGAATCGCTCGTATCCCTTGTAAAGAGCCGCTCTTATGGAGTAGATTGTTTGCCCTTGGATAGGTTTTCCCTAGGCCGGGTAAAAATGATTTGGAATTATATGCGTAGTGGTTTACCTCAGCCATTTTTCAACCCTCAAATCCTACGTGCTAGAGACTTTCCTGGGTTTGTGGCTGCCTTTCAGAAAACTTGCTCTACGCAAAGCCAAATCGTCCTTTCCCATAATCCAGAACTGGACTGGGTTTACACCTCTAGCAAAAAGTCTCCTCAGCAGACAGATTCCCTATTTACCTGAAATTATAGAAGCTTACAGTGTGCACACTCATAGATCATAGATTTTCCCGGGTCAAAGCTTTAGCTATAGCTGGAGGCTCCGATGATACTTAGCGTGAAGTTTCCCATTCAAAGGTATAGTAGGCTTGGCTGGTCTGAATAAAATCTTAAACCCAGGATCAATGCTCTTCCGAGAAGGTGATGAATCTAATGGTATGTATGTCATCCGCAGAGGCAAAATCCTTATTTTTCTTGATAAGGGAGGGAATGAAATTCCTTTAGTCACCGTTGGCGAGGGAGCCATGGTGGGAGAAATGGCTTTGTTTGATAAAAAGCCTCGTTCTGCTTCAGCACGTGCTCTAGATGAGGTTGAAGTAACCATTATCAGCAATGAGGATTTTACTAAAATCCTCAAACAAATTCCCAAATGGTTTGTGACGCTCATGGCGACCCTATCATCACGATTACGGGACACCAACACCAAACTCGAAGAATTGGAAGCAAATTATAAAGGGAATTACAACCCATTTGAAGAGTTAAGCAAAATTCTTCATATCTTGAATTTACTCTGGTACAAATTAGGCACAAAGGAGCTTAAAAGCTGGTCCATGGAAAAGGAAGCGGCTGTGAAGCATATCGCTAATATCTTGGGCCTTAGTGAAGAAAAAGTAACGAAAACCATGGAATCCTTGATCCAAAGCGGCCTTATTAGTGAAGGCAAGAACTCGTATAAGAAAGTTGTCTTAAAAATTCAAAACCGTGGTTCCATTGATAGATTCATTAACTTTGTGGTTTCCTTTAAAGCAAAGGAACCTTCTCTAAAAGAATTTCCTCAGGAAATCCTTGATATGACGGAAACCATGGTAAAACATGCTAACAGGTCTGCCTACGATGCGATACGGATTCCTCTGGAAGACCTTATCACTGAGGCAACAAACACCGGGCTTCGCACCGAAAACTGGATAAAAATGCTTAAAATATTTAAAGATCTCGACGATGCTGTTCAGTTTGTAGAAGGATCTGGCGCGAGCAAAATTGCATTTAAAATCGACAAAAAACAAATCGAACGCATGCTAGCTCACTGCAAGTTACTTTATGCGATCACCCGACCTCAGAAGCCCCAAGGATCCCCACCGACTAAAAAGAAAAAGAGTAAAATCGGTAAAGCAGTGGCCTAAAGCTTACCCAGGAAATCGATTAAAAAACCCGGCTTTCTATCGTAGTTGTTGTCATATTTTTTCCCTAACACAGCTAATAAAGAAAAATTAGCAAGGGCCAAGCTACGCTTACCAACAACATCACCGCCTAAAGGAATGCGGATGCCCGCACCATAAGCTTCATATTCATTGTCGGGATCTTGAGCTTCACCAAAGTCATAGTAGACGCGCCACGTGCTTTTTTTAGGCATTAGAAAAAAACTTGACGAAATGGGTAGATGGGCAGGAATCTCAATATCTACAGAAGCAGTCCATAAACGGCGGGACGGAGCGAGCTGGGGAGCATCAATTCTGATTTTGGCCTCGTCAAGAGTTTGAGGACCAAAAGCGACAAAATCAGGAGGCTCGCGCCTCTGCTTCACAGCACCCCAAAAGCTTCGCACACTTATGACTCCCTTAGCGCTCTGACATCGTCCGCCAAGAATTCCATAACTACGTGTATATTCAAAATCCCTAGTTTCAATTGTTTTTTCATGGACACCTAAGAGACGATAGCCACAGGAATCGTTACCAGATGACTCTACTTCTGAAAGCACCGCCCAAGTATTATGCCCTTCACCGGTGCTTACAGCGCCACGATGCCTCAAACGTACTCCTAACGATATAGCAGGGTTAACAAAAGACTCTAGGGGATGGCTATAATAAAAGTCAATAACTCTCTGATCCCGTAAACCTGGACCATAATCCTGAGCCAAACTAAAGTTACCTATCCCCCCTAGGGATTCAAGTTTTGCTACATAGCTGCTATTAAAACCTAAACGCTCCTCGCTCGGAACATATGATAGCATTAAAGTTAAGCCCGAATTTACATAGCGAAAAAGCTGAGTACCAAGGATAACAGAAACACCTTCCCCAGGTAGCTTGCTCACAAAGGGAAACCAAATTGCAGTGTAAGCATCATCTCTTAAAGTTTTAGCATTACCAGGGAAAAACACTACTTTAGTCCAACTGTTCGTATTGTTAAAACGATTGCTATCAAAAATCTCACGGTTGGGATTGATCTCAATTTTGCTAGGCTTAAAGTCAAGTGTGACTTCTAATTCAGAACTGCTTTCCGAATACCTTCGTAGCACTGCTTGGGATTTATTTGAAAACCTAACATCAAAAGGAAGACGAAAGTCATCAGGTTGGCCAATCTCCAAAGTTACTTGATATTTCTGAGAATCCACCTTCTTGATTTTATAATGGCTAAGGTCAAAATCAGGCCAGTTAGACTGGGACCACCACATTTGAATATATCGCGTTATAGCTCGCTTATTCTTAGGAAAAGCCCCCATCATAAAGTGCAAAAAGCTAATATGATCAACAGCTTGCCCTTTATATGTATGATAATAGTCTCCTAATTTATTCAAAAACTCAGCTCCCAGATACCAGTGGAAGAATCTCAACAGCATGTAATGACGGATATAGTCAAAATTATTCTGCTCTGCAAAGGGACGACTTATTTCGAGGGAGCTATCTACTAGCCTGTTATGAGGACTAAAAATACTAAGAATAGAAGCCAGCAAATCGGCACTTTGGCGATAATTGAATTCCAACCAGGGTTTTTCATCCTTGGTACTGGCTATAATATTATGCAACCGTGGATTTTCGGCAAGAATGAGATTGGCATAAAATTCGGCTAATCCTCTAAAAAACCATTGATGATCATGATTTTTTGCCCAGAGATTGGCACCAATCCATTGCTGACAAGAAAAATAAGCCAACTGCCAGAGGGTCCAGTTCAAATAACGCCCTTGAATACTGTCCATCCCTATTTGTTTGGGCCGGTTGATACTAATCACCCCCGGAATGGCCTGGCGCTCCAATTCTTCAGATTCAAGGAGAACAAGCCGTTCAAAAGGATACGGACCAAGCATAAGTTCCAGTTTGGTTAAAAACTGCTTAAGGTGATACTTATAACGAGGAAAGGGTTTAGATTTAAAAACCACAGTCACAGGTAGAGATCCCACCTTCATATACTCAACTTGGTAATTCAAGCTTAGATTAAATACAAGAAACCGTCCGCTATATTCTAAATTCACTCCATCGTGAAAAGCCGGCGTAGCCAAGTACCATGCCCTAGGATAATGAACAGCGGCTTTAAAGTGAGACGGAGCCACGATGTACTGAAAACTGTTTTCATCAGATTGCGGGCAACGCTCTAATTTTTGGGGATAAAAGCGGTGAAATAGGTGCTGTTCTTTTCCCGAATCGACCCATTGGGGCAGCGTAAAGTTAAAGTCAAAAACAACCTGTTTAGATGCGGGAGCTATTTTTATTAAGTAGGAGCTAATAGTTTCATATGGCACAGAACTGCTGGTAATCTGAATACCTCCATAAACTGGCCTAAAATTTCGGTTTTTATCTGCATCACTACTTACATTTTGTGAGGGGTCCCAAAAAAAATTTCGATCATTAAATGGCAGATATATGCAAGTCTCTTGTGAATTTTTTTCCCATTCTATGGTCACTTTCCCAGCAAAGCTACTATCCCCATGTAATGCTGTATCGGTAGCATAAACCTCAATTTGATAATGGGCATTGCCAAATACTAAAGAGTTATAAAAACACCCAAAAAGCAGTACAAGATAGCGCATAACATCCCGAGTTCGTAACCTTACGATAGCTCCATTATATCAATATATCCTGAATCTCGCTGCCTGCCGCTCCAGTTTGTGTAAAGATTGCGATAAATTAATTTTCGCCTTTTCAAAATCTGATAAACTACTGTTGTTATGGGTATAGATCACGCTTCCATAGAGAACACGTACTTTTGTAAAGGGCTTTGGTATACGTTGTCGATCCCAGGTTTTCAATTCCCAGTACCGTTCGGGTACCGCTGCTATAGGCAAAATCGGGACCTTATTGCTTTGGCTGTATGCCACAACTCCAGCCTTTACCTCGTGCAACGGGCCCAAAGGCCCATCGACGGTAATAGCTAATGCTTGATTATGCTTAGAACCCAAAGAGATATTCGAAATAGTCACATTTCTTTGCTTCACCCTTTTGCCTCTGATGCTTCCCAGACCCAAGGATTTTAAGAAACTACTCAGCAGCACACCCCATCGATCCGGGCTTACTAAAATTGATACTGGTTGATTTTGATGGGCGAGAGCGGTGGTAAAGGAGTTTTGATGCCAAATGGCAACGGCAAACGCACCACCGCCTTTTTTTGCTTCTTCAATATGATCTAAATTTCTATATTGATAACGGATAGTTAAATGCAATAGCTTTGCCAATATAGGCAGCAGGAAAGAGATTGTTTTTAATATAAACCTTTCGCGAAAACCGGATTTCTCTCCAGATCGCTTAGCTAAAATTTTAGCAGCATTCATAAAAGCCTCAAGTAGAAGTCGATGTCTCCATTCTGAGCAACGATAGCAGAGGTTGGCAAAAATTCAATTATCGTCGTACAATACGCGAAATTGAGTTAATAAGCTTCTGTTTTTTTATGGGTTTTACTAAATATGAGTCGCAGCCAGCTCCAATTGCTGCGTCAATATCTTCCTGTAATACGGAGGATGTAAAGGCTATGACATGACTTCTTGACCTTCCATTTTGCTCTTCAAGGGCCCTAAGACGCTTGGTGGTTTCTATGCCCCCAAGAACAGGCATATTTATGTCCATAAGTACAATATCAAAAGCATAGTCTTTTAATATATCTAAAGCCTGTTCTCCATGGCAGGCAAACTCAATTTTCCAAGGCTGATCCTTCAGGAAAATTCTGATTAAATTATGATTGTCTTCTGAATCGTCAACGCAAAGAATGCTTAGTTTTTGTGCAAGCACCATATCCTGAACTTTGGGACGGGATGCCTTCAAAAGTGAGATAATAAACTGGCTTCCCTTTCCCACATCGCTTTTAACTTCAATCATCCCCCGGTTGATGGATACAAATTCCTTGCACAACCCTAATCCTAATCCTGTTCCGTGCTCATCTCCTGTGCCTTTCTCCGTAAAGTAGATATCTTTAGCAAACAACTTTCTAATATGCTCTTCTTCGATGCCTACTCCATTATCACTTAGTATGATTTCAACATATTTTTTTTGAGTCACAGCACTGACTACGACCTGGCCTGATTGGGGCTTTGAAAATTTTATGCTGTTAGAAATAATGTTTCTAAAGACGGTAGAAATCATATTGCGATCGGCTTCCACCCAAACCTCTTTGGGTACACAGTTTTCAAGGGTGATACTTTTAACTTTTGCGTTGACCTTCATAAGGTCAAACACTTCAAGGACTACTTCCTGAATATCAAAGATTTCCCACTTAACTCTAATCCCACCACTTTGCATGATGGCCCATTGTAGTAAATTTTCCAGGAGTCCATGGGCTTCTTCCGATGAAACCGCTATCTTATTAACCATCTTTCGGAGCTGGTCTTGGCTTAAGGAATCAAAGCTATCCTCTATGATGCCAGAGTAACCTTTGAGCGCCATAAAGGGGCTTTTCAGATCGTGGGCAATGATGGAAAAAAAACGGTCTTTTGT
>JBNKNM010000291.1:0-6072 GCA_050293845.1 Pseudobacteriovorax sp. | reverse complement strand
AAAGCACAACACCTCAGAAAAACTACCAAAAATAATTAGCTATGAAAAACAATCAAAAATGTAAATTCTCATAGTATGCACATAAGTGCTGCTGCAAGAATTAAATATTTGCAGACGAAATCGCTGTTACTCCCCCAAAATAAGAGTTTGAGCAAGACCTGTCGTTCCCATTTAACACTTTGCAATTGGCAAGTGTTCCCATTTTGCTGTGTAATGGGGAGAATGCAGCTTACTAGCCATTTTCCAGCTTTGGTCAGTACCACAAGAACCAATACGAATCATATCTCGATAATAACTCCGATTAATTTTATCGATTGCTGTCATGATTTGTCGCTCCTTATCATATCTTTCAGGATCTTCAAAAAGACCAAATTGAATCCTTGACATAGGACTGATATCACTCAGCATCACTATGGCTTTTTTGTACTCTATTCCCTTCTTGAAAATAGCCTTCAAAGCTTTTAATCCGGCTTGGGCTAGGGTAATTGTGGAATTAGTAGCTGTGAGCAATTTAACTGTGGCCGGGCGAGAATAATATTGCCTCACTTGTTTGTAAGGATTTGTGTGAATGATGACTGTTATCGTTTGGCAAACACTGTTCTGCTGCCTCAGTTTCTCTGCTGCTCTTGTTACATATTGGGAGATTGCTTCTTCCAAATCTTCCAGTTTAAAAACAGGCCTCCCAAAGGATCTTGAGCTAATAATCTGTTTTTTAGCAGCCACTTCTTCTAGTGGTAGGCAGGAATATCCTTTCATCTCCTCTTGGATGCGATGGCCTACGATTGTAAGAAGGCGTTGAACTAAGGCCGGGTCTGCATCACGAAATTGTGAGGCTGTATAAATTCCATAGCTGTTTAGTTTTTCAGCCGATTTACTGCCAATGCCCCAGATGTCGCCCACTGGAAATATGGAAAGAGCTTCTTCTCGGATATTAGGATCACAGAGACTAAATACACCAGACTCATTCCTAGATTTTTTGGCTATCTTATTTGCTACTTTTGCAAGAACCTTAGTAGGTCCGAGTCCTACGCAAGTAGGGATTCCCACCTCCCGCAATACCGCTTGACGAATTCGAGCTGCATACTCTTCCACATTATTAGTAGGACAATTCTCAAGCCTTAGAAAGGCTTCATCAATGGAATATACTTCAATGTCTGGAGACCATTCCCCTAGTAGTCTCATGACGCGAGAGGAAATATCACCGTAAAGAGCATAGTTAGAGGAAAAAACACCGATTTTGTTTTTACGAATCACAAATTTAATTTGGTGATACGGCTCTCCCATTTTGATTCCAATTGCCTTTGCCTCGTCAGATCGGGAAACCGTACAACCGTCATTATTACTTAGGACGATCACAGGCTTATTTTTTAGGTGAGGTTTAAAAAGGCGCTCGCATGAAACATAGAAAGAATTACAGTCGACTAGAGCAAAAATCATTATTCATGCCTGTATATGGAAAAAGTAACTACACCAAAAATCTCCAATTGCTGCTCATCTTTTATTATAATAGGTGCATAGGAGCTATTTTCAGCTCGAAGCTCGACCCTGCCTCCATTGCGAAAGAAGCGCTTAACTAGGAATTCGCCATCGAGGATCGCCAGGACTATTGATCCATTCTTTGGAGTTAATGAACGATCGACAACAAGAATATCGCTACTATTGATATTGGCGTCCTTCATTGAGTTGCCACTGGTGCGAAATAGATAGGTTGAAGTCGGCCTTTTTATCATGAACTCGTTTAGATCCAGGGGCTTCTGAAGAAAATCCATGGCTGGACTTGGGAAGCCGCAAGATACGGGGTTTTCACAAAATTGTAGTGATATCTTTGTCTTAAGGCTTGGTTTGTGTAGGGTTTGCATTTCATCTCCTAATACCATACATAATTATGGTAATCTGAAGGAGGCATGGTGTCAATATTGGGTTTGGGTTGGTAGATTTGGCACTAGGATTCAGGTGATTTGCTATGTTAAAAATAAAACAAGTTTTTGGATATATAGGTGCTCAATGCGCTAAAGAATTCTCTTATTAAGCTTTAAAACACAAGGAAACTCATGACTGAACAGTTAACTGATTATTCTAAACATGGGAAAAAAGGATTCCACTTGTCAGCAGTGTGTCTCGACTGCAATCTTGAATACTATCCCCTTTACGAGTCAACCATGTGCCCAAAATGCGAAAGTAGAAGAAAAACCCCAAAATTAACTGCATATAAGAACCCTTGTAAAAATTGCGGAAAAGATTTGTCAAAGCTTGAAATAGCCATGTCTGAAAATCTCGAAAAATCGGGGTTTTGTTCTAAGTGCTGGTAGTTTCTTTCGTCATATACAGCAGTGCATTAAGTGTACTTTTTGCATTCAGCTATTTTGACAGTCGCTAAAACAGTCGAATGCGGCCTACAGCAGTGCATCAACTAGTGCAAATATCAAAGTTCATGGAAACCCAGTTTGGTTTTTAGTGCAAAACCCCCGAATGGTCCTAATGTCTTGAGCTAACCGCATAGATTGGCAGCAGAAATCAGGATCGATACCCAAGTCATGGCTCATGAAACCCTGTGATTAAAGCCTGAAGTCGATTTTTCTCGAAACTTATCTTTGGGCAGCAAAACCGGCAAAGAAGTTTTGAGAATGGTTTGTGATAACGTGAACCCCTTGGTGTACGGCTGCCTAGACGATTCTCAATTTGGCTTCTTATTAACGACCGTTATCGAGAAAGATCGTAACCTAGTATCGATCTCGAATATCTATATAAAATCATATAGATACGAATATAGATTAGGACCATTCGGGGGTTTTGCACAAATAACCATTATGGCCGAGATGGCAATGGGTGAAAATTGATAGTTTTGAAATCTAAACCCGAAAGTCTCCAATACGGCAGCAGATGTAATTAAACGCAGTTTCGAGGATCGGATAATTTTCCAAATGGTTCAGTTTTGTTTGTTGGACGGAAGTACAGAGCTGATAAGAAAATAGTGACCATTTCAGCTTTAGAGTATTTAGGGGCGCTTTTACTTGCCTCATCTTGCCTTGCTAGCTTATTCATCTTGATTCAGTAAGATATCGAAAATCTTAAACGCTTCATTATGGACAGACCTAGCAAACTCAATCCTCTGAGGCTTTGGTAAGTTAAATGATGTAGATACAGTTTTTGCATCTTCATGTCGCAAAGTTGCCGTTTGGATCACTTCAGTTTCAAATTTACCTGCCTTTGTAAAACTCGCACGATATTTTATCATTTTTGATTCATCGCCAGTTATATCCTTTTTCACCCACGCATCTAGAGAAACTATAAAGTATCCTTTATCTCTATAGTCTTTGATGTCTTGTACTTCAGATAAATTTTTCCCACTAGCATGCAAAGTTTTGATATTTGGCTCTTCTTCTTCTACCAAATCCTCTTCGTCTTCCTCTTGATCACCTTCTTCCTTTGAGCTGGAAGGAGCTTCTAGTCTAACTTCTTCTACTGAATCAAAAGAATAGCCATCAATATTACAATCCAAAAGTCTGTCAAAAAAAGTATTCCACTGTTCCTCTACTAGTTCGTTGTGGTCTATTTCATGAACATAGGAAGTGTCTGGTGATAGTTGTTCAAGCTGATCCCTGACTTGGTGGAAATATTTTTCGCTTTCACTAGCAGTCGTTGAGTATATCACTTCGTAGGAGTTAGTTTCTCCATCTTCGCTTGGCGGCATCTGTTGAATCTTTATAGAATATTCGTGCTCGACTTCTTGAAGGAGGAGAGTTTTTCTGTAATCTACTTTCTTAAATGGTTGAGTAATCTTAACGGATTTTTCTTCTTCATTATAAGTGGGATTTTTGTGCTGATCATCAATTCTAACTGATGAGGCATAGTTTGTAAGCTCACAGTCATCTCGCAAAAAATCTACAATTTTTTCCATAGGGACATCAAGGGTTAAACGATTTACAGTGGTCTTTGGGCTATGATCAGAAAGATTTGCATAAGAAGCTAATTCATTAAGCTCTTTATATGAAAAGGTATATCTCGATAAAGAGTTGGCAAGTTTGGATGGGTTTTTTGTATGAGGGAAAATCCCCTTTGTACGCAAAAACTCCCTGAGCGCTGTGGCCTTAATATTCTTGGCTACAATCAAATCTCGAATATTACGATCCCCAGGATATAACGAACTAGGGATCTTTAGAGTTTTTTTTGGCGGCATCATCTGACCTCAAATCTTGGTGTGACTCTATCTATCCCTACTACCTTTGCAGAAGAGACATTTTCACCGAAAATTATCTGACTATCTTCTATCTTTCTTTTGATTGAAGGCTCATCGAAACTTTGATTGGAATATATAGCAATTTCAAGTGAATCTTCTCGGAAAATCTGAAAATGCCCTAGTGTTGCAAGAAGCATTTGAATTGAGTCTGCGTCTGTTTCACCAAAGTATGAAACGATAGTTTGCTCGTTAATCCTTGTGACTAACATACTCGAAAAAAGCTGCTCTAGTGTCGGAGCGAATCCCCAGCTGGATTCAGGAGAATAAAGATCTAGATTTGGATAATAATATTTGAATGGTTCGGATGCCCCTTTATTTTGAAGATGGTTTATGACAGAAGATATCTTCTCGATCTCTCTGTTGGAAACAACATAGATAGTCTCTCGAAAGTCGAAGCTTCTTTTTATTGGAACGCTGCTCAAAACCCTTGAATATGTATCGTCTTTAAAGCCCTCATAAGAATAGTAAAACAACAATCCTACAAATTCGAAGTTACTTGAAGGGTCAATTCCCAACATTTCATGAAATTCTTGTGATAACCCAGCAAATGTAACTTTTGCGTTTAGCTCTTGAATCCAATCTCCAACCTTCTTAGCTAGGGTTGAAACTGTCTTAGGATTTTTATTGGTTTGCAGCCAAGTGGATGCTTTCGCTGAAACAACAACGTAGATGCACTTTCTCTTATAAACGTCGAAGTAGCTGTAAACCGCATCAATCCCGTGAGACGTCTTGGGCTTCCCTCCTCCATCTGTTTTCAATTTTTCAGTCTTGTAAGGTATGTCTATTGAATCTGAAACATGTGTCCAGCCAATCTTTGAAAAGAACTTTTCTTTATAGTCCTCGCCCATTTCCCCTATCGTTTTAGACTTTTCTCCCATCTATTAGTTCCTTGATCAAGTTGACTAAATTATCAAATCTTGGGCTTGCCCAATAATTTTTGAATCTTACTTCACCATTACTATAGATTTTGAAATCAATTGGTTCACCGTTAACAACAGTCCGAATGGTAGATGATTCAAGTCTATCTTTGTATTGACGAGACTTGGACAGGCTTGGGTAATGAATTTTCCTCTTCCCAGAAGGGAAGTTTATATCAACATCCAGTAGGAAGGTATCTTTCATCGAAACAACAATTGCTCTACAACTTGACAATAAGTCAAAGTTTTTTGATTCAAAATTTATTTTACCTTCAGTCATTAACAAACCTATCTAAATCGCTGGCTGCGGATGACGACTCTAACACTAATATTATATCAGTAAAATAAGAAATAGGTTGAATTTGATCCAGAGTTATGCGGGTGCGATGTTTCTACATGCTTATATGTACTATTATAACTTAGGTTCTTTCCAACATCCTCAGACAACAGGCTCGGAGACTTCACTCTTTTTGTACCCATCAATTTGACTAGGAGTTAGAAACGGTAATTTTTGACGCACACCAACCGCATAGAAGCCAATTTTTAAAAACGAATATAGGCACAAACATCCATTGGACTAATTGACCGAAAGATTGACTTGATAGCCTTTGAATCGCAGAGTCAGTAATTAAAAAGTTAAATAAATTGGTGAAATGCTTCACGGCCTCACAAATTAGATCCCTGTAGTTTTCATCAAGTTCAGCAAAGGTGAGTTCCTTCTCGAAAGAGACCTCGTTTTCAATCGAATTTGCACTCGACGGAAAAGGGATGGTTCCGTCGCAAACTTGTAACTATCGAAAATACCAGATACCTTTATCAAGCTAAACAGGTCTTGAGGTGTCAAATGGTTAGTTTTAAAGGTTCCCAGTTTGAAAAATCTATCATCCTTCAGTGCGTCAGATGGTATCTTAGATATCC
>JBNKNM010000290.1:0-6155 GCA_050293845.1 Pseudobacteriovorax sp. | reverse complement strand
ATTATTGAAGGTTTCCGAAAAATCTTTTTTACGCTTTCTTTCAAGCACCGAATCATTTATAGCAGAAAATCGCAAATTGATAGGTTCCAGAATATCAAACAATGATAAAAATATCCTTAAAATTTTATTTATAAATATGCATACTTTAAAAGGAAATGCTCGTTCTCTTCAATTTAAAGCTATGACAGAGGTTTTCCATGGAGTAGAACAATACTATGGATACCTACAACAGAATCCTAAGGCCAGTTGGGATATTGAACGTATGATCCACGATATGGACTCCGTGGAAGCCGTCGTTCACTATTATTCACGTGTTTTTGAACAACAACTAGGCAGAAATTTACAAGTAGCTAAATCGTTCGCTATTTCAGAGTCGATGGCATTCGACATATACGAAAATCTACTTAGTGTGCGACCATTACCTCATCAACTGACTAGTATTAAAGAGTATTTTTTTACAAATCTTTTTAATTCTTGTACTAGCATTATTGAAGATTGCTGTACAACTTTACCTTCCCTTGCTAAAGATCTAGAAAAACCAACACCCAAAATTAAAATGATAGGTATGGAGAATACCTTCATGAGCCCCGAAGGGGAGAACGTTTTAAGACAAATATTTGTACATATTCTGAGGAACTCCCTATACCATGGAATAGAAGCTCCCATGGAACGGGTTGGTTTAGGAAAGCCAAAAGAAGGATTAATATCAATTAGTATCGAACATGGTAAAAAATCAGCTACTCTCTGTATCAGTGATGACGGTCGGGGGCTTAATATTCCTAAAATTATTGAAGTCGCAAAAAAACAGGGCATTGCAGAAAATTTAATAACCTTAAATCCCGAAGATGCGGCTAACCTTATTTTCCATAGTGGTCTTTCAACTTCCGAAAAAATCGATGATATTTCCGGACGAGGCGTTGGAATGGACGCCATTCGCAGCTTTTTAGAAAGCGTCCATGGAAGCATCTCCATTAGATTTAATGACACGGGTGAAAAACTGTCTGATAAGCATGTTTCTTTTAGCTTTTTAGTTGATTTGCCTAACAGCCTTTTTGTCACTCTGCAAACTGAAGGCTCCAATATAAAACATGTATCTTAGGCAAGCTGGCATATACAACTATCATTCGGCAGTACAATTTCAAAATGATCTTTTAGGAAATAATCAAATCAGAGCTGGTAGCTGAAACAGAATCAAATTATCCTACTGCCGAATCACAGTTGAAAAGTTGTAAATACTTCTACCAGATTTATTAAGTTTTAGAGTCGATTTCTAAAGAGATCAATTTGGCTTTGTTTAAAACTCGTTTTTGGCAGCATAAATTCACCAGGTTTTTTGCTAAATCATACCATACCCATGCGAATTTATAGCTTGATCATTTGATTGTAAATTCTAGTAAATCAGTACTTCTTGGCTTTTTCTTATTCAACTAGAATAGATTTTTTTCAGCGAGAGCTAAATCGATAAATGCAGCAACCCTTTTGGGGAGTTGGCGTTTTTTTAGATAGAGTAGTTCCAGTTGAGAACTTACCTTTTTTGATCGTGGCAGAATCTCCACCAAGCTACCCTGCTCAATTTCTTTTCGCACCAGATACTCGGGAATCACCCCCAAGCCAACCCCAGCTAAGATCAACTGTTTAAGCCCACGCTCATCGGGTACCACGACTTCGGGCTGTTTGTAAAGGATCTTATCTAAAAGAGACTTACTGTTTTTATTAATCCAAGCACGAAAGCTAGGCGCGGTCGTCTGAAAGTCAACAAAAGGATAATCAGCCAGTTGGTTGATGCGGCTAATGCTCCCCTGGCAAGCAATCAGTTTGGGGCTTGCAACAGCAACATAAGGAACTGTAGCAAAGGAACGACTTACAAGGTGGTTCTCTAAGGATTTAAAGATAACGATACCAATGTCCACTTCACCTTCCATAACCCTATTCTCAGTGGTCTTATCCCCTTCAAAACGCAGTTCGAACTTTACTTCTGGATGATCCTGGTTAAACCTGCTGATCAAGGGCAGAACGAACTGGCGACCGATCTCTGTGAGACAGCCAATAATAATGGAACCTTTGAGTTCAGTGCTTTGCTGTTTCAGGTGGATTAGCTCATCTTCCAAAGGTAACAGATTTGACTCAGCTAAGCTCAACACTCTCCTTCCCTCGGCGCTGAGGAAAATCTTACGATTGGCGCGGACAAATAGGGTTACCCCAAGCTCATACTCTAGAGTAGCAATCTGGTGAGACACAGCCTGCTGGCTTAGATGAAGGCTGGCCGCCGCTCGGGTCACGCTCTGCAGCTTGGCAACGGTGATGAAAGTGCGCAACTTATTGAAATCTATACTCAAATCATATCCTTCAAATCACAAATTATAATTGTTTTTTATTACATAATATCAGTTTTATTTTGTCAATAGAACTGGCGATAATAAATTTGTTGTTAGATAGACAAAAATGAAAACATAAACGGAGATAGATCATGAAAGATTCTCAAAAGGTATTAGTTATAGGGGCCACCGGAGGAACTGGATTAGCTACAATGCGCGAGCTGATTGATCAAGGTCATCAGATATCTGCATTGGTACGCAGCCCGGAAAAACTAAAGGGTTGGGATAGTAGACTTAAGGTGATCCGAGGCGATGTGATGTGCCTTCAGGATATAGAAAGAGCAATGACCGGTCAGGATGTGGTAATCGTCACCGTTGGCATCAGTGAAAACCCCCTGTTGGTCAGGCTTTTTGGAAGTAGAAAGACCCCCATGTGCGTGAGGTCGTTAGGAACTCAAAACGTAATCACTGCAATGAATAATCATGGGGTTGAGAAGCTGATCGTCCAGAGCAGCTTTGGAGTCGGTGACAGTCGGGACAAATTGAGCTTCATTGATCGCTTATTTTTTAAATTATTCTTAAAACCGCAGATTGAGGATACTGAAAAGCAAGAGATAATTGTGAAATCAAGTAATCTACAATGGGTACTAATTCAGCCGGTTCATCTTCGTAGCGATAGCAAGGTGGAGACGATTCTAGCTTCAGCAAAGGGAGAAACGGGGCAAAGCTCCATTGCCCGAAGATCGGTAGCTAAATTTTTAGTACAGATGGTGGAGTCTTCCGAGTATCTACGGCAATCGGTGGCTCTGTCCGCGGCATTGGTGCAGAGCTGAACAAAGGATAGGTAAAATAATATCTATTTAACAACAGCTCTTCCCACAGCAATGTTGATGTGGTCTTAGTAGTTTTCACCCGAAATAAAATTGTTAATCTGAGTAAGGGTATAATATGGTATTTTAAACCCAGAGCAAATTTAATGAGGAGTATCAATTTCTTCACTGACGATAAATACCAAGATAAAGTTGGTGGGTGGACAATCATCATTTCCTTTGGTCCGCTCATCACTCGTTTCAGTCCAAGCCAAGTCCATTAAACATTCGTCTAATGCATCCCAATTATATCCAAAGTAATTGGGGAATTCCAATTTGACCGCTATTTCCTCAAATATTCTCTGCTTATTTGACATTTTATTTCCATTAAGTACTTGAATAAAATAGTTTGGAAACTTCTACGAGCTAAGAAGGAAATTGTAGAAAAACTTTCTGAAACTCTATTGGTGACGTCAACGTTGGTTATCCTTACTTTGGTACACATGACCCACAGCATATGAACATTGTGTACTACGGCGCAGTTTTCTATGGAACAAACTTCCCTCGCTAAATTTTTCCAAGGAGTCATATGACCCCGTTTCCACGATTATTATTCGGTCAAACGGCCAGTTAAACAATCTATGTGGTCGCCACATTCATATTTCGATACTCCTGGTTGTCATATGACTCAAAGTCAGCCAATATCATCGTTAACTGTTTGAAATCTTTTAATATCTAGTCTGCAAAATCTTCTTCTAATCTTAATAATTATGTCTTTTCAAATTTTTCAAATTTAGGTATCGTTCGCGCTTCTTTTGGTGAGTAATGACCATAAGATTACCGTAAACTACTTGATAAGGATTAGCCGTGAATCTCTTGTTCCCCCTAGAATTCGTGATCTTTGGCATCACACTTCTTAGTGTAGCTATTTTTCACAAACACTCCTTTGGTATCGCTATCAGTGGTCTCAGTGCTGTGGTTCTCTACAAACTCGGCTTCACAAATTTCGACATTGTTGAGATGGCTCTTCATGAAGCTAAACCAATAATAAATTTATTAGGATTACTTCTTGGGTTTGCGCTTCTTGCTAAGCACTTTGAAGAAAGTGGCTTGCCGGAAAGAATTCCTCATTACTTGCCTCAAGATTGGAGAGCTGGTTTAGTTTTACTTTCTATTGTATTCATCGCTTCTGGATTTTTAGATAACATTGCAGCAGCAATCATTGGTGGAACTCTAGCAAAAGTTATCTATCGCGATCGCGTTCATATCGGTTATCTTGCGGCTATTGTGACTGCAGCCAATGCAGGTGGGTCGTACAGCGTTCTAGGTGACACAACCACAACCATGATTTGGATCTCTGGTATTCCAGCAGAAATGGTTCTACATGCTGCCTTAGGAAGTATAGTTGCTTTTAGTATTTTTAGCTGGATTGCTACCATACAGCAGCACAAATACCAACCATTCAAACCGCTCGAAAAAGTAGCCCATGAGAAGATTGACTATACAAGAATTTTCATCGTTGCCCTAATCCTTGTCGGTGCATTAGTAACCAATATCACGCTAGATTTCCCAGCTATTGGCGTATGGGCTGCTATCCTAGTTGCAGCCCCTCTTAGGAAACCTGATTGGAGCGCGGTACCTGAAGCCACAAAGGGAGCTACATTCTTGTTATCTCTCGTCATCAGCGCTTCTATGATGCCTGTAGAAAAGCTTCCTGCTGCTTCTTGGAGTTCCACGTTAAGTCTTGGATTCATTTCTGCCTTCTTTGATAATATTCCTCTTACGGCACTTGCCATTAAGCAAGGAGGCTATGACTGGGGCATGCTAGCCTATGCCGTGGGTTATGGCGGCTCTATGACATGGTTTGGTAGCTCTGCTGGAGTCGCTCTTTCCAACAATTTTCCAGAAAGCCGCTCTCTGTTAAATTGGATTCGTGGTGGATGGCATTTGCCGGTAGCCTGTATTGCGGGATTTGCTACCATGCTTTTAGTTTTGGGTTGGCATCCAACGGAACACCCCAGATATCCTGCAGTCGAATCGACAACAATTTCTTCTCCTGTAAAGAAGGAAACTTCCAACACACCCGCAGTGGCATTGCCAGTAGGCGTCACCGGTGGCTAAAATAATAATAATATCTGATTGACATGCCCCACGGCTAAAGCATGGAGGATTCTTTCGTGCTTTAGTCCGCACCGCTTTCTTTACCAGCAGTATATTGCCAGAAAGATTTTAGGTTTGGATCACATGCTTTAGAGCTAGAACCTTTGGCGATAACGGTGCTATCGCTGGTACCCACTTCCACCTGAGGTCTGTCTTTCTTGTTCTGGTGGTTTTGATACTTTAGAACTTGAATGACAAAATACTGTATATTCAACACAGTTCGTGTATTTGCTAAACTCATGATTTACAGTTTGCTTTCTCTTAGAAGTATCTAAGCCAAGCTTTTGTAGAGTGATTTTGTCACGGGTTTCAAAAAGATAAGTACCATTACTTAAAGGTTGCGCAAAATTTTTCCAAAATATGATTTTTTAGCTATCCATCAGCATTACGCTGCAACGTCTCCTCGGATCACCTCCAAACAGTGGGATTTTACAGCTTGGTATCCACCAAATCTGGTTAACTTTTGCAGAATGTCGCGAAAAGTTTGCTTTTCAAGTTCCCTTTCTACCGCATCCATCCGTTCCGACACAGATTGAAAGCTTGGAAATAGCTTCCTGAGAAGGAGGTAAGCACTGTACACCCAGTATACATGAGCCTCGACAGACGCGAAGTTATGGCAACTGACGTCTTCAAATCCCAGAAATGATTTCACCTCCTTGTGGAATAGTTCGATAGCCCAACGCTTTCGATATACCCTGATCACAGTCCCTAGGGAGATGTTAGGATTGGAGCATGCTAAGAATTTGCGACCTTTGCGACTTCCTCGCTCTTCTGAAAGAACTAACTTCAACTCAATTGGCAATCCAGCCAAATAACCGATCAGTTCTCGACCGCGAAACTCCTTTCGCTTCTTACTTTTCCAACCATTCAC
>JBNKNM010000289.1:0-6156 GCA_050293845.1 Pseudobacteriovorax sp. | reverse complement strand
CATTTACTCAAAGGATGACGTGGTTTATTGGCTAGAAAATGAAACAGGGAATGGCAAGCATTGGCAAAGCCATTCCATTGATACTTTTAGCAATCTTGATACGCTGGAATTGAAAGACATTGATCGTGATGGCGACTTGGATGTTGTGTTGTCCAGGAGCAAAGAAGTGCTGTGGAGTGAAAATGTTGATGGCATGGGGCATGAGTGGCAAGCCATGACCATTCTCAGCTTAAATCGCTCTGAATACGTTTCCGGGCTACAAACGACAGATATAGACGGAGATGATGATCTCGACGTTATATACAAGAAAAACAGTGTTCTTCATTGGAGTGAAAATGCAGACGGTTACGGTCAGCAATGGAATTTGCACGAAATCCCTCATGTCGATTACATGCGAGATTTCGTTAGTGTAGATCTCGATGGTGATTTAGATATCGATATTGCTTCCATCGGAGACAAATCCATTTTCTTGTTTCGACAGGATGAAGATGGTGAGTTCATAAGTGAAAAGATTGCGGACGTCGGTTACCCCAAAAGACTGCTAGCTGCGGATTTAGAATCCGATGGTGATATTGACATCGTCACATTAGGGGACACGACATCTGACTTCGATTGGTTGAGGAATGTTGAAGGGCGATTTGAAAAAATAAATTTGACTGTGGCAGTCAAGCCTGAGGCAAGAGTTTATCAATTAGCAGTTCCGACGAGGTCTGCGCAAGAAATAGATTTAGATTTGGTTATGAGACAAATAAATCTTCTTTTTACAAAGGAAGGACGATTTAATGACGATTATTTTCCGAAGGCGAAAAGCATGGCCTTTGCGAATATAAATTCAGACGATTTACTGGAAGTGATATCAACCGAAAACAATATCGGGCAACTACAGTGGAACAGTTTCGGTAAAACCAGCAAGTATGCAAATGACAACTACGGACTATATTGGCGCTTAACGGCTAAAGATCCCGATCCATATTACCCTCAGTTTTATATTGTACCTGGATTAGATAGTGAGTATTTTTCGCTAACACAATGGGGGACTTTGTCATTTAAAGATAAGTTTCAAGCTAGTACACCTCAAGATGCGGATGGCGACAACATCTACCGTTTAAACGTTAGGTTAACTGACGGAGTTGCCAATCTGACCCGCGAGTTTCAAGTACATGTCTATCATGACGATGACGATGATGACGATGATGGTGTAATGGATGATGAAGATGACCTGCCTTTAAACTCAATCTATTCAAAAGATACCGATAAAGATGGCTATGCTGATGAAATTGACTCTGATAAAGACGGCGACGGCTTTTACGATTGGGAGGACGCCAGACCGTTAAATAAAGACTTTTCAATGGCACCAAAATGGATTGGTTATAATGATGAGAGCTTAGTCCAGAGAACATCTATTCAACGATCTGGACAACGTCAAGTGTCGAAAGATCTCGACGGAGACGGTGATATTGATATTCATTTAGAATCATCTAATGGTATCGAATATAAATCGTTCGTGTATTGGAATGTAGGCGATGATGTAAATTATTCCGAAGAACAGCTTATGGCTCGGCCCACTACATCGCGATTGGCCACTATGTTTGCATCTTCTGTCGCTGGAAAGCCGGTAATTGTTACCCAAAGTGAAGGACAATTAGAGTTTAACCTTTATGATCCTGTAGAAGAGCATTACACATTAGCCTACACATTAGCAGGCTTAGGTAGCCAAATTGTTGTCTATAACCTACCGTTGAATCGCGGCTATGATTTATCATTTCCGATAAGCTATCGACAAGATGGTACAAGTGAACTCGCGATTGTTGACTTCAGCTATACACCAGCTGTATCGCTTACAGTAGCCGAAGTCGGGACCGTAGCTAATTTAAAAAACCTTCATACTGCCGATCTGAATGGTGATAACCGAGTTGAACTAATTGCCCAGACTGATGAGGGCACCATTTGGTTTCGCCAGCTTGACAGTGATTTAAATAGTGAATTCCAGCCAACACCTCTCTTTTCTGAGAAGGTGACGGTATTAAACGCAGTAGATGTGGATGATAATGGCGCTGACGAACTTTTGACATACGATCTACTGAACTCGCGCAATGCATGGTTTAAGTTAGTGAATGAAGAACTTATGGACTGGCAAGTAGAGTGGATACCAAGAATATCCTCACCCGTGAGTGCGGTGATTGACTTCAATTTTGACTCTAAACCGGACTATTTTGTTAAGGATTTAGGTACTCAGGCGAATGTTTATTCTGTACCCTATATCAAAGTTTATGAAAATCATGGACCTTTAGTTGAAGAAGTGTTCAGTCTTAGATCATACAGCGGTGTTGAAGTTTTAAATCATGGTGACTTAACGTTAAATTCGTATTCAGATTTGCATATTAGTATTTCTGGATATGGCAATTTATCGAATTCATATAAATATCGATACATTCGCCGCCTAACCACAGAGGGAAATCCAATCACTATTCCTCTGAGATTAGATTATAGCGATGTTCAAGACATTACATTGCGACTGCTTGAAACGGGAGATGCAAAAAACTTCACTTTAAATGCCAATGCTCGAGAGCTCTATTTTAATGGTGCTGATCCGCAGGCTCCAGCTGATACTAACTTAGACAACGAATACGTTGCCTATGTCGAGGCTTCAGATGGCGTAGCGGTATCGACTATGCGGTTTTTCGTGAAGGTTCAGTAGATTCTCTGCTCAGGTTTGTTGTAGATGGATTGATTTTCCATTCAAACGAATGCAATGGTACTCGACAGATCTAATGATTTGTCGAGCCGTCGTGTTTTTTTTGGAGCAGCAAAGAAAGGCTAACCAAGTTTTGGTTGTCTGGGTAACCATCGACCCAGCTCAACTATCGTTTGTTCTACCACCGTGAACTTGCAAATTCTCGCTAGGATATCGCTTAGTAGTGTAATTGGATAAATCAACAACTCATTGCGTTAAAGTATTGCAAATTGCCAAGGCTAATAACTAGTAGAACCTGGTTTTAGACGATTTCTATCTGTGAACCAGTCGAAAAAAACAGATCGAATGATTCCCGTAGTCGACAAGGTTAAGCCCGGGAAGTAAACCAAACCATATGAACTAGGGCAGGTGGCAAGAGAGTGCCCGCTTGAACAAGGAATAGCTAATCAGTTCTTCTTTCCAGCAAGTGAGGGTGGGGGTGAATATAAAAAACAGCGCATGGTCCTATATATCTCCAATCGAAGAAAATAAAGGTTCCTAAGCTTCTGGCCAATCGTTTAAATTTACCCTGTGCGGCGTGCAATCGGCCCAATCGCCCTTAATCCACGCCTTTGCCGCCTCTTCTGAAGGCCACACTGGCACACATTCCTCGTTATCGCAATCCAGCAGCACACTGCCGCTATCGCCAACAAGAATCCACAATTTTTGCTGCTCAACCGCCTGCGTCAGCAGGTAATCGTAACGTTCTTGCGGGGATTGGGTTTCCAACTGGGCCAGGGTGACAGCGGATGAAGACATAAAACACACCAAAATAAGAAAACGCCATTATGGCCGTTTGCTTTGGAAGGGTCGAGCCGAAATTTAAGGTGCAGGTGCTGGTTGACGCGATCATTGGGCGCGCCAACCGCATGGTATGAAACGTCTGTGACTTTGAGGTTGAATCACTTAATTGAAGTTACCTTATCCATTAGTTATTGCGCCGTGTCTTTAACTCCATAGATTTGGATCATATTTGCGATTAAAACTTCAAAAAGTAAAGACTGAGTGTGTATACACTTGTTGCTTAAAGTCCCTGCAATTTGGTTTAATTGCTCATCAATTTAGTAAACTATATCTAGGAAGTTACATGCAAAGGTTTGCGTACCTCGTAATCTGGTGTTTGGCCGGAATGTTCCTTGTTGGCTGTGAAAATGACTCGAAAACACCGAAAGATTGGGAGCCAGATCCATTCACTCTGTCTCTCTACAATGATTGGTACAATCAATTAGACACATGGGTCGAATCAAAAACTGTCAAAATCACTGGAATTTCTAATAACACTCCTGTTTCCATACAGAATGGTGAGTTTTCTATTCGTCAGGAAGTAAACACCGAAATTGGTATCCATTATTCAATCGTATCTGATTTTTCCAGTGAACCGCGTAAAATAAACCCCAATCAATCTATAACCGTTCGGGTTAAAACAGCAAATTTATATAGTAAAACAGAAACAGCGATTCTTTCTGTTGGGTCGGTGGACGTATCATTCTCCGTAAAATCTGGTGACCGTAATCGAAATCGGAATTTGGAATGGATGAATACAGATTCAACGATATCACCGATTGCACCGTTTTATGGCGCCATAAATACTACAGAGAGTGACAAGGCTGTTAAAGTTGTTGACTTTGTAGTGAAAGATTGGAACAAGGATGGCTTTCAGGACGTAATTCTTCTTGTTTTCGACAAAGAAAAATCTCAATCTTCAGTAAACCTTTTGCTTAATAATGCACTTTTGCCGACAGCCTTTGTTGAGTCTGTTTTGGTCGCCGACGTGGATGGTAAGCAAATCGATATTGGTGATGTAAATAATGATGGCCACATGGACATTATTACAATGCTTTCCAGCACTGGAGCCACAGTAGCCTACCTCGCCGATGGCGCTAGTTTCGTAGCTCAAACGCTAGATGAAAGTCGTGGACTGCAGGATATTGACTTCATCGATATTGATTCTGACGGGGATACCGATTTGGTTGCGCGTACTTCTGGCGGCCTTCTAAATATACTCAGAAATCGGGGAATGCAATTTGAATCCGAGTTTTCAGTACAGCTACCCCCTCTCGATGCTAGACATACCTTAAATAGACACTATGCAGATTTAGACCTTGATGGTGATATCGATATTGTATTACTAAAATCATATACCAATTCGTACTCAAGAGTTCGAAGCAAATTGTCCTGGGTAGAAAATCACTCAGATTCATTTTCTTTGAACTTGCTGCAACTAGACGAATATAGTGACATCTCAGAAGATGCATCTTTTGATTTTGCAGTTGAGGATATCGACAATGACGGTGACCTTGACGTGATAGCTTACAGCTTTATGCGTGGTATTTGGAGCTACCTAAGTTACTTTGAGAATATAGGTGGTGCGGGATCCATATTTAATCTTAGATCGATACGTCTTGACGATCAGAAAAGAGATGAATTCGATTTCCCTGAACTTATAGACGTAGATGGAGACGGGGATCAGGATACGATCGGGTTGTTTAAGGGATTTGCTAATGATTGGTTTGAGTCAATAGGATTGACACAAGATAGATATATCTCGAATAGCTTAGAATGGAAGTATGTGAACCATCCATTCGGGAAGAATCCTTTCAACTTTAGCAAGACTATTTACGTAGATTTTGGCAACACAGGTCAGCTGACGACGCTTCGCTTAGATGGTTATCGAGGAGAACTTGTTTCGTTTTCCATGGCTCAAGAGCATTATTATATCGCAGAAGGTGAAACAATCACTTCAGCTTTGATTGCGGACGGACCCGAGAGGCACCATTTTTCTTATAAACTTATACCAAGCTATGATAGTAATGCAGTTAAGCTGAATTCAGAAACTGGCGAGTGGTCACTGACGGCACATCAATCTGTAGACGCGCCTAAAGACCTCGACAAAAACAATCAATATAATTTTACTATTCAAGTCTTCGATACCGACTTTTCGTATAGTCGGATGATCCGGGTAACTGTTTTCCATGACGATAACGATGATGATGATGATGGTGTCGTTGATGAAGAAGATGACTTACCGCATGACCCTGTTGTTTCATTGGATACAGATGGTGACCGATTAGCGAATTTCTATGATCCAGATGACGACAACGATGGTGTTGCCGATCATGAAGATCATGCACCTTTAAACAACAAAACCGCCAGACCACCTGTTTGGACAATGCCTTATGATTTGGAATCGCCCGTTATTATAAGAGAAAACACTAGGAATATTGACTCAATCGTCCCTGTCGATTTAGATAACGATGGTGATATAGATCTTGTATTTTCTAAACAGGGTTATATCGGTTGGAATGAAAATTTAACCAGTGATGGATTGAGCTGGCGAGATCACTCCATACTGGACCACGATGTATACACTATTCTAGATGATATAGAGATACAGGATTTAGATCTTGATGGGGATATGGATA
>JBNKNM010000288.1:0-6199 GCA_050293845.1 Pseudobacteriovorax sp. | reverse complement strand
TTCGGGAAGTTTAAGAAATTGGAAGCCGCTTCTGCAAAGGCTTAAAACCCAAAAAAATTATCTGGATTACTATAGCTTACGGCTTTCGTATCTGATTAAAAGAAGGAAGCCGTCTTGTATTCAAATTGATGTGGCTTTTTTGTTACTTTTTTAGGCGTTAATAATTATGTTGGAGTGAAGTATAGGAAACGTTGGTTCGTAGAAACTGCTTTAAGAGATATTAAAATTTTTTTAGTATGGAACACATCAGAAATGGTCACTAGGGAGTTTTGGATTCATATTTTAAGTTATAACTACGTCTGTTGGTATATAGTAAATGCTGCCAAACACGCCGAAGCTTCGGTCGAATGAATCAGTTTTCAATTAACAGTAGCTACTGTTGTCAGCAACGAGTCAAATGCGATAAATTTGAAAGATGAGCAACTTGAACATATGCAAAGAGTGCTCATGGCAACATTAATGACGAATCTAGTCCCAGAAATACTAAATAGAAAAGAACCTAGAGCAATAAAAAAAACGGCCAAAAAAACAAAAAAGACTGAAGGTTTCTCGAAAGCATTGGCATGAAACCAGCAGTCTTAGAACTTTCTGTGAAGGTGACAAGATCAAAGCTAACTGCAACCCCATACCTTCCCAGAAAGCGTGATAACAACCCAACTATGGACATTTTCTCCAAACCACTTGATAGGTAAAGACTCGAGAGTATGCGTTCTCCGCTTCTATATAATCGTTAATAATGTATCCATAACCGTCTCTATTTCGCATATTATTTGCCGATAGCCTGGTCCGTAATACCAAATCTCTCATGGTGTTACAACGAGACCAATACCATCGACCTTCTTCCAAATTTACAAAATCATTAAAGTTAAAGTCGACTTCATCATAGGTAGGTCCTCTCCATCGTGAATAAAATGAAGGTCCTGTTGAATCACCTTGAAAAAAGTATTCCGAATTTTGTGTTACATAGACTCCGCTATCCAAATAATAAGTACCTCTATAATTGATTTTTACAAGGGTATACTGCCATCCAGTGGGAATATGAATTGGCAGCGTCAAGTTACAATTCCTGGAAACACTAGGAGCTGTATCGGGACCTACATTTGCAAAGTACTCATCGAGAAAAACCGAAATCGCCTGCTGATCTTCACTAATATCAGCGCGAACCGTTCCTAAAGGGCAGCCATTTCCACCATAGGCAATATCTTCATAAAAATATACCGAACCTGGGTCAGGGTTAACTCCTAAGCACAAACTTGAAGTGGAAAGAGACAAGCCTAAAATTAAAAACTTAGCTAAAGCTTTCATTGTACATTCTCCTTTGTTTAAAGGAACAATCACTCTTTCATTTCCTGCCTATCAATTTGCATGCCATATCAATAAGAACTTGAATTAATTGACTTTGGCTGTTCTTATTACTGGCTTAGTTCGCACAAGGTTTAGATTTTCGAAAATATAGGACGAACTCATACAAGCGTGAAATGCCTGCATTTTCATACTTACATCTTATTACTGGGATGGGAAAACCTCCTCCTAGCCTTAGCCTGGGGCTAGTATGCTGCTAAAGCCTTGTAACGCGCTTCTAAGATAATGGGTGTTTTTTTGTTTTATTTGCGACGACTTTTATCTTAATTTTATCGAATTCAAATTGAGTCAAAACGTTGTTCAGTGTTAAGGGATAACTCATCATCATGGAGAGATGTATGCATGATCCAAAGATTTTCATGCTAAGTACTGTTTTCGTTTTCACGCAAGCTTCTGCTGCAGAACCAGACTCCATTAAGGAAGCACCCCCCCCTTACAATTACTGATATTACTTATGGCGGAAGCCCTTGCCCTTTCGGCACCGTAGCAGCATCAATTTCATCGGACAACCAAGCGACCATTCAGCTTGACGAGACTTTTGCGGAAGCAGGGCCAGAAATACCTATTTACTCGAGTCCCGCATTTTTCTCCCTGATGCGGTTTACCAAAGCCATAGGGTTCCCATTCCAACCCATAGGTTAGACTATGAGTAATCATGACATAGCTCTTAGGGTCTTTTCCTGTAACCAAAGCGTTTCTGTAAAGAGGGACTTGGTCCTAAATCCTCAAAGTCCCTCCCTGAGATGTGCTTTGTTGATTTTCTCAAGGCGACAACTTTATCGTTATCGTCCGCGATAGCACGAAGTTTGGCCTTTGGATCGTCACTAGCTAAAACATTTCGCATTGACTGTATTTTGCTCCCGTCAATATCAAATCTCTTCAGAACTTCGTATTTCCAAACGCTTCTTTCGAAAGGCTTTAACCTTATTAATCTAGGATTAAATATACTGTAGCATCCACAAAGTAGATTTTGGTATTTCCCTCGAAACCAGAATCAGTGGCAAAAATTATCCAAGCACTACCATCGTTGCCAGTTTCTAAGATTAAGCTGTTTTCATTTGATGTCAGGCTTTTTAACATGTAAATCCTCTCTCCAATAGAAGAACTACAATCTAAATTATTTGCAAAATTTCCTAGGTATAAAGCATTTTTTCCAGAAGAAGACTGGAACCCTTTGTCTATTGTCATTCTAAAATAATTTTGATCATCAACATAGACAAGAGGTTCTTGACTAGCGATACCAGCTTTAATCGCCACGGATTCGCCTGGAGCGCCACCTATGCCGACACAATTATTGGGTGCATTTGTGGCAATAGTCAGCAGAAATTTGATCTCGTATTTTGTATTTGGTAACAAATTAGAAATTTCAGACTTTACATACATGAATAAGTCATCGCTATGATTAGTACCACTAAGAAATACACCTCTATATTCGGATAATGGATCAGGAAGGTTTGTATATCCAAAACTAAGCTCGTAGTAATCTTCTTCTCCCGCAGGATAGTCAGCGAATCCAGCTAGCCAATTTTCAGACTCAAAAAAAGAAAAATTAAGGGTTAGCTGAGGTCTAGATAAAGCGGAATTACAGCAAAAATTCAGCAACCCTAAAAAAAGTATATTAATAGTTTTTGCATAAATTTTTTTCATAGTAGTTTACTAAACAGATTCAAATTCCACCCTTTGAATAAGATTCCATTCAGCACCTTTCTTAAAGAATTCCTCGTATTCTCAATTTAAAATGTCAACTTTCTTTGTATCCTTTTCGTAAATTTTCTGTTTGTATTGTTTAAAATCCTTAATAATTTTTAGCATTTCAAAATCTGAAACTTGATCAAATTGTTGATAAAATTGCCCTATGGCCCTGAAATTTTCAGGGCAGTCGATGCAAATAATCTCATCACATAGCTTGCTCAAGGATTGCAAGGTTCCAGGAGGCGCAACAGGAGTAGCAACAATAACTTCATATGGCTTTTGTAGGTAAACAGCATGCAGACCCGCTATCAGGGTTGACCCTGTGGCAATGCCATCATCAGTTATTATGACGGATCTATCGTGTAAACTAACTTTTTCAGTTATTTGTCTGATCAAAGAGCGACGAAGTTTAATTTCTTCAAACTGCCGATTTTTTTCTCTTTCAAAAAAGGCGTCCCTCGTCAACTCCTTGTTATAAACATAAACCTCTCCATCTTCACTTACTGAACCTATTGCGAATTCCGGTTGGTCTTGTGAACTTATCTTCCTTGCTAAGAGTACGTCAAGATCAGCATTTAAGGATCTTGCTATAATTGTCGCAAGAACCACTCCGCCACGCGGGATACCCAAAACTACTGGATTTTTATATGAAAGTCCTTTTAAACGATCAGCCAGCATTTGCGCGGCACTATCTCTATTGTAAAACATTGGTGACTCCTTATCTGAAAAATTCAGTTTTGCGCCTACCATAAACAATATAAGATCAAAATCTTATACATAAAGGGTCCCTGACAAACCATCTAACACCTTAAGCTACGATTTTGATATTGGAACTCCTTCCGTTATTATGGAGTTAATTTTCCTATTATGGATCTGCGGAAGTTTCTTAAGGATTTTCCCTTATAAGGTAAATCGCTGGACTCTTTCTTTTGCCAAACATGTGAGGCATCGGTTGCACATAAATCAATAAAATTAAGTTTCTTGCACTTTTCGCGGTGTAGTTTAAGAGCTTTTAATATCAACGATGATTGTTTCGCTACCAAGAGATAGTAGGAGCTATCGAAGGGGCAAATTAAATATTGAACGGGCTTTCTTTATATCTTGAGAGTGACGAGTTCTTTTGCGTGCCCCGAAGGGCTCCTGACTCCCCCTATAATATTATGATTGCCAGAGAATCAGAAGATCCGTAAGACTTTTGCGCCAAACAACAATCAACGGATTGATTATGAACTCTATTCTTTGGACTGAATGGAGCAAAGCATTCTCTGAGTTGCGAGGTGCTTTTTCCAGAATTTCAACGTTTCTATGGGCTGAAATTCTTTGCGCAGGAATGGCAATACGGACAGATTTGCAAGGATTGAGTAGCATTGTCAGCGCTTTGGGTTTGAAATCAACTGCCTACTACAGCCTCTTACGAGTTTGCCAGTCCGACGCTCTCGACTTTGATCGCTTGCGAAAACTATGGGTAAAAGTATGCCTCAAAATTTTTCCTCCCATTTGCATTGATGGCTATATGGTTCTATTGGGTGATGGCATCAAGATCGCTAAGGAAGGTAAAAAAATGCCTGTAGTGAAACTCATGCAATAACAGTCACAAAACAACTCTAAGGCGGGATATATTATCGGACATTTTCTCCAGGCGACTTCGTTGGTGGTGGTCTCTCCATTAGGGAGACTAGCGGCTATTCCAGTAATTGCTAGGATTCACGACGGCATCGTTTACTCGAATCGCAGTCAGCAGTCAGTTATCCATCGATTTACTGGGCTTATCGATAAGATTACAACAGATGCTGAACGGCAAGCTATTATCGTAGCTGATGCCTATTACACCGTAAAGACCATGATATCTGAGGCTGCAAAAATAGGATTTGTTCTGGTTAGCATAGTGCAACACAACTGCGCAGCACATTATCCGGCTCTTCCGCCGAAAGTTAAAAAACGTGGACGTCCGACAAAGAAGGGTGTGAAGATAAAATTCAAGAGTTTCTTTAAAAAATTTGACAAGATTGCGATCAGCTACGGTGACAACAGCTATTACATACGTCATGGGTAGGGATGACGATTAACATAGTAAATTGTAGAGAGTTTCTCAGTGGAGGACAAGAATCCTTGACTGCGTCATATTAGTAGGAACAATTCTTGCTTTGTATTTATGGAGAGGCGAGCATGTAAAGGGAGTCATACAAGGTTGGGGAGGTGCGATTATGAACTGGCAATTAACTTTGATGCTAATCAGCGTCGTAATGGTGGGTGGATGCTTAACTAAGAATGCAGAAAAATATGCGAAGCAAAAAGAGTTATATCAAACACAGCTTGAGTTAAGTGATCAACATTCTGAACTGGGAGAAATGGAGAGGAATCAAGACGAGCTCTTTGAAGAGCTTAGCCTACTGGAAGAACGTCTCGATGGCATACAACAAGATTTAGCAACTTTCCAAAGTGAAGACGAGGCGGAGGATGACACTCTTAGGAGCAAACAAGTTAAATACTCCGCTAAATTACTCGCTATTGAGGAAAGCTTAGATCACCTTTCCCTGTTGGTTTGGAAGCTAAAGCACCCCCAAGAGAGATCTACCGGTCCTGAATTAAAAAATAGCCGAGACTTGGTCCATGCTTTCAATCAAGAGCAATATCAGATGGTGGTGCGTGATGCGGATTATTTGCTCTCTGTGCCCACAGTAGCACGCTCTGAAGTGAGCTACTTCCAGGCAGAAAGCCTTTATCGTCTGAAACGTTATGATATGGCCCTCTCCGCATTTCAGCAAATGTTGGTTCGCTATGATGATAGTGCGAGGAGACCTCACTTTCTCATGCGACTCTCGCAAATGTCGCAGTTAAAGGGGGATGAAGTAAAGGCTCAGCAATTCAGGGATAAGCTATGGAAAGAACATCCCCGTTCACCAGAAGCTGATCACCTTCGGCAGCAATTAAAAGAAAAGAATCGCATGGAAAATCGGTCATAGGGGGTCGTACCCCATCCCGGATCACACTTCAGCTCACGGGTATGCTGCAAGCCGTTGCAGCAATTCAACATTTATTATATCAAAACAGGGTAATCCCTTTTTATCGAGGGCTGTGTCAGTTTCTATGTTGATTTGTGTGGAAACCTTGGAGAAAAAGTTGTTATCTCTTTTAGTGGAGCAAC